>JAAYIF010000052.1 GCA_012523575.1 Clostridia bacterium
CTTATAGGTAGGCTGAAAACCAATGCTTACGTCCTGTTCATAGTTCAAATCCAAAGGTTTCAAGTCCTTATAGGTAGGCTGAAAACGCTCTTGATTGAATATAGCCTGCTGGTCTACTTGCGCGTTTCAAGTCCTTATAGGTAGGCTGAAAACCCATTTTGGGCGCATAAATCAACGCTTGACAGAATTATACCATCAAGCAGTTTCTACCATCAACCTTTTTATTTTTCAGCTTTGCAATTCCTTCAATCCCTTGGGAATAAAAGCTTTCCACTAACAAGACTTAGGTTTTTTAACTGTCGTCGACCCCCAGGGGTTTTTACATTATTGGAGGTCGACGACAATTTTTAAAGGAAGTTTTCCTCCCCACCCTTTTGTATTCCCATTATCTCACGTTGGGAATATTTGGTGGTCCTAAAAGTATAAAATATTACAGAATCGTGCTCCTCATTTATAACTTTTTTTAGTTCATGTTTAAGCCTACGTAAATTGCTTTCACTAATTTCTCCTTCAAATACGGAATTCTGCACCCAATAAAGATATTTACGGGAAATTTTTAGCACCTTAGCCACTCTTTTTTCTCCAACATCATAGACCATTATAACAAACACAAATAACAACACATCCTACCATCGGGATACAAAAGGTTCATATTCCTTTTCTCCCATTAAATGTTTTTCCAATTTATATAGTTCCATCCTTATAAGACGGCGGTAAGAAACTTCTCTTCCTAAGTTTCGGTGTTTTATAGTTGTTTTTATTTTTTCTTCCCACTCCTGCAGAAATAATCTGCGTCCTTTATCATTGAGTAATATGCTGTCTACTTTACTATCAAAGTGAGAATTTTTGAGCTTATTGCGACCTATTAAGTTAAAAATTAGTCTATCAACCAATATTGGTTTAAATATTTCTGCTATGTCAAGGTTCAATGTAAAACGCCTGAAATTGGTCGTATGAAGGTAACCTATGCGGGGATCAAGATGGGTTTTATAAATTTCACTTAACACTGCTGTATAAAGAATAGTGTTGCCAAAACTTAGGAGAGCATTAATGCGGTCCTTAGGAGGTCTACGGTTCCTACCATTAAATTCAAACCCTGGTTTGTTAATTATTGAGTTAAAAGAGTAATAATAAGCTTCTCTTATATTGCCCTCCACAGCCATTAATTCCTCTGCTGTGGCACAGCTATCTATTTTATCTTTCAGGTGATTTATTCTTTCCATAGTTTCTGCCAAATTTAGGCCGCGGTTATGATAGTATCTAATTACATTAAAAATATTCAGAACTGCTCCCCGTACAAATTCTTTAGCCAGCTTCAGCCTTTTTACTTTATCCAAATAAAATTCAGCCTGCCTTAATATCATGTAACCAGAATTTAAATGTTCACGGGGATAATAGCTGCCAGTATAGTAACCATAGTTGTTAAAAAAATGAAGAATTATTTCTTTTTGGGATAGAAATTCCAAAAATCTCTTATTTAAACTTACTTCCCCAAAAATATAAATTTCTTTTAAATCTTCAACGGGCAAATATTTTCTGCCTTCATTCGTTTCAAAATAAATAGTATTATCTTTTCTTTTAAACTCTCCATCATTAAAAACATAAACCGTTTTTTTCACTTGATCACCTGCTTTTGTCTAAGACCAGCAAAACTCAGCATAAGCACATCTGCCGCAGTACTTATTTTTGATAGGCGGTGGAGGTGAAGGACTAAAGACAATTTTTTTTATTTCTTTTACAGCTTTTTTTATTTCTTTTTCATTGTTTTCATCCAATAAAAATTCAATTTTTTTCTTCTCTTCAGGTATAAGAAGTTCTCCTCTAGCTTCTATACCCATTTCTTTAAGCTGCCAAAGATAGAATAAAAGCTGCTTTCCTGCACTTTCTATAAAACGGGAAGATTTCTTAATCTCACCTACTACAATATTTCCTCCTTCATTTCGTAAAACATCAAATTTACCAGTAACTATATCGGTCTCCTTTTTCTCCCTTACATAGGCAGTTTCTGTTATGAGTCTCCCTATTTTAATATTTTCATCTTCTTGATCAGGCTCTAAATTATGTGCCATAAGCCAGACCTGTCGTTTGCATATATAATAGTACCATATAAGGGTTCCAGTTACATAAAAATCCATTTTCCCACCTTTTTACAAAATTATTTTTAGAAAAAAATTGCTTCATCTTTTTTATCTCTCTTAAAACCAGTGCTTTCATCATAAAATTCTTCTTTACCCTCTGGAGGCAAGGAAAAGAAATAACCATCTCCTAAAGGCTTCTTTTCAAAACAGCCCGCATATTTAGCCGGCATAGAAATAGTATGGCTTGTAAGGATGGGTAAAATTTTTAGATACCTCTCGGTTCTAGCTTCTAAATCCTTTATTTTTATAACTTCCCAAAACTCCTGATAAGCTTTTTCCACTTCTTCATTTAGCCTAAACAATACATCAATATATCCGGGATTATTCTTAATAAGGGAAAAGCTTGCAATTTTCCCCTTTTCCATAGCAAAATCTTTCATGGCATCAATGAGTTCATCTGAAATTTGACTGCTCTTCTTCTCTTTAAGGAGTTTGTAGTAGTTTTCAATTAAGTCAATGTAATTCTTTTCCTCTACCCTGTCGTAATTCTCTAATACTTTCTGGGTTACAAGGAGGTTGGATTTTCCATAGATTTTATGCGCGTACATATGCCCTTTATCATCCACTAAATTGCATAAATACACTTTTCCCCTGCGGGGCTCATGCTGTAAACCTGAGCGGTTGCACCTTCCTGCACATTGGATGATGGAATCTAAAGGAGCAAAATCTCGAATAACTATGTCAAAATCCAAATCAACCCCTGCTTCTACCACCTGGGTTGAGATGAGAATAACTTTTTCTCCTTTTTCCATACATTCTTTTATCTCTTTTATTCTCTGCTTTCTATGAGCCGGAACAATATTGGTAGATAAATAAAAAACAGGTTTTTTAATATTTTTTTCCAGCAAAATTTCATTTACTTTTTTATAGGCTTCTAGGGAAGAATTTATAGTGTTAAAAACAAGTAAACAGGATGCATCATCTGATAATAAATCTTCAAATTGGTTTATTAATCCCTCTATTTCAATTTTTTCCCGCTCAATACAAATAGAAGTGCGGTTGAAATATTTATAATAGGAAGGGTAATCTGACAGCAGTTCAACAGCTTTAAGTTCGTTATTTTCATCACCTATGAAAATAAGAGGTCTAGTAGCCGTCATAAGAATTACTCTAGCATCATAGTGTTTACATAATATACCAAGCACGTATTCCACCAAAACGTAATATTCCACATCTAAAGCCTGAATCTCATCGATAAGGATAATCGAATCCCTTAATCTATGCAGCTTTTTCAGCATACGGTTGCGGTGGCTCAAGATACTTTCAAAGAACTGTACAAATGTAGTAATCACTACCCCGGAAGGCCAGTTTTCAATTAAGAGTTTTAAACCACTGCTGCTGTAATTTAGATTGTCTTCATTTTCATTACTATCCATGTAGCTTAAATGATGATGCTTAAGTATATGGGACAGATCAGCAGGCGCTGAAGTGCCTGCCAATAATTTATTTATAACCTCAAAATTTTGGTCAATAATAGAGGTAAAAGGCAAAATATAAATTATCTGCCTATTTCCCCCCAAGTATTCATTAAGCTTAGCTGCTGCGCAAAACCCAGTTAAAGTCTTACCTGTTCCTGTGGGACTAGTTATAGTAAAAACTTTTCCTTTATCACAATATTTATCGATGCTTTTCTGTACTTTATCAAATATTTCGGTTCTTACAGCATTTATATTTTTTCCAGGTTCTACAGTCTCTTCTCCTAAAAAGCTTTTTCTTGCTTTCAGCCATTGGGCATAGCTAACAAAAGCAGGTTCTATGTTCTGCAAATCAGCTGCACTAAGCTTGTCAGCAGCAATTAGAGAGGAATAGACGAATTGATGCAAAAAATAGCTTTCATCATTCCTTCCTTCGCCATGCATTTTAAATTG
This sequence comes from Clostridia bacterium, assembly GCA_012523575.1. Classification (GTDB taxonomy): domain Bacteria; phylum Bacillota; class DTU086; order DTU086; family DTU086; genus 41-269. The sequence goes on from JAAYIF010000052.1 coordinate 4,007, forward strand.
ATAATTTCTCTTTAATAGTAATACCAGATAATCTTCAGGGCAAAAGTTCAATACAAATTCATTTAATATTTCAACAGGAATAACATCCCTTAATGCTTTTTGGATATGTTTCAAATTGCTTTTTATATTTTCTATTTGTTTATAAGCCAGTTCTACTTTTGCTTTCATATTTTCCCCAAAATCCAGGGGATGTTTGGGCAAAATATCATCATAGGTAGTTAAATTGCCGTGATGGTGATGTATAACACTATAAATAATGAGGGGATAAAATGAATCATCCCCCCATTCTTTAAGGGCCCAAAATGCTCCAAAAAGTGCAGATATAAAACCATGATGATGAAGATTCCCATCTTTTTTCTTTTTCCAAAGATAATCCTGAAAGTAGGTAGTAAATTTCCCAAAATCATGGGATAAAGCAGCAATTTCTACAGCCTTTTTATACTTTTTGGGGCAATATAATAGAGCCAAATCCCTGACTTCACACAAATGCTGCCTTAATTCTTTATTAAGATGAGAATAAAAAATCATTTGTTTCACCTTCTAATCAATAAAAAACTATATTTTCTTCTATCTTTTTGCTTTTTACCATGTATTTTACTTTAAAACATACGGCTTCCGGCTTCAGCTTTATACCTATGCTCTCTCCCCTGTCATCATAAATATAGCTTTTTGTATTTATTGGATATCTATCTTTGGCAAAATCAACGGGCATTTTATCTTTGATAAGAATATTTTCCTTTTGCATCTGCTTCCAAATTAATTTTTCAATACTGTTAACTTCAATTGGTGTACAGATTTCCTTTTCCCCTTTAACATCATTTAATTCCAATTCCCCTTCATCTACCCATTCAAAGGTGCCGTTAAAAGGTGCTGCTCCTAAGTAAATAGGAAATACTGATTTATTCATCTGCAGGGCACTTTTTAGGTCTTTATACAGCTCACTTTTATCAGTCCTAAAATAAACCCTATATCTTACCTCAGGATCTCCACATACAATTTCAAAGGGAATTTGAGTATGATCTTTGGGATTAACTAAATAGGAAGGCCCTGTAGCTTTTATATAATTTACAGACTGCATTATTTTTCTGGTACGGCTCATTTTACGAACAGCAATTTTTACAACCTCAGAACTCATCTCTTCATAATAAGAATCTCTTTCTTTTCCTAATACTGCAGCAATTATTCCTATGACGGTAGTACGCGGGGGAATAGAATAACTAAGAGAAGAAGAATTATTATATATCTTACGAAAATGGGCAAAGGTTCCTTTCAGGTCAAAAATAAGCACCTTCATAAAATATCATCCCTTATTAATTTATAATTCTATAGTTTTAAAACCCTCTAACACATTATTAATACTGCTTTCTTCTCCATTTACTAAAATTTTCAATTCTTCATCTTTGAAGTAATATACTTTAGAGATAAGTTCTCGATTTTTGTTAAGGTACTCTTTAAGCCTACCGCATTCCAGAGCACATTCCTCAATGGAACGAAGGCTTTCTTCACTGTTTACCAAATTTATATAGCCGCGCAGGTCGTTGAGTATAGTCTGATTATCTGTAAATTCCACTCGCATATAAAGTCTAGGAGTCTGCCCTATTTTGCTGCGGGTAGCCAAAAGAGGAATAGCTTTTTTCATCGCTTCATCAAGCAGCTTCACATCATCATCAGTTAAATTTACATACTCTGCCCTTTTCCCGCTTATTACACCAGAAAAAGCTATAAAGGAATACTTTACTCGATAATCTCTCCCCATTGCTCCCTGTTTCTTGCTTTCTCCACTGGCAAAAGTGGAAGTTATACCTGCTTCCAAAAGTTCAACCTTGTTTAAAGAATATCCCCAATTAAACTGCACCGGTCCTATAAAAGATTTGTTGTCCTTTTTAACTGGAACCGTAGCTCCGAACATCCTTATGTCGATAAAACGATTAAAAATTTCTTCATCACTGGCATTTTTGAGATCCTTTACCCTTTCCTGTGCCGTAACCGGTTTATCTCCTATTTTTTGAACATAAAGTTCATATCCTTGATCAAGCAGATAATCCCTTATATACCGTTTGAGACGCAGGTCAGAAACCAAGTTTATGCTGCGCTCATAATCCATGCGCGGGCGATTTTCTTCATCCGGATCTCCATTGGGATTAGTAAGTTTAGCATCATACAAATAAAGCATTATGCTGTTATTCATTATCATCTTCCTCCCCTTTCTTTTTCATCGGAGCAGTGGTAGCATACGCATAGCCGGATAAAAGATAGAACAAGTTTTCATCTTTGTTAAGTTTCCAATTTTTTATATTCCTGTCCATCAATTTAGTACAGGCAGCGTAGATTTTCTCATTATACTGCAGTATCTTTTCCTGTCTAAGTTTGTTAAAAATTTCTGAACGCAGCCGCATAATTTTACTCTTATCTATACCGTTGAAGTTTATTTTATTAAGCACAGGCTTATAAGTCCCTTCACTATTGTTTTCTTTGCTTCTGCGGTACTGAGCATTTCCTACTTCTCCCACTAAATAGCCCAAAAGAAACATTGCTGCCTGCGTTTCATCGTACTTCATGTCTTCCATAAAATTTTTCAGCTCATCTGCCAAACCTAAATCACTGTAATCCACTTTATCACCGCCTTTCATGCATCCCATTTTTTCGAGGAATTCTAAGTAAAACATAGCGTCAAGAATAAAATAATGAAGATTTTTTTTTGCAGTCCTGATATTATACCCTTCCTGCTCGTAGAAAACTATTCCGATGCCGTTTACAAGATTAGAGATTATATATCTTTTATCCACCTCCTGTCCTAAGAAAATAGCATCATATAATGCCAGTAAATCCCTGTAGCTGGCATTTTTACCCTCTTTAAATTTCACCGGAGTCATATAATAAATGCTGTTAAGTCCTCCATAATATTTATATCTTCCTTGAAAATGGTAATCTACTTTGGTTTTGATTTCAGCAGTGGCCTTTTCAAAAAACTCAAAAAATGAAGGTTTAACATCTTTTATAAGTCGCAGTATTTTAGTAGATGCCTGGGTGATACGCACAAATGCAAAATCCAATAAATACACAATATCATCAAAATACTGTAAACGCTCTATTTGTTCTCTAAATTTTTTTATTTCATCAATGTTTCTAGCCATGTTAACTGTATTTATAAGGTTTTTACAAAGGTTGCCCATTTTTTCAGCATCCAACTTCTGTCCATATATGAGGTTGGGAATAACGTAAACATTAAAGCCGGCTATGTTGGTAGCCAAATTGTTCTGTACAAATACTTCTCCCGCCTGCAATTTTTCAATACAGCTGCTGCACAAATTAAGGCTCTTTGCATAAGTCTCCAAATTGCCCTTAAAAATAATTTGATTAGTGGTAAAGTACTTGATCTTCATTTTGTCAAGCTCTTGACTTATATTTTCTTTAGAACCGCAGACATTACACTCAAGCCCTATATGGCTTTTTTTGCTCTTTTTCTTTTTTGTATCAGTCGTAGCAGCACTTTTAGATTTTAAAACTTCATTCCGATAGTTCTCATCATCTGTAAGTAGAAAACCATCAACAACCACTGTATATAAGCCTATTTCATTCTCATTTACCCCGTATTTTTTTAATATCCAGTCTTTAATTTCTTTTTTAACTAAATCACGCATCTTTTTTCCTGGTTCATTTGTTTTAACTGTTTCACTTAACAAATCATTCATTGTTTTAGTGCTTACTCCCAATTTTTCAATATTAAGCATATAGGCATATTTCTTTCCACCTAGATCTACTGGAGAACGCCAATAGAAATTATCAATTATAATTTCCACTATATCTTTAAATAAGCCCCTTTCTTTAAGGTTTGGGAATAGCTCACTCAATATATAACTGCTTCCTTTACTGGTAATGTACCACTGCGGTGAATTAGGCCCACCAACAGAATCAATAAAAAGATATTTTTTAGCCGTATCTTGATCTATTTCTTCACTAACATCTACATCGAAAATTAGATTTTTTGTGTCAAATATAAACTTACAAACATGCTGTTTTTTTCCATTTTTTTCATAGGGAACTTCTTGAATATGTGCGCTCAACTTATCCTTTTCTTCTGAAACTTTCTCTAAAACCGCCCCACCTATTTCGATTATGCTCTCCAGCATTTTTTACAGTCCTCCTCTAGCTCAAAGCCCCAATAATCATTAAATTCGTACTACTGCACCAAACTGCAGCAGCCGTAGCCTTGGGAATTTTTTGCTCCCAAGCCTGCATCTAATGCCAGCTGCAGGAGTTCCGGTTCACCGGAAAGCTCGTATTCCCCAAGCCATCCTTTAACCACTGTTTCTTTATAATAAGTTACCTTCATATCCCTTTCATCAACTTTTACGGGGCGCACTGTCAGCCCGTCTGATATGCATGTACGCCCATGAACCAGCAGATACTTTTTCTCAAGATTGCCGGCAATCAGCTCCGAAAAGCGTTCTTCGTATGGGGAATAATAATATGTATATTTGCGTCCACCTCTGCTATAAGTGCTGTAAACCACCAGCGGTGAAAGCATTCGCACCCGAATAGTGTTTTTGGAAACCTTTGGTGCTGCAGTTGCCATTTCCTTCACTTCTAGAAATGCACTTCCGATACGCACCTTTCCCTTTCGCAGAATACCCGTCCCCAACTCCTGAAGTATGAAAGGAATTGGGGAGCAGATTGTAAGGCGAATGGGGGGGTCTAAAATTAAGCGGCGGGTTTTCCTGTCATAAACTGTTTTCTTCCCCATAAGCCGAGAAAAGGTAAATAATTTAAAGTGCCGTTTTTCCAGAACAAATCCCTGCTCGTGCAAGTAGCTTCTCAGTGCTGGATCATCCATCTGATGGTAGATCATTCCCTGGAGCAGGTGGCCGTATTGTACAGGGACAGCAACCGCACCGGGAGCATTAAAATAAATAGTAAGCTGCACAGAAACCACCCCAACATTTTCCTAATGTTTAAAGAAGCCGCTCTAAATTACTGCTCGCCGAGCACTTTTTTAATCAAAGCTATCTTTTTCTTATTTTTCCTATTGGGTTTCTCCCACTGACCCTTACGATATTGCTGATACCAACCTTTAAGAAGAACAGCAATTTCCTTTTTCTCTTCTATTGGAACCTGTTTATCTTCCAATTTTTTGAGCCATTTATCGTTCATTGCCCTCATGAAGGCTTCTTCATCACTTCTGTATCCGTCCTCAATCATTTCCCTTTCTATGGGACCTGCAGAACTTTCTTCCTGAGTTTCGTCATTTTTGGGACCATAAACAAATTCTTCCGGCAGAAGATATGCTATCTTGGCTTCTTCACCCTCATTTCTTCTAAAACGTCCATATCCAGCAGCCGTTTTAGCCCCAGCACCCATAAATGACAGCGCCTCACTGAGCCATTCCAGAGCCTTTTCTGCATCCCCGCAGTCCCGCTCTTTTAATGAACGAGGGGCAACAGCAAATACAAAGGTCTGCTTTTCTGCTACTGTAAGAAAAGGTATGGGATTAGGATCGTACCAGTCTCCGGGAGCAAGTTCGGGAGTTTTCTGCATGTAGTACTGCTGGTAATGGGGCGTCATTACGTCTATGTCCATTTGTACGGGTTTCGTGGGAAGGGCGTCAAAAAAGATAACGCTTCCAGCACTTTTTTCAATAATTTCACCCTCACCCCTGGGGCCAAAAATCCGCTGTATCTCCTGGTCCAAAGCACCTCCCCATTCTTCAGCCCAGGCTCTAACAATACCCTTTACGGAGCTTCCCGGAAGATAGGGAACCCCAAGGGTATGATGCCAGGCAAAGCCATTTTCAATTGGATTACTGTAACCCAATCCTGTAACAAAGCGCCAAACCGTTTCATAGCACTGAAATTTTCCGTTGAGAGCACGAACCAGCATAACATGGCGCTGAAGCATTTCCCTTATCAATTTTTCATCTCCCACAGGCTCCTTTTTCCGTGCCACCTGCTCTATCCAATTCCTTTTTCCTTCCGTAGGAATGGACCATTTTTCTTCCCACTGATTAAAAAACTTGTCATACCACAGCCCCGTATTAAAGCCTTTATCATACTTCTGGGGAACACCTTCACCATCGTTGTATAAAGGTACAGCCATATACTGCTCCCCTCCCTTTTCAGCTTTCTTTCTTTTCATGCTTTTTGAAAAATGCCACGGCAAATTTCTTTAGCCATTCCAGCCATGCAAGGGCTTCCTCCTGAGCTAGTATGTAATCAGACCGACTACCTCCCACTATGGCATCCATAAGATTTTCGCTTTTCCTGTAGGGTGCGTGGGGATCATCCCTGCACAGCCACTTTTCAAGAGCCTCAAAAAGGAGGTAGTGAGCATCATCTTTTTTGCCCTCCGCCCGTGCCAAAAGTGCAGCACAAGCCTGCCCCAATCCGTTGTTGAGAATTGCAGCAGGGAGCCCCTCAGTATAGGTAGCGAACTTTTCCTGTACTTCGGGGGAACATTCCTTTTCGATTTTCCGCACCTGATTAAGGGCATCTTCCGCTCTTAATTGACCTAAAGTCCTAATCAACTCATTTCACCCCCGTCAACCGCAAAGGAAACTGCGCACCATCCCTGCCCCACTGTTTCGTTTCCGCCCACCTGAATGTAGGGGCGTTCGCCAAAAAGTGCCATTACCTCCTTTAAATTACTTCCATTTTTATCTCGATCAAAGAGAAGGGCATAAAACAAAGTATCCGGCGGAATGGTCTCCTCGTACCACAGGTTTTCACTGGTCTTTGTTTCTTTATTCAGAACATTTCTTGCATTTACCGACAGGCCAAAACGAGCAAAGTGGGAAAATTCTTTATCGCTGATGACTGCAATTCCCTTTAAAAGTCTTTCCTTAACCGTAGGATGAAGAATGAGGTCAGCCAGTACCTTCACTAAAGAATCAATAGCTTCAGCATTTTCCTTCAAAGTATAGGAAAGCTCTTCCAGATACATGGTACCCTGTCCTTCTGCCACCACAGCTTCGCCCTCCACAGGATAAGGAATGCTGAAAGGCTTATTTATTCCAGCAAGCTTGAGATCGCGCTCCAACCGTTCCAAAAGGTAAGGACAGGTAACCCATTTGTAGTGTCCGTGAAGGGAACGAACCGGAAGCAGAATAAGGCGAGCATCGGTCACCAGCAGAGAACCTGCACCGTCCTGTTCCCCAAAAATGCGCTTTACTTTCTCTTCCTCCGCCTCCCATACCTGCTCAGCACGATCCCTTAAAGCTCCCTTGAAACTTGAACCCACAATAACCGGATAACCCGTTGCCTTTTCCCTTGCCACAGGGAGGTCAACAACACCTACCACCTGTCCCATTCCGGGATGCAGGCTTGTTTCCGAAAAAAGTCCCAAAACTGCACTTTTCATTTCAAAAATCCCCCCATTTGCCAATAATAACCTGCCCAAAACCGCAATTATCGCGGGGGCTTATACAGCTGCCGTGAAGTTCTTTCAGCCGTTCTAAATCTTTTTCTTCTGCCTCAAAAAACCACAGGCTTCCAGGAGGCAGAGCAGCTACCAGGGGACGGGGCTCACAGTTTGCCATATCCCATCCGCCTATGTAAACTGCCTTTCCAATGCAGGCAGAAACGCACTGTCCCGGAACTCCCGGAGGCCCATTTTTTATCACTTCTTTTATTTTTTCAGCATCTTCTCCATACCAGCCGGGAGTGATCAGCGTAACAGTAAACCGAACTTTTCCATCTTTTTCTGGTTTTATGGACGGCATTGATGGAATGATACTGTTGGGAGCACTTTCATTAACCTCTACGTCTGCAAGTCTTGCCTCACCCCCAACGGGAACTATACGCCTCTGAGCCGGCCTCCACTCCGAAGGTATACCGCCAACGTATACGGAAACGGATGTGTATTTCTTTGGCCTTGTGTGAACGATATTATAAAGCTGTCCTTCCTTTGCTTTACGCGTCTCGTTTTCAAGCTCAATGCCCACCCTGGGTTCTTTCTCGCAGAAATAATCGAGGCTTACCACATCTTTTTCAGAAGGCACACCGCCGCTCAGCACCTTTTCTAGCGACTCTTTATTTATAAAGTATCCTTCTAGAGTTTTGATGCCCTCCACCCCAGCATCTTTGGGACGGGGAAGCCTTACCTTTCCAAGGTCGCACTCTACCGCTTCCCCCGGAATTAACCTTGAAAAACCTTCTTTTACTTTTATCAGCATCAGGGGAGCGGGATAATACGGCTTTCCCTCACCAAACAGATATGGTCCCCTAAAACTTAAAACCCCTGTATCACCGGGACCCCCAAGCTCTTGGGGCCAGTCTGCCTCTTTTCCCCCGGGGCTCCAGCCCCTTTCTGCCGCAAGACTGGTGCGGACCGCACCCTGAAGTGTCGTAATATAAGGCGGGAAAGTTCCTTCAACACTGGAATATCCGCCTTCCCCTGCGTTGAAAGGCACGGCTTCCCGAAAAAAGCAGGTATCCAAAAATCTAAAGTCCCATCTCTGCCAGCTCACCTGCCCTCCACTCCCTTCTGTGCCAGGAACTTAATGAGCATCAAGCCGTCAAAAACAAAGGAATTCTCATCAACCTGCAGCTTATAATCTTCATCCCGCCAGCAGCAGCGGCAGATTTTTAAAAGCTTTTCCATTCTCTTCCGAGCTTCTTCCCAGGAAATTTCCCTTTCCCTACTCCTTCTGTACTCGGCTGCCATAAAATCTATAAGTTCTTCTTTTCCCAGCAGGATTTTGCTTAAACCCTCATCACAATTTTGATTTTCACTGCTTACATCAAGAAGAACCGATAGACGCTGGCGAAGATTATATAAGGATGTGGAATTATACTGCTTTTCTTTTGCATCCTCTGCAGAAAAAGAATGCACAAACTCATCAATTATACTTCCGCTTTCTTTTTTAATGGCTTCCCATGGAGCCGACCACGTTAAAACCCTTCCCGAACCCTTCCATACAGTTACAGCCAGGCTGTCCCTTCCGGTTTTATCCTTTGCTATGTCATCAAGGAGTCTGTGGGCTTCTTTAATAACAGCCGTCAAAGGTGTTGTGTAGTGGGCAAAAACCACAGCCCCTGATAGAGTTGTTTCATTTTCAGGAATCCCCGTATTTCTGAAACTATCGATATAAAGGTCCCTCAGCTTTTCTGCCAGTGTAAGAACACCATCCATAGGAACCATAGCCATTACATCATCTCCACCGGCATAAACCAAAATACCGTTAAAACTTTGGACCATTTCCGGCACCTGTGAACTGAATCTTCCCAAGGCACCACTTACCGCATTGGAATCATTTTGACCGATAAGTTTTCCCATGCAGTCGCCGTCCATTAAAAGAAGAGCGTAAAAGGGTGAAGGGACTTCACCAATTTTTAAGGTTAAAGCTTTTAGTTTCTGTTTTAATTCACTGCGAAGTTCTTTAAAGTCTTCCACTGTTTTATCTTCTTTCCACAGATTTGGATTGGAAAGCGACGCTTCAAAAAAGCAATTTCCATCCAGAAAAGCAAATTCTCTGGACCTGGGCTGCTGGTCTAAAATTTTTTTCAGTATGTAAAAACGATACGGATCCTCTCGATACTTTGCTCCGGGTAGTTTTGAAGCCAAAGCGGCATATTCCCGTGCATCATCCGGAAACTTTTCTGCAGCTTTGGCAATCCACGGAACAGCAGCTATGTAGGGCGTTGAAGGGTAACGCTGAGGCATATTTTTTATGCTTACAGCTTCGTAGGACACCAGAGGAAACAGCCTCTTAATTAGTGCAACAGCAGAAAGGCGCTCCCTTTCATCAACTTCACTTCCGCCCACTTTACTGCGAAGGGCCTTCCAAAACGTTTCCTGTTTATTCTTATCCTTCGTCCGTACCCAGCCGGATATTTCCTGAAGCCCTCCCATTAGGGTACACTTATCTCCGGGCTCTGCAGAAAGAACCCAGCTCCGCCAGTTCTTCCTGCGGTTAAGAATGGGACTCAAACCTTTCCCCTTATCTTCTGCTTTTTCTTCAACTGCCCAGGTTACTTCCCAGAAACCGTTAACCTGCCTGTCCCATATTTCCCGGGTTCCCCTGCCAAATCTTTCTACGGGCTCAACATAGGCCTTCCAAACCGCATCCGCTATTTTCTTCCAGCTGCTTTTCACTGCCTCAACGCAGGTTTGAGGATCGAAATCATAGGGTACCGAAGCTGTAAACCTGTTGGGCAGTGTGGAAATCAAAACATCTCCAGATATTCCGGCGCTGCTTTCCCCTTCCTTAAGTGCTTTCAAAAAGGGATCCTCTAATTCGCCATTTTTTGATGCAACTTTCGGTATTATTAATTTTCCTCTGTTATCCAGAACCGCAAGCATCGCCATTCCTGATAAATACGAAAGAATGAAGGAGCCTGCCCAAAAGTCCCTCGTCTTTCTTGCCTGAGCCACAAAGCCCTGGACTGGACCTAGAGAAAAATATAAATACTTTCGCTTCATTAAGGCCACACCACCCTGAACTTGTTCAAAAAGTTTTCAATCAATTCAATATTTACATTTGGAACCACTTCTGCTTTTTTTTCTTCATTTTCAACTTTTCTTTTTTTCTTATTTACTTTTTCTTTTATGGTGATCATCTTATCTTTGGGTAAAAAAACTGCAGGTAATAGAGTCAGAACTGCAGCAAATCTACCTTTATTCAAAGCATGAATATGAATAAAAAGAGGACTTGCCCTTCTTTTGTTTACAGAACCCGAAGGTTCAACTGAAGCACTTTTTCCAATATTCCTAAAATAATAATTGTGGGGGAGCCCAAAAACGGCTCTGCTTGGATGTTCATTTATTTCTGCACCCCTTAAAAAATCCAAAACAAGAGCACCATCCCCCTCTTTTCTACCAACTTCCCGCCGATAATTTATAAATTCAATGCCAATTTTATTTAAGAGTCTAAGGGCGTTTTCACTGCTGCTTCCATCAACAACACTGACTCTCGTTTGGCTGCTGAAAGAGGTATACGGGGGAAAATCATCTTCTTCGGATAAATCCCTTATACTCAGTTCAGAAATAAAACTTCTAATGCGCTCCTCTAATTCCTCAAAAGAATTTGGTTTTGACCAAACCCGCTTCCCGTCAATCTCAAGATTAGTTAAGGTAAGGGAGCCAAACCCCCTTCGAGAGCGTGAACCTGCACCCCCAAAAAGACCCAATGCTGTAAGCGACTTTTTTAGATAGTCTATATCTTCATCAGTGACCTTCTTTTTACGATGTTCTCTAAACTTAAGCTCCAATGTAAATCTGTCCCCGGGCTGAAAAAATTTGCGGGAGCCGTAAGTTCCATACCCGAGATATGAAAGGCCTATGGGCTTTTGGGAATCTGGAACTCCAATTTTTAAATCACTGCTTTGACTGGAAAAAAGAAACTTTCCCTGACCATCTGCACTTCCAAAAAGCTCCTTTTCTTTTTCCCATATTTCTTCAACAGACCTCATAGAAGGCCAAGCCACCGCCCTAAACCAAAAACGTACCAAACCCTTAATACTCGGAACTCTGAGCTCGGGATCTGCACATTTGTCGTGCACCGCACCCCCCATAAAAAGCGGGGTCGTTATCAGGTATTCAGCCCTTATCATTTGATAGAAGCTATCCTCCTTTAAAAAACTTAAAATTGTTCATTTCATAGTCCACTACAGAACTAAACGTTACCATAAATAGCCGTTATTTCCATCATAACTTCCTACTCTTTTATTTAGTAGGTAATTACTAAACAGCGGCATAAAAAATAAAACAGCGAAACTTGCAAGTCCTAGACTGCGTTTCCTGCGTTATTTTCTAATTTGACATATATTTCTATAATCCTCCTATTTTAATGCATTAAAGGAATATTTAAGCATTTCTGGGAAATATCCAAAAAAATAAAGAAATATCTAAAAAAACAACAAAAAAAGGAACCCCCGTTAAGGATGGTTCCTTAAAAATTTCATGTTTTTTGTTTTAACTGCTATTTTCGGGCAATTGCATACTGCCTGGCAACCTTTTTATTTCTTCAGGTAAATTACTTGTAAAAAGCAGTTTGCGAATTTCTTTTATATGGTTTCCAAGATTCCATTCTTTTACATTCCTAACCTCTGCAAATCCCGCGTGGGCAATTAAATTCCTAATGGAGTTTATTTCAGAAAACTCGCAATGGAGTTTCTTCAGCGGCGAACCATCGGGTTCATTAGCAAAATTTTTAAAAAGTTTTTTCGCCTTTTCACGATCATCCTTATTTGTAATAGATACATCTACTCCTGAACTTTTATATAATTCCAAGATCTTTGTAATTATAGCTTCTGCTAGGCAGATATAGGAGCTGGAATATCGTTTGTTTTCATAGTACCATTCAGCCAGTCTAAATTGAAATTCTGAATTGGAACTTAAGCCGTGGAATCTTTTAGCAAAATCCTCTACGTAAGGCAGCAAATACCTGAAAGCCAGATATTCCGGTGTATCAATTTTCGCCTTTTTACTTTCCAGCAGATTATTTAGTTTGTCTACGTTGCTTCTTAAATTTTTCAAAGAATTTAGGTTAATTAAATCGGAAATGTTTTTTATTATTTCACTTGTTTCTTCGTCATTAATTAATTCGGATATAAGGTAACCGTTGCCGTAATTAATGAAATCATAAGTTGCTTTAATCCATTTGGATATGGTAAAAAGCAGCTTCAAATCCACTATTTTTGAATAACCAATTTCTCTGCGAACCTCAAGCATTCCGTAATACACGCTTTTAAGTTTTATATTTTTATATTTCAAAGTCTCAAGGAAATCAAGCATTACAAACATAAAAATAGGAATGGACCGGAAAGAGTGAGTGATGTCCAGGTAAACTTCATCACCTTCTTTTAAATTATCTGCTATGTTCATGAAAGTTTTAAAATTCTTAATTAACTCTTCATCTTTCATTCCGTAATCCATTAAAAAACATCTGCTTCCACCCTCAGCATCAGAACGAAGTTTTTTCAAGTAAGCATCTATAACCTCACTAACCTTTTTAAGATCATTCTCACTCACTTTGTTAGGCATACCATGTTTATAATTTTCTACTTTCGTGCCTAGATCTGTATAAAAATTATCGTCAATATATACATCTGCATTCTGAGCAAAATAAAGATAAACCTCTTCCCACATGGATTTTTCTGTGCCCACTAGAATAACTTTATCAATCTTTAAATGAGTGGCCAGCGCTGCAGCAACAAAAGAAGTCACGTAACCTTTACCATTTTCCGAAAATCTATATTCAGTTTTTTGGTATTCCCTTATCTGAAATGGAACATTATCCTGCATAACTGCATCGATCGACCGCTCATTTATGCCATTTGGTACTTTTTTGATAATGGGCTGACCTGCACCAATGGCAGATATAAGCACCTTAGACATAACTCCAGCCTCCTATCCCTTCTTTTTTATTTTTTTATTCCTCATAGGTAGGCTGGAAACATAAAAGAATGAATTGATAACAGTTTTTTACGGCTTATCTATATTCCAAAGTAAATCAGTTTCATTTAAAACTGCCTTTGCATATAGTGTATCAGCATAATGGTACAGCAAGGAGGTAATAAATTTGACTGAGCATACACGTGAAGCGGTACCTGCCACTGCCGGGCGGGTTCCAAATCCACCAAAGGAGTGCAGCGGTCAGCTTTATACTGTCCAGGCTTCTGATTCCCTTTTCAAGATTGCCCGCAGATTTGGAGTTACCGTTGAAGCGATACTGGCAGCCAACCCTCAGATTGTAAACCGCGACGTCATTTTTATCGGCCAGGTTATCTGCATACCCTCCGGGGGACCACAACCTCCCGGTCAGTTTCGCGTTCTAACACTCAGATTTTTGACCGAGGAAGGCCAACCGCTGCCCACGGAGGGTGGAGCGGTTCAGCTCATAGAACGTGTTATTGTCCGAGCTACCTTTACTCGTCCGGTATCAAGAGCTTTCTTTTTCCTGGAACCAACTGGCACGGAAACCTGCGAATTAGCCAGCCTTATTGGAGTGGACTGCCCCAGCGCAACTACGGGAGTTGCTGAAATACTTTGGCAGGTGCAGCGGGGAACTCTTGGCCGGGTATATGTGGTTGCGTGCATTGACAGTGTATGTGCAAAATCTGATGATGTTCTTGTTGTTCGTGAGTAATAAGTGTTGTAGTCTAAAAACCATGCCGCCATCCAAGCGGTCTTTTTTGAGTTTTCCGGCTTCTAATCCTAATAGGTAGGCTCATTATCCTTTTGGCACTGAATTTCCCCTTACCAAAATGTTACAAAATATACAATCATTCTTCAATCTTTATTTCAACTTCTTTTACAGTTCCCCTTTCCCTGTCAATCCTAAACCCCCGAAGCTCCTGGGGCTCCTCCAGGGACAATATAAGATAGACTACCGGATAAAAAGCCATGTTCACGTCTTTCTGAGAAGGATATGCAGAACCATGGGGGTGGGAGTGGAAGATAGCAACCATTTTCATATTCCTTTTTCTTATATCCTTCATCACGGAAATCTGTTCTTTGGGGTCCATGAAGTAGCTATTTGGGCTTTTATCCACATTGGTCATAGGATAAAATATCTCCGCCCTGCCTTCCACTCCCCCTATTAGACCACACGCTTCATTGGGTTTTTCCTTATTGGAGAAATCAACCATCCCTTTGTACATCTTTTTCGGTATCACAAACATTTTTTACACCTCAGAATCACAATTTTATTCGAATGAATTGAAAGAATTGTGGATGGTCCAATTTATACAGCAACGGCTTCAATGGCGAGGAAAAACTGACGCAGTATAGCCCCCAGCCTCTCAAACTCCACAAGAAAGGCATCGTGGCCGTGGGAAGATTTCAGCTCCACGTACTTTGCCCTCTTGCCCAGAAAAAGGAGATCTTCCACCAGCTGTCTCAGCAGGTAAGGAGGAAAGAGAATGTCCGAGCTTATACCTATGCAAATTACAATGGATCTAATTCTCCGCAGGGCTTCTTCAAGAGAATCGTATCCCCGGGCAATGTCGTGGAGATCCATGGCCTTTGCAAGGTAGATGTAGCAGTTGGCATCAAACCTTTTTACCAGTTTATCCCCCTGATAATGAAGATAGTTTTCAATCTCGAATCTTCCACTAAAATCAAAGCATTTTTCATCAGGACCGCCGAAATCCCTTCCAAACCTGCGATTCCACAGCTCGTCGCTCTTATAGGTTATCATTCCAATCATCCTTGCCAGGGCAAGGCCGCGCACCGGGCCCGGCCCCGGGTAGTAATCACCGCCGCACCAGTCCGGGTCCTGCATAATGGCCTCCCTCTGCACCGCATTAAAGGCTATGCACTGGGGCGTAAGCTGGGCAGACGTCGCTATGGGAATAACACAGTCCATATACCCCGGATAGGTAACCGCCCACTCCAGGGCCTGCATGCCTCCCATGGAGCCCCCTATTACCGCAATTAAATGCTTAACACCGAGATGGTCAAGAAGCCTTTTTTGAACCCTGACCATATCCCTTATGGTAACAGTGGGAAAATCCATGCCATAGGGTTTGCCGGTTCTGGGATTTATAGAGGCCGGGCCCGTGGTGCCATAGCAGCTTCCAAGGACGTTGGAACAAACTACAAAATATCTGTTTGTATCGATAACCTTTCCGGGTCCTATCAGAGGGTCCCACCAGCCCGGTTCCCTGTCACCGGGGGTATGGTATCCCGCAGCATGGGCGCTGCCCGTGAGAGCATGGAGAATCAGAACGGCATTATCCCCTCTTTGGTTCAGGGTGCCGTAGGTTTCGTAAGCTACGGTTATTGGACCTAACTTTTCCCCGCTTTCCAGAACGAATTCGTAAGGGGAAAAGGCAAAGGTATACTTTTGGGTTTTCACCAGCCGGTCCATTAGGTTTACCCCCATTTTTATATGGAATTTAAAGCCCGGTCCAGGTCTGCAATGAGGTCGTCCTTGTTTTCCAGACCCACCGACAGGCGCACCATGTCATCGGTAACCCCGCTGCTGAGCCTTTCCTCAGTGGTCAGCTGCTGGTGTGTGGTGCTCGCGGGATGAATGACCAGGGACTTGGCATCTCCCACATTGGCCAGGTGGGTAAAAAGCTCCAGATTATTGATAAGCTTTTTGCCTTCCTCCACACCGCCGTCAACCCCGAAAACCACGATCCCTCCGCAGCCGCCGTCAAAGTACTTTTTTGCATTTCCAAAACTGTCGGATTCCGGAAGCCCGGGGTATTTCACCCATCTGACCCGGGGATGTTCCTGTAAAAATTCCGCCACGGCCTGGGCATTCTCTGAGTGCCTGGGCATCCTGAGGTGCAGGGTTTCCAGACCCTGGATAAACAAAAATGCATTAAACGGGCTTAAGCACGGGCCAAAGTCCCGCAGCAGCTGGGTGCGAACTTTGATAATAAAGGCAGCTTCACCGAAAGCCTCGGCAAAAACAAGTCCGTGATACGCAGGATCAGGCTCCGTGAATTGCGGGAAGTTACCCGAGGTCCAATCAAACTTTCCGGAATCAACGATTACCCCTCCTATGGAAGTGCCGTGACCGCAGATATATTTCGTAGCGGAATGAACAACTATGTCGGCACCATGTTCAAAGGGGCGGAATAAAATCGGTGTTGTAAAGGTGTTATCCACTATGAACGGGATGCGAGCATTGTGGGCAATTTCCGAAATCCTTGCAAAATCCGGAACGTCCAAATTGGGGTTGCCTATGCTTTCAACGTAAATAGCTTTTGTGTTTTCATTTATAGCCCTAAGGAAATTTTCAGGATCGGAACCGTCTACGAATCTCACCTTAATCCCAAATTTAGCCAGGGTGTGCTGAAAGAGGGTATGCGTCCCCCCATAGAGGCTGCTTGAGGAAACCACCTCATCCCCTGCCCCGGCTAGGGCACAAATGGCCAAAGTGATGGCAGCCTGCCCTGAAGAGGTGGCCACAGCGCCAATGCCTCCCTCCAACTCTGCCACTCTTTTTTCAAAAACTTCATTGGTGGGATTCATAATGCGCGAGTAAATGTTTCCAGATTCCTCCAGGGCAAAAAGCCTGGCAGCGTGATCGGAATCCTTGAAAGCGTATGAAGCAGTCTGATAGATGGGCACCGCCACAGCACCGGTTGCGGGATCGGGCTTCTGTCCTCCCCGCACGGCAATGGTTTCAATACCGTACCCTTTGTTTTTAGCCATTTTACATTCCCCCTCATTGTTTGCCCTTACAAGAAAGAAAGGCTTTGTAGTATCAAAAAAGCCCCTTCGATAAGAAGAGGCTTTCCCGCAATGGAGATCGCTTCTACTTATCTCTCAGAACAAAAATGTCCTGCAGGATTTGGCACCTTCTAGCTTTCTGCGAGCTAGGGTTGCCGGGCTTCACAGGGCCAGTCCCTCCGCCACTCTCGATAAGTAAAGCGTGATAATTATTAAGTTTTATAAGGGCAGATTTTTTATTGGGATAAATTATAAATACCCAACTCCCATTTGTCAACAAAAATTTTATGGTTCACCGATAACTTCGTTAAGGCTGCCTGTGCGGTATCCATCCAGGTCCAGGGCAACGTAATTAAATCCGCAGGCCTTAACCTCCCGGGAAATCCGACGCAGCAGTTCCGGTTTCAATATCCCGGCCATCTCCTCGGGGGCAATTTCGATTCTGGCCACAGTCCCGTGGTATCTCACCCTCACGTTTTTAAAGCCCAGGTCAGCCAGCCTCTCTTCCGCCCGGTCAACCATTTCCAGTTTTTCCAGGGATAAGGGTTCCCCATAGGGAATCCTGGTGGCCAGGCAGGGTCTGGCGGGGCGGTTCCAGTTTTCCAAACCAAGAAACTTGGCTATTTGTCGCACATCATCTTTTTCTATACCGCAGTCAAGCAGAGGACTTCTAACCATTTCAAAGCTCCGGACAGCCTCAAGGCCGGGGCGGTAATCCCCGGTGTCCGAGCTGTTGGACCCCTCCAGCACATACCTGTAGCCTTCACGGCGGGCCACTTCCGTCAGCAGCTCAAAGGAACGCCGCTTGCAGTGGTAACAGCGTTGGGGGGTGTTTGCCACAATCTGCGCATCCTGCAGTTCATTGGTCTCAATGATTCGGTGAGGCACTTGCAATTCCCGGGCAATCCTTTGGGCGTCTTCCAGATCCCCGTGGGGTATGAGGGGAGAACGCAACGTCACGGCCAGAATGTTCCGTTTCCCAAGGCAGTCGGCGGAAACCTTTAGCACAAGGGAGCTGTCCACCCCGCCGGAAAAGGCAACCATAACCCTTTCCAGCTGTTTAATATAAAGGGAAAGGTTTGCTAGCTTTTCCTCCAGTTGTTTATCCATACAAAAACACCCTTTTCAATTGCCTTTCCTTACGCTTCTCTAAATACTTCTCATTCCTCTACCTGAAAAAGTTCGGTGCTCAAATAGCGCTCCCCGGAATCCGGAAGAATCACAACGATCACTTTACCGCTGCTCTCGGGCCTTTTCGCCACCTGCTGTGCAGCGTAAGCCGCCGCTCCCGCAGAGATCCCCACCAGTAGACCCAGTGTCCGGGCTAGAAGCCTGCTGGTATTGAAGGCATCCTCAGCGGAAACCGGGATAACCTCATCCACCAGTGACAGATTGAGAACTTCGGGAACAAAACCGGCGCCAATTCCCTGAATCTTATGTGGGCCCGGCTTGCCTCCTGACAATACCGGAGAGTCAGAGGGTTCCACAGCAATGATCTTCAAGGTGTCCTTGCGCTTCTTTAGTTCCTCGGCGATACCCGTAATGGTTCCCCCGGTGCCAACACCGCCAACTATGATGTCCACCTTGCCATCCGTATCATCCCAAATTTCCTGGGCCGTGGTAGCCCGGTGGGCAGCGGGGTTGGACGGGTTTTCGAACTGCTGGGGAATAAAGGAATTGGGTATCTCTTTAGCCAGTTCTTCAGCCTTTTCCACAGCACCCTTCATCCCTTCAGAGCCCGGCGTTAATACCAGCTCGGCACCGTAAGCCTGGAGGAGTTTGCGGCGCTCTATGCTCATGGTTTCCGGCATGGTCAATATCAGGCGGTATCCCCTGGCGGCGCAAACAAAGGCCAGGGCAATCCCTGTGTTTCCACTGGTGGGCTCAATGATGACGGTGTCTTTATTGATAAGCCCCTTTTCCTCAGCATCCCTGATCATGGCATAGCCGATCCTGTCTTTCACACTGCCGGCAGGATTGAAGTACTCCAGTTTCCCGAGGACTTCAGCATCCGTCCCCTGGGCTAGAGGTTTTAAACGCAGCAGAGGAGTCCCCCCGATCAGTTCCGTAAGGTTATCATAAACCCGCATAAATTAACCCTCCTATTGTTAATAAAGAATGAATAGTTCACCACTATACTTACTTATGTTTTGTTAATTATATTTCCCCGGGATCGGATATGTCAACAACTACAAAAAATATTCCCCAGGCAGCAATTGCAGTCCGGGGAATATTGAATGGCAGTAACTCATTCCTCCTTTTTGCGCCTTCTGGAAAACAGAAAAAATTTTGCAAAAAAGTAAACAGCGTTGACAGGATAAAAGGTGAGTGTTATGTTATGGTAAAAATATCTCAAGGGCAGGGTTTATTATGGAAATTCCTAAGTTTACCTTTGCCATAATTCCCTTCAAGTACAGCTACTCTTTTGATTCCATCGAAAAAATTGCTGCGGAAGGCGGCATATGGCAGGAAGAATGTTCTGATTACTCACGATTTTATAAACATATTAATATCAACCTGGACAAAAGAAACCCCAACCGGAGTATTATTGAATATAAAGCTGTGCTGTCTCCGGAAAAAAGTTCTGAATTGGGTTTTTATATCTCTGATAAACACAAATATTTACTGACAGGCAGGAACGAAGCCGGGGAGTATTACCGTGGCACTGTATGGATTCCGGAAATAAAAATGTTTGTCTTTGACACAAATATAGGATTTATCTCCTGTAACTTTATCTTTGAGGACAACATAGATTTTGAATCCATGTGTGAATTAATCTGTCTTATTAAAAAAATGAAGTTCCACCAGGACAATGAAAAAAATAAAACTCTTACCATGAGGCTCGAAGACCAAAGCAAGTGCATTAATCTTCTTGAAATAATTCAAAATACTCTATTGGGTGAAGGATTTAGTGTAGGTGCGGATTTGTTTTTCGACCGCAGCGATGTTAAACGCCGGGTTTCCGCAATGATGCTGAGCTCATTTCTGTTCGAGAAAGAAATCAGTGAAAAGGAAGCTGTCATGTATCTAAGGCCGCTAAAAAGATCCCAGAACAAAACCCACGAAGTAGGTTTTTACAGGGAGGTAGATAAAGAGCGCGTTTTGCGGCCTTTTAAAAATATGTTCTGGGGATTTTCTCCCCAGGGTGTGGCCAATATCAACTATGTCGTAGAAAAAATCAGCAACGAAAAATTTATCAGATCATTATACACCACTATTAAGAGGGAATACCTGTTCATGACCGTTTTTCTGCTAAATCAATCTTACACACTTATTGATTACTGTCACGCTTTCTCCACCGCTGCTGATAAGGCTGTTTCTCAAGAAGAGATACAGCGGATGCACAATTTTCGGCTTAAACATGTTTTTAACACCGTTTCGATCCTGGAGCATTATCGGGAATACTATGAAAAGTTAAGGAATGCCTTGGCTATTGACAGCCTCCTTCATGAAGTGGATGAAAAGCTGGACTCCCTGTATAAGAAAAAGGAAGATCAAAGAGACGAATACCTCCGGAAAATCGAAAACAGAGTTGTAACACTTACCCTGGTTTTTACTATTCTCCTTGCAATTCTTGGAATAGTGTCCACAATGAATGCCGGGTATTATTTGTATGTGGATGTTGGCTTAAAAAATTTCCTGCTCTTATTTGTCGGCACCACTATAGCTTTAGCAGTAATTGTCTTTATAATTGTCATGACAGTTAGAAAACTTCGCAAAACTCCTGATTTATAAAAAGAGACCCATTCCCGGTTTGGGAAAGGGTTTTTCTGAAATTGCGAAGTATTTCTTTCACTAAGATGGTGAACAAATTTACTCTCCTGCTTATTTCTCCTTTTTCCCAAATAAGCAGCCTTAACATATTCTCTTTCCAGCATCTTCCACCCTTTTGTGCTTAAAAATTTGTCCGTCTCCAGGATATGGCCACAATCTGCGTGCAGGGCCATATTGGCATTATGTTTTTTAAGAGAATAATTTCCCTTAACACGAATCTTTTCTATTATTCCGAAAATATCCCTTACAAACAGGGGAATCATCCTCAGAGAGGCTCGTCCATCTTCAGAATCATAGGATAAAACCTCAGCGCCCTTTTCACTGCCGATATTTGCTGCTCTCCACCCGGACAAAGTTCCCACCATCTGCCACAAGTACCCCTAAGCTTGTGGAAAAACACTTATATCCAAACGCTGTTTGATAGCAAAGATAGCAAAAGGCTTACATTCCTTATAGATAAGGTAAAAAAAATAGCCAGTAGCATTTTTTGAAACTGTCATTTTACGAATCCATATTTATTTTTTAAATACTCTTTTCTGATATCATCTATGCTTTTTAATTTACCGTTACGAATAACGTACCAATAGTTATAACCATTAACCCTTTTAGCTCTGCCCCCTTTAGCTTTTGCTGCGCAAGAATGCATATCCATTTCTTCTCCCCTAAAAACAAGTTTTCCGTTAGCTTTCAGTCTAGCCTCCGCTGATTTATTCTTTAGAAAAAAGCTTTCTCCTTCAATGAAATAACCGTCTTGTATCATTTGTTGCATAGTTACCTTTGGAGGCTTTTCATCAAATTTTGCTTTTTCTATATCTCCTATGTGAGTGACAGTTGATGCTAATCTTTTTTCTCCGTATTCACAATATTTTTTGTCTTTTTCAATCATAATATAGTTTCTTCCCATTCTTTTTGCGACTACACCCGTTGTCATGGTTCCAGCAAATGGATCTAAAACAAGATCTCCAACTTTTGAAGATATGGCAATAATTCTGTAAAGAAGTTCTTCCGGTTTCTGTGTGCTATGAAGTTTTTCTCCTTTATCATCTTTTAATCTCTCATTACCCTGACAAATACCTATTCTCCAAACAGAACCTAACTGCTTTCTAACACCATTTCTGTATTCTTCCTCGCTTACAGTATCCTTATTGAGTTCTTTTGCGGTTTTATAATTGAAGGTAAACTTTGATTTTTGCGACTTTGTTGCCCATATCAAGGTTTCATGACTGTTGTTTAATCTTACTCCTCTAAAGTTAGGGGTTGGATTTTTTTTATACCATATAACATCGTTAATAAGCCAAAAACCTATTCTTTGCATTATTGCTCCAATGGTATATATACATTGCATACCTCCTATTACCCAGATAGAGCCATCCTTTTTCAAAACTCTTTTACATTCGCTGAGCCATTTTTCTGTAAAATTTTCATAATCCTCTAATGTTGTAAACTGATTGTCCCACTCGTCAACGCAACCATCAAACTCTGTTCCTTCCACTCTATGCAAAACTCCTTCAACTCTCATCCAATAAGGAGGATCTGCGAAAATTAGATCAACACTGTCATCTGGTATTTTTTTTAATTCCACCAAAGCATCTCCATTAATAACTACATTTTTTTCCATATAATATATCTCTCTCCTTCTCTTGCTTTTCTAATAAGGTCTATTAAATTTTAATAGCAGAAACCGCCACCATAAATTTCTGTGAATTCTAGACATCTTTTGATGTTTACAATCCTCCGCCGGGAAAGCCACTCTTTCATGGGTGGAATGAAGAGGTGGAGGATCGTAAACTGATCATGTAACGTCCCATCTCGTTTGTTGGTTTTGACAACTACAAACATACGGAAAAAACGTGACTACGGGAAGGGCTTTTTTTGGCTCTTCCCATAGTTTTTGATTTTTGCCACGAAATTTTATTTTTGCCACGAAATTTTACTTAAAGAAATTCATAAAAAAAACCGTCGAACCCCAAGGTTTTTGCTATACCTGAGGTCGACGACATTATTTGCAATCCAATTTCGATTCAAAGGGCAACTGCTGCTAAATAGCTGAGGCCTGTCTTTTCTTACCCAAATATGCAGCCTTAACTTCTTCGTTCTCCAGCAGTTCCTTCCCTGTTCCGCTCAAAACTATTTTCCCCGTTTCCAATACGTAACCCCAATCCGCTATGTGCAGGGCAGCATTGGCATTCTGTTCTATAAGCAGTATGGTTACTCCGTTGTTGTAGATTTGCTGAATAATGGAAAATATGCTTTTAACAATTAACGGTGCCAGTCCAAGGGAAGGTTCGTCCATCATCAGAATCTTTGGTCGGGACATCAGGGCTCTTCCCACCGCCAGCATTTGCTGTTCTCCTCCGGACAAGGTTCCCGCCAGCTGCCACGACCGTTCCTTAAGTCTGGGGAATAGCTCGTATACCCACGCCAGGTCTTTTTTTATTTGCTCTTTATTGTTTCTCAAATACGCCCCGATCAGCAGGTTTTCGTAAACCGTCAGGTTTGGAAAAACCCGGCGCCCTTCAGGTACCAGAGTAATTCCCCTGGCAACGATCTCCGAGGTTTTTAACCCGGTGATGTCTTCTCCCTGGTAGGTTATTTTCCCTGATTTTACCTTCACTAATCCCATAATGGAACGAAGGGTGGTGGATTTCCCAGCCCCGTTAGCTCCAATCAAAGTGACAATGCTGCCCTCGGGCACCTCAATGGTTATCCCCTTAAGGGCTTCAATACCGCCATAGCTCACCGTAAGGTTTTCAACTTTAAGCACCTTCTTCCACCCCCAGATAGGCCTCAATAACCTTTGGATCGTTTTGAACTTCTTCGGCGGTTCCTTTGGCTATGGTTTCACCAAAGTCTAGAACGTATATCCGCTGGGAAATCTCCATCACCAGATCCATGTGGTGCTCTATCAACAGCACCGTGAGATCGTATTTATCCTTAATCTCTCTGATAAAGTGTGTCAGCTCTTCCGTTTCCTTTGGGTTCATCCCCGCCGCGGGTTCGTCCAGAAGGAGGAGTTTGGGTTCCGTGGCAAGGGCCCGAGCAATTTCCAGTCTCCTCTGAACTCCGTAGGGCAGGGAAGAAGCCTGATCATCTTGGTATCTGGACAAACCAAATTCTTCGATGAGCCTGTGGACCTTTTCCCGCATTCTTTTTTCTTCGGCTCTATACTTGGGAAATCTTAATGCAGCACCGGCAAAATTGGACTGCAGGCGAAGGTGACAAGCAATCATAATGTTCTCCCATACGGAAAGTTTTTTAAAGAGCCTGATGTTTTGAAAGGTTCTGGCCACACCCATTCTGGTAATCTGGTCAGGTTTAAGTCCCGTAATGTCCTTTCCATCGTAAATAACTTTGCCCTTGGTGGGAGCATAGACCCCCGTAATTATGTTAAAGGCGGTGGTTTTCCCTGCTCCGTTGGGTCCGATGAGGGCCACAATTTCCCCTTTATTTACCTCTATGGAAAGATTGTTAACAGCGGTAAGTCCCCCAAACTTTATGGTAACTTCCTGGGTCTCAAGCAGAGGGTTTGAGTTTGTTGTCATTGCACTTCACCACTCTTTACACGACGCAGTTTAAAGCGTTTGCCGAAGTTTTTTATCATTTCCCAATTTATTTCCCTGGTTCCCATTAAACCGTCACGGTAGAACAGAACAATGATCATCAGGAGCAGGGAAAAGATAACCATTCTGAACCCGGGCCTGAACAACGGGATGGCAATGCCTCCTATGGACAGCGGTTCGTCCAGGAAGCGAAGCCACTCCTGCCCGGCGGTGACGACGTAAGCGGAAATGATGGTGCCGGAAACACTTCCCATTCCGCCCAAGACAATAATGAGCAGGAAGTTGTAGGTTAGTACAAACAGGAAGTTTTTGGGGTCCACGGTACCCAGCAAAGCTGCATAAAGTCCCCCTCCAATGCCTGCAAAGAAAGCGCCTATCATAAAGGACATCATTTTATGTTTGAAGAGATTTATACCCATTGCTTCGGCGGCAATTTCATCTTCCCTTATGGCCTT
Organism: Clostridia bacterium; assembly: GCA_012523575.1. Lineage (GTDB taxonomy): Bacteria > Bacillota > DTU086 > DTU086 > DTU086 > 41-269. The sequence continues at coordinate 28,923 of JAAYIF010000052.1, forward strand.
AAAGGCTCTGCCGTAGCTGGAATTGATGAGCAGCACAATAAAAGCAATGGAAATGATCATGGTAATATAAATCCACCAGATATTTGCCACCGGGGGAATGTTTTTAATACCCAGTGACCCGTTGGTTATGCTCTGGGCATTGGTAATAACAATTCGAATAATTTCTGAAAAGCCCAATGTAGCAATGGCCAGGTAGTCGTCCCTTAACCTCAGAACCGGTGCACCGATTAAAAAGGCAATAAAAGCGGATAAAAGCCCCCCTAAAATTAGGGCCACTATAAAGGGCATTTCAATGTCCGCAATAGCTGGATGCATGGGTTTCATGAAATACACCATGGGCCTGATCTCCACGGGAACGGTAAAAATACCCACCATGTAAGCCCCAATGGCCATAAACCCCGCATGGCCCAGGGAAAACAATCCCGTAAAACCGTTAATGAGGTTCATGGACAGGGCCAAGATGGTGTAGATGGCACACAGGTTAAGCACCCGCTGGACGTACAGGTTAAAAAACTTGTCAGCAACTGCAATAAAAACAAAAAGTCCTGCAATGAGAATTATGGAAAGTATTTTATCTTCCTTTTTCATACTGGTCACACCTTTTCTGCAATCTTTTCACCAAGTATTCCCGTCGGTCTGAACAGTAAAATAAGAATTAAAAGGATAAAAGCAAAGGCATCACGATACCCCGTCAGGGAAGGAAGCAGGGCAATGAGCATAATTTCACCAAAACCCAATATAAAGCCTCCCAGCACCGCTCCTGGAATATTTCCAATACCTCCCACCACCGCCGCTATGAAGCACTTAAGACCGGGCATAACGCCCATCATGGGCTGTACCTGGGGATACCTGGTTCCCCACATAATGGCACCCACGGCTGCCAGAGCGGAACCAATGGCAAAGGTAAAGGTAATTACCCGGTTTATGTCCACACCCATAACCATGGCCGTTTCATAATCCCTGGAAACCGCCCTCATGGCCATACCCACTTTGGTTTTATTAACGATGTAAAGGAGGACGGCCAGAAAAATCAGCGTAACAACGGGTATAAAAAAGGTAACTATCTGAATGGAAACACCGCCTATTACCACGGTATCGGCAAAAAAAGCTATTTCCGGAAAAGCCTTGGGCTTACCGGAAAATAAGTAAGTGGCCAGGTTTTCCAGAAAAAACGATGCGCCGATGGCAGAAATAAGTATAGAATTCTTGGGAGCATCCCTTAGGGGCCTGTAGGCTACACGTTCCAGAGTAATACCCAAAAGGGCAGTTGCCACAATAACCAGTATAAATGAAATGGGCCATGGCAGATGGAAAACAGCAATGCCGAAAAAGGCAAAATATGCAGCCATCATAAAAATATCTCCGTGGGCGAAGTTGATCAATCTGAGAATTCCGTAAACCATGGTGTAGCCAATGGCAATCAAAGCATACAGGCTGCCCAGGGAAACCCCGTTAGCAAAGTACTGCCATAAACTACTGCTTGAAACGGCATCAGCAGTTGCCGGAATAAATAAAGCGTTTATAAATATATCACTTACCACTTTTATTCACCACCGTTTATCAAAACATCTTCGGCAAGCAGAAAGCTTGCCGAAGATGTTTTTTTATACTCTCTTACTTACAAAACCTTTAATTGGCTTTAACGATGTCAAGGTAGACAAATTTTCCGTTCTTAACTGTCTTGATAACTGCGTCTTTAATGGCGTCGCCGTTTTCATCAAGGGTGATCATACCGGCTGCTCCCTCGAAGTCTTTTGTTTCGGCTAAAGCATCGCGGATAGCCTGGGGATCAGCAGAGTTTGCCCTCTTAATGGCGTCAAGGATCAAGATGTATGCGTCGTAACCCAGAGCGGTAACGGCAGCAGGTTCCTTGTCGGGATATTCCTCTGCATAAGCTTCGAGGAATTTCTTGGATTCGGGGGTAAAGGTTACCGATGGATCAAAGAACGTTGAGAAAACTATCCCTTCTACTTCTTTTCCGCCCACTTTCAGGAATTCATCGGTTTCCCAGGTATCGCCGCCGATAATCGGGGTCTCAATACCAAGCTTTCTTGCCTGCTTGATTATAAGGGCGGATTCAGTAAAGTTGCCGGGAGCAAAGATTACGTCGGGATTTTTGGACTTAATGCTGGTAAGCTGTGCAGAAAAGTCGTTGTCCCCGGTTTGATAATTGGAAACCTCAACCACTGCATTGGGGTCCCCTGTGAGTCTCACAAATTCTTCCTTGAAGAAATTGGCAAGGCCTACGGCATAGTCATTGGAAACCTCTTGAATTATGGCAGCCTTTCTGGCATTGAGTTTTTCAAAGGCATATTTGGCCATAACGGTTCCCTGGAATGGGTCGATGAAGCAGACCCTGAAGTAGTAATCATTGCCCTGGGTAACCAGAGGGTTAGTACAGGAAGCTCCCACCGCGGGAACCTGCTTTTCCTTTACAATGTTACCGGCAGCAATGGAAAAAGCAGAACCCCATGAACCGATAATGGCTGATACATTTTCCTTCTCAATTAAACGGGCAACGGCGGATGCTGCCTCGGCTTTGTCCGATTTGTTGTCAACAATAACAAGCTCCACTTTTTTACCCAGCACTTCCGGATAAAGCTTATTGGCGAGCTTTACCCCTTCCAGTTCCAGCTCACCGCCGGCAGCATTGGCCCCGGTCAAAGGCTGGAACACACCTATTTTAATAACGTCTTCAGATCCCGATGTGCTTTCTCCTTGGCCTCCACAGCCTGCAACGCTAGCTATTAGCAAAAAACACAAAAAAATAGAAATGGCCTTTTTCATTTTTAAGTTCATATTCCCAACCCCTTTACAAAAATTTAAATAATTAAAAGCAGTTTAATCTTAATTAACTTACAACATACAGTCCGCCCCCCTTCTACAAAACCTTAGTAAATGTACGCCTCTCATGGACAAAGATTTTATAGTATTATGTATAAGACATAATAATTGTTCGATTTCCTTCGTTTACGACTGAAAATCCCTTTTTTTTCTATTTACCAACCAAACTTAATTGCCCAACAAAAAATTCTAGATTTTAAGCCGAACTCCTGCTTTATTACGTTCAAATAAAAAGACATAAATAAAAAAATTTATCATCCCGTTCTTTTTACTTTCTCCGCCCCTTGTAAAAAGAGCTCTATTATAAAGGACGCCTTTTCCCTAGGGCCTTCGCCGTCTAAATTATAAACGCCGTACGCCTGAAACATAAAAACCGCGCCCCGCAGGAAAACCGCGGCCCTATAAGTGTCCTTTACTGCAAAAATCCCTTTCCTGCACCCTTCTTCAAGGGCACTTTTAATGAAGCTTACGTGCTTCTTCTGTATGTTCATGTACCAGTCGGGAAAGGAGGGGTCCACCATACCCACCACGTTTATGTTAAGCCTGGCAAAGGAAGCGTTTTCGTCGTAAAATCTAATTTCATTTTCTATGTATTCTCTTATTCTTTCTTTTGGACACTCAATGGAATTCAATTTTTCCGCGCTCTCCTCATGCCTTCTGGAAAGCCATTTAAGTATGTTGTTCATCAGCTCTTTTTTGTCCTTGAAGTAGAGGTAAAAGGTGCCCTTGGCCACACGGGCCCTGCGGGTTATTTCCTCAACAGTAGCGGAATGATAGCCTTTTTGTGCAAAGAGCTCCGCCCCTGCCTTTAAAAGCCGCTCCTTTTTATCCCTTTTCTTTTCCGCAACGTCCATATAACCTCACCCTTAAATGCAAAAATGCCCATGCCCATGGGGACATGGGGAATTAATTATTAATTATATTAAATCCTTTCCATTTTGGGGGAAGATCCCGACTTTTCCCTTTTGGTAAATACTGCCCCAAGGATCACGGAAATGATCGCCATTAAAGAAAGAACCTTTAAGGTTTTTCCCAAAAATTCCATTCCCAGCCCCTTTATGGCTGCAAGCCTTATCCCTTCTGCCATCCAGGTGTAGGGTAGAACATCGGCAAAGGTTCTTACCCAGTTAGCCATGTAGGCCTTGGGCCATGTGAAACCGGAAATCATAAATAGAGGTACCGACAGCAGAAGCATGTACCGGGTAACCTGAAGGGAAGTTTTTGCATGAACGGAAATGAAGAATCCTATGGAAGTCACTATGATAACAAATAAAATACCCAGCAGCACCAAAAGATAAGTACTGCCCTTTATGTTTATGTTCATAAATTCCGAGGAAAACCACAAAAGCAGGGCATAGTTAAATAAGTTTGAAATACAGTAGGGCAGGGTTTTGCCAATATATATTTTCCACGGCGGCACCGGGGAAGAAAGAAACTGCACCCACGAATTGTTGCTTTTTTCTCTGGTTACGGAAAGGGCGGCGGTATACATTCCTATCTGGTGAATGATCATCATTAAAATGCCGGGGAAGATAAAAACGGCATAGTTCAAAGTGGGATTATACCAGATCTGATATTCGTAACTCACAGCATCTAGGGTGCTTTTGATCTCCCCCTCCGTCATGCCTGTCCCCGCAAGGTATGAAGCGGCACATCGGGCGTTCAGGGTATTGATCACCTGAAGGGCGTTTTTTCTTATGTTGTATGCGGAGATAAGGTTGGAGGCATCGTAGGCCACCAGGACTTCCGTTCCCCGGCTATTCGTGACGTCCCTTTCAAAGTTTTCGGGAATCACCACACCGGCCTTTAGCCTGCCTTCTTTTACTTGCCTTTCAAGTTCGCCGAAGTTTTCCACCCCTTCCCTAACGCTGAACTGGGGAGAGTTTTTAAAATTTTCCACCAGCTCACGGCTAAGCCCGGAATGGTCCAGGTCAACGATGCCAATGGGTATGCTGTCAAAGATTCCTTCAACGTAGGCCAAACCGATAACAGCAGCATAAAAGAGGGGTACCACCAGCACCATAAGGGTCAGTATCCTGTTTCTAAATATGTGGAGGGTCTCGTAAAAGGCAATGTTCAAAATCTGCCGCAAAACCGTTCACCGTCCTTATAAGAAAGCTTTTTAAAAAGCCGTTATTTCATTCAGCCTTTTCATTTTCAGCTGCGCACCGCTGCCGCCGCCAATGACAGCAGGTAGAAAAGGCACGCCATGCCCATGAGGACAAATACATAGGGTTGAAGAACTTCCCGGCCGGGATTTTTGAAAACCAGGAGGTTGAAGCCCTGAAAAAACCACGTCTGGGGGAAAAACTTTGCCGCTTTCTGCACAAAAGCGGGCATAGCTTCCAAGGGCCACGTATATCCCGAAAGGATAAAGGAAGGCAGAGCAATTACCATCCCGAATCTCACAGCGTCAACGGGATCCCCGCACAGGGCAGAAATCATCGTTCCCAGGCCATGAATGGAAACAGCAAAAACAAGGGTAAAGAGCAAAAGCTCCGCTGGGCTGCACCTAAGGGGCATTTTATATATTCCAAAAGCCATGATGTACAGGGGGATTACTGCCAGCATAAATCCGATAATATGAGCCAGGGATTTGCTGAAAAAGAAGAGGAATTTTGATACCCTCAGGGCTTTTATCTGGAGCCAGCTTCCTTTCCCCATTTCACCGGTTATGTTATAGGTGGCGGTTATGGTGCAGCACTGCTGCCAGACGTTTAGGGCCATGGCCAGAACCACAAAAACGGCATAATTCAGGGTAGAATTGAACCAGGGTTCGTCCCTGAAAACAACGCCCATAAGGGCATATTGGGCTTCGGTGTAGTGGACTCCCCTGGCAATGAGTTTTTTAACCCCCAGTTCAGCGCTGTGGGTTCGGGCCACGGTGAGCACCGCAGAAACGGCATTGTTTGCGTAAATCATATTGCTCCCGTCAATAACGCTCAATATCTTTGATCCCTTTCCTCCGGCAACGTCCCTGCCGAAGTTCTCAGGAATCACCACTCCCACCACGGCTTCCCCCTTTTCGATAACTTCGCACAGTTCTTTGTAGTCTGCGGAGTAAAGCACCACGTTCAGATCTTCACAGTTTTCAATGCTCTGCAGCATTTCGAGACTTTGGGGTGTTCTGTCGAGATCCAGAACCACCGTGGGGATTTCCCTCAACACCCGGGTGTAGTAAACGGCAAAAAAAAGAAGCAGGGACAGGATTGAAACAATAAACAATATTCTTCTTAAATCAGAATCCCGCCACAGGAGCTGAAATTCCCTTGCCACCACAGCAAAGCTTTTTTTAAGCACTTTCAGCATTTTCCCCATCCCTTTTTTCATAAAGTTTCGTTACTTCTTCTTCCCATTTTTCCCGGAGAGCCGAAGGGTCCATGGGAGTAAAGGTGCCGTCTTTAAGCCATCCGCAGGAGCTTACGGCAGCGCAAACTTCTATACCGCTGAAGCACCCAATACAGGTGCCCCCACCGTCCACAAAATTCCTTACTTCTTTAAGCATGAGTCTTTGGGATTCTAGGTCTATTCCCGAAAAGGGTTCATCCAGAAGAAGTAGTTTGGGAGGACCCAAAAGGGCACAGGCCAGGGAAAGCCTCTTATACACCCCGGCGTCCAGGGCACTGGTGCGCTCCTTAAGGTGCTCCTTTAAGCCCAACCTTTCCACAAGGTCCGCCGCCCCCTTCATATCTACGCCCTTTAAAGCTCCAATGAAGTCTATATTTTCCCCTGCCCGGAGTTCTCTAAAGAGGCTTGGCTGCTGCGTTACAATCCCTTGATACTTTTTAAATTTTTCAGATTTTCTTACGTTAAAGCCCAGCACCTCCACCATTCCCCCAGTGAACCTTTCTATACCCGCAATGATGTGAAGAAGGGTTGTCTTTCCCGAACCCCCATGACCGAAAATTCCATAGAATTCCCCGGAGGCAACCTCAAAGGATATTCCCTTGAGAATTTCCTTTTTCCCAATCCTCTGCACCAAATCCTTTACCTTAACCACAGGCTGTTCTTGGGTCACTTCCCCCAACCATCTTTCTTTTCTATAAACTTAACTTCCGCGGTCATGCCTACTTTAAGCTTCAGGTCAGGGTTGGGAACTTCTATCTTCACCTCAAAGCTTCGGATGTCATGGCTGTCCATTTCGCTCACAGCTTTTTTCACGGCAAATTCCCCGGCACTGCTTATCCACGTAACCTTCCCTTTAAATTTTTTGTCGGCAAAGGCATCCACACTTATTTCCGCTTCCTGGTTCAAAAATATCCTTCCTATTTTATCTTCGCTTATAAGTACTTTTACGTAGGTATTTTTTAGATCCGAAATTTCAAATACAGGGGTTCCAGCGTTCACCAGCTCACCCTCCTCCAAAAATTTGCCCGTAACGTATCCGGACATGGGAGCCCTTAAATAGGTATTGTCAAGATAAGCCTCGGCTTCTTGGACAGCACCTTCCGCCTGGCGGCTCTGCCCCAGGGCGGCTTCGTATTTTGCCCTGGCCACCTCAATGTCTTTCCTTGCGGCGGTGGCTTCCTCCAGTGCCGCCCGGGCCTCCTCCAGGGTTTTTTCCGCACCCTTTAAGTTGTTCACCGCTTCGTCGTACTGGGCATCGGATATAACCCCGGTTTCATGGAGTTGCTTTGCCCTTTCATGCTTCTGCTGAGCGTCGGAAAGCTTCACCTCCGCCTGGGCCACCTTGGCTTCGATCTGGGCAATTTTAGCCTCCAATTGGCTTTCCGCCGAGGTGACCGCCTTCTGGGCGGCTTCCACCTGTCCCTGGGCCGCCTTATGGGCTCCCTGGGCCTGGGTGATTTTAGCTCTTATTTCGCTGCTGTCAAGGACCGCCAGAACCTGCCCCTTTTCCACCCAGTCCCCTTCCTTTACGTACATCTTTTCAATTCTACCCGCTATTTTAAATGACGCATTGGCAGAAACCGCTTCCACGGTTCCTATGCTGGTAAGCTCATTTTTCTCCCGGGCTTGAACCAGTTCGTTTTTGTAAAAATAATTATTATAGATATAATAGCCACCAAAAAGTAAACCCAGAGCTAAAACAAGCACCGCCAGTTTTTTTAATTTTATTTTAGAAAATTCATCCATACGCCCGCCTCCCAACTGCATTATAAATAAATGACCGCCTGGTCATTTTTTCACCAAAAGAAATTATAACACCCTTTGGATAAACTATCCAGTAAAAAATTACATAAAAAAATAAAGGCAGCAATTTCTGCTGCCCTACTGCTGCCACGTTATTACACCCCTTCGGCTGCCAGCATCCCAGTGAACGGAAAATCCTTGGACGTGGGACAACAGGCGAAGGGGAATAAAAACCCTACCGTTTACAATCCTGGGTCCTACCGCCGGTTTAATCTCCTTTGCGTCAACTCCTTCAATCCTTACAGTACCCTTTCTAAGCTCCATATAAATTTTTTGTCCACCCAGGCCCAGCACCGCTTCCTTTTTCTGGGGATCCCAATTCATGGTTCCCCCAAAGGCTTCAGCGATAAGCCGCGCCGGCACCATTATGTTTCCCTGGGAAATAAAAATTCCTCCTCCGTAAGCCACAAGCCTTCCGTTTAAGTAAGTGGCACCCACATCGGGTAGAACTATGAGACTGCTTCCATAAGTCCTCGAGCCCTGCCCTCGACTCAGCAGTATGGCTTCCGCCGCTTTCAGCTGGAGCTCGGGATCCATTATGACGTAATGGGGGCTTACCCCTATGCCGTCTATCCTCCTTCCCATGGAAGAAAGGTATTCCCCGGTGGTTATTTTAAGGACTGCCCCGGGTTCGCTGTCCAAAGGCATTACGGTCTGCACCGTCCCTTTGCCAAAGGTGGTGGTCCCCACCAAAATGCCGGCATGGTTTTCTTTAACGGCGGCGGCCACAATTTCCGAAGCGCTTGCGCTTCCGTGGTCCACCAGCACCACCAGGGGCAGGGTGTTAACCAAAGGCCTTTTTGCCCATACCCTTACCGTTTCACTGCTGTTTCTCACATAGGTTATTGTTCTGCCCTGGGGAAGAAAGAGCTCCGCAACTTCCAGGGCAGAGGTAAGGTAGCCTCCGGGATTGTTCCTGAGATCAAGGATTATGCCTCTAGCACCCTGAGCCTTTAATTCCCTTAAAGCCTTTTCCGTTTTTTCTCCCACGTCGGAAGAGAAAGTGGTGATCCTGATGTATCCCACCCCGCTGTCCAAAAGTTCATACTCCACAGTTTCCAGTACAATGTTTCTTCTGGTCAGGGTAACGTTAAAGCCCGTGTCTTCCCTAAGAACGGTAAGGGTGACTTTTGTGCCCGGCTCACCTCTTACCATGCCGGCAACACTGTCAATGCTTTTTCCATAGGTGCTTATGCCGTTAACAGCGGTGATTATATCTCCCGGTTTAAGTCCCACGGCCTCCGCGGGGCTTCCCTTAAACACACTTATTATCACCACTGCGCCGTCTTTTACGCCCAGCTCCATTCCCACACCGCCGTAGGATCCATTGGTGTCATCCATGAATTCCCGGTATTCTTCGGGAGAAAAATACTGCGTATAGGGGTCCCCCAGTACTTCAATTAATTGTTCAACGTCCCCGGAGCTGTACAGAATCCATTCGCTTACGGGGTGATAATAGTAACTGCGTATTATGCTCCGCACTTCCTGAAGAAGTTGGTTATTATAGGCTGCTTCCGCAAAGGAGCAGATTGCAAAAATGAAAAGCAGTGCCAGCACCAAAGCGGCAGTAGCTGGCCTAAGGACATTCCTGGATATCCTTTTCCCCATAGCCTTTCCCCTCCTTATAATGCAGCCTTCTTGATTCAGATTTTACAGCACCTATTTTATGGAAATCAATTAATCAATTATAAATATTATAAAAAAAGAAAACTTTAAAATTTTACTCTTTTTGCTCTCCACCCATTTTAATCATGGAATAATCTTTTAAACAGCAGTAAAGGTGGTACACCACCAGACCCCTTGGAGAATAAATCACTCCCTGGGGATCATCTGCCGCACCTTTTATATTACAGGGACTGTAGAAGCGGCAGTATTCTTCCTTTATCATCTGGGCGTCCCTGAGCCTGTTTCTTACGGTTTCTATCTTCTCCATGCACGGGAAAAGAGCTCCTCCCTTGAGCTTCAAGCTGCACCTCACCTCTCCCTCCCCTCCGGAAATGCATTCCACAACCTTATCCAGAACAACATATCCCAATGCTCCCTGATCTTTGGAAAAGGTTTTCCTCACTTTTAGGGGCACCATTACGTATTCTGCATGGAAGGGAAGGGGAACGCAGTTTTTCTTTCCCACCACTCACCCATACCGCCGCCTCAGAGAGACGAGGTCCACTGCGAAGATTTCCGCCAGCCCCCTTAAAATGCTTTTGGTTTTTCTCACATATGAAAGTTCCCTTCCGTCGTCCAGAAGAATTCGGGTGCAGTTTCCTCCGTTTTCGTCGTAGTATGGATAGAAACCTGCCAAACTGCGCCATATCCCGCTCAGGTCTACTTTCTTCGGCATTGTATCACCCCTTTCCCATTCTATTATAGGGAACATATGTTCGATGTCAAGGGAGCTTTTTAGGGATCCACCACAAAACAGCTCATCCCCATTTTTCTAAGCCTTTGGGCAAACTGCTCCGCATTCTCCCGGGAGCTGAAGGCTCCGCACTGAACCTTCCAGTATTTTTCCTCTCCGTTAAGGCCTTTTAAAATCCGGGAAAGGGGAAAATGTTTTCCTGGACATAGGGTTTTTGCCCCGGGAACCCCGTTGTGGGGCAGAACATTTTTCTCCGGAATATTAAATTCTTTCACGAGCTTTTTAAGAAGGGAAATAAGAGCCGCAATCTGCTCTTCCGTAGGACTTCGCACCTCGAAATTTCCGATTAAAGCGATTCCTACGGATTTATGGTTCATCCCCGAAGCGCTGCAGTGGGCACCGGGAATGTCAAGGGATCTCCCCTTTACAACGGTGCCGTCCCTCACGATTATATAGTTGTATCCCACGTCCCTCCATCCTTTACTGAGATGGTATTTACGCACCTGTTTGGCGTTTTTTTCCTCCGCTCCCGTATGATGCAGTATAATGTAACTTCTAGGATATTGCACGGCTTACCACCTCCCCCAGCCTTGCTATGGCTAATGTAAGCTCATCAAGTTTTTTTTCCACCCGCACCAGAAGATAAATTGCTACCACCATGGGAAATCCGTAGTTTCCCACCTGGAGCCATAAGTTTTCCATCACCGGTACCCCCTTGATATTTATATATTATGAAGGGCGGCCTGCCTTTAGCGCCTGCCGCCCCATAGCTTTAAAAAACGTCAAATTCATGAACTTCAGTAGTTACCAGCTGGGCCGAAACCACGCCCACCAGGTTGCCGTCGCTGGTTTCAAAAATGTTTTTGGATATGATGGTATCCATGGCAGACTGCACTTCCGCATCAGTTAAATTACTCCTGGGATTGTCAATGGAAATGGTTCTCCTTCTTCCCCCGGCGGTTCTGAAGGTGAGCTGCAGCCTTGCAGCCACTGTTATCACCTCCCTTTAAACATGGTTTTTCTTTTCCTTAAAGTTTACTCTACTTACTCCCAGGTTTCGGTTAGCTCAATATTGTTCACCCTTAAAACTTCCACCAGGGGAAGTTCCTGCAGGTCCGCCAGTACCATAGCCACATCGTACACATCCTGATCCGATGCCTCAGGTTTTACCCCTGAGTAAGATCTGGTGCGGTAAACAGGGTTTCCTATTTCATCGGTACCCACCTGCAGGATGAGGCATAGCCTTGAGCCCTGGGGCACTGCATTAACAGCCATCTTTTTCACCTCCTTCAACCTTGCTGAGAACATTTTAAAATCCACCTTAAAAAAACCAAAAAGACGACCCATACGGAGGTCGTCCGGAAACAGCTGCACCAGGGATTAGATTTTTAAATACAGAAGGATTTTTAAACGTACCAAAGACTAAATAGGGTCTTTTTTCCCAGTGAACCTATTTTTTAAAAATTCGAAAAAACGCACATCAAAAGGAAGCGTATAATAATAATGTAGATAACATTCCCCTGGTATGATAGAATATATAGTCGCCAGTCCTACTGTATCAAAGGACTTGAACTCAGCGGGCTTTTAGGCACCTGATTCTGGAGGGCTTTTTATGTTTGGCCATAGAACGTCAAGCACAATACCCAATGTAAAGGTTGTGGGAATAGGTAGCGGGGGAAATCTGGTAATCAATCAAATGATCTCCCAGGGCATTAAGGGCCCAGATTATATTAACCTGGATACAAATCCCCATTTCTTAAGCCTGTGCAGAGCCCAGCAAAAGCTTAAAATGTTCCATGGCGGCCTCTCCCCAACGGAAATAAGTCAAATAATGGAAGAAACAGCCAGGGAAAATAAAGAGCACTTTTCAAAAATGTTTAAGGGGGCTGACGTGGTAATAATTGTGGCAGCTCTGGGGGGAAATGTGGGAAGTTCCATAGCTCCCATAGTGGCGGAGGCGGCCATGGAAGTAGATTCTGTAACCATAGCGGCTGTCACAAAACCCCTTACCTTTGGGCTTAAGGATAGGCTTATCATGGCTGAAGAGAGAGTGGCCCAGCTTAAGGAAAGGGTGCACACCCTAATGGTTGTGCAAAACGACGTGCTTCAAGAAAAGTTGGGCAAAACTGCGGTACCTGCGGATATATTCCGCTCGGGGGATGAAATGCTCATCAGGGGTATTCAATCTATTATCCTAACGCTGATCTTTGAAGAGCACCGGAGGAGAAAAAATGCCGCAGCCATAGGGGAAATTAAACACTTTACCCGAAACTACAGCCCCGCTGAATTAAAAAACTTTCTCAAACAAGGCGGCACCGCAGTTATAGGAACGGGCAGCGCTTCAGGTAAAAGAAAAACCCTGGAAGCAGCTAAAACCGCTCTTTCCCACTGTTTAACGGAACAACAGAACAGAAATGCGGAGTACGTCATACTAAACGTTACCAGGGGAAAGGAATCCCACCTTTTGGACGTAAACACCCTGCTAAAAATGGCTAGGAGGGCCTTCAGCAAAGAAGTGAAAATATTCTTTACGGATACGATTTTGGACAAAGATATGGGGGGAGAAGTAAACGTCACAGCCATTGCAGGCAAAAGGGACTAAAAGGGTAAAGCCCTAAACGCTGCTGCGTATCCCTTCCATAAATCCTCGGGATTCCCTATTTATAACTACATATTATTGTTTACTGGTGAACAAAAATCATGTAGACTCTAAGTAAGAAAAATGTTGGAACCCGAAAGTTCCAATGGAAAATTAAAGGAGAGGTTGCGTTAAGGGCAGGTTCTCTTGAAAAGGGGGATGTACCATGCTGGAACTTGAAGTCAAAATGGTCTGCCTGGACGAAAACAATCAGCATGTGGTCGTGCTCACGGATAAGGAACAGAAAATTGCCTTTCCCATATGGATCGGACTCTTTGAAGCCCAAGCCATAGCCTTAAGGCTGAAAAATGAAAAATTTCCCCGTCCCCTGACCCACGATCTGTTTATCTCGTGGTGCAAGGCGACAAACAGCACCATTGATAAGGTAGTTATTACCGACATCACTCCGGACAGCACATATGTCGCCCAGATCCACCTGATTCACCAAAATCAGGAAAAGATTATCGATTCCAGACCCAGCGACGCCATTGCCCTTGCTTTGAGAAGCAACGCTAAAATATATATGACCACTAAGCTCATTGAGTTTACCCATAACTTTGAAGACCTTTTTCCCGAAGGGCTTGAGCGCGGAGAAACGCACTAGATACGGATCCCGCCCCAAAAAAGTATTGAAACATTCCCTTGGAAAAGTCCCAGTATCCCTTACGAAAATGCCCATCTTTTGATCCCACTTTTTTCCCAACACGCTGATCGAAAGGATTAATCATTAGCGCTTTTTTTGTATAAAATATAAAGGAATTTGCACCGCTCCTGTCTAAAGATGGAAATAATTAATATATATTCAGTGGAGGTGCGGCATTTTGAAATTTACGGATGAAGCCCGGAAAAAGGCTGCTCCTATTTGGGACGCACAATTCAGCCATCCCTTCGTAAAGGGCATAGGGGACGGAAGCCTAGACATGGAAAAGTTTAAATACTGGGTCAGGCAGGATTACGTCTACCTGAAGAACTACTCAAGGGTCTTTGCCCTGGGGGCTGCCAAAGCCAAGGATCTGAAAACCATGGGTACCTTTGCCAAGCTTCTGGACGGGACCCTGAATATGGAGATGGAGCTCCACCGGAATTATGCTGCAAAGTTTGGCATATCCGAAGAAGAGCTGGAAAATGAAACCCCAGCTCCTACCACCCAAGCTTACACTGACTATCTGGTGGTCTGTTCCTACAGCGGAGATCTGGCAGAGCTCATAGCGGCGCTGCTACCCTGTGCATGGGGATTCTGGGAAATTGGAAAGTACCTTAAGGAGCACGGGGATACGTCGGAGAAAAACCCCTACAGAGACTGGATAGAGATGTATTCATCCAAGGAATTTGAAGAATTATGCCTCTGGTGTATGGAGCTCATGGACAGGGAAGCAGAGCTGTGCCCGCCCCATAAAAAGGAGATTCTCCTGGATATTTTCATTACCAGCAGTAAGTATGAGTATATGTTCTGGGAAATGGCTTACAATCTTGAAAAGTGGCCGGTGTAAAACGCCAATACTTAAAAAAGACACAAAGCCCTGTACTGAAGACAGTGCAGGGCTTATTTTTTTCAAAGGGTCTCTGCTGCAGTTTTCTCTACTTGCGAACTCACGCCGGACGTCTCTAAGCAAAGCGTAATGGGCAAAACCGGGCCGCCCCAAATTCGGCGTCCATGCCTCAGGTTGGGGGCTGGCGCGAACGTCCATGCTCGCGCCCCCCGGTTTTGCCTTACGCTTTGCCAGAGCTGTTAGCCGGCGTTCGTTAAGTCGTTTCGCAAACCGCAGCAGACACCTATTGATATTTAAGAAGTTAACTTGTCTACAGGCCAGGCTTGTCCTGGAATCAGCACAGGGTTTTTCTTTGCACTATTTTGGAAATCCTTAAAAAATTTTTCATAATTATTTTTAAGCCCTCTACAGGAATTGACAAAGGACAAATATAACTTATTAATTTGAACATTTTTCAAAAAAATGATTCCGCTGGAATAACGGGAGGGAAAGCCCGTGCGCAACCGGAACAGCGGTGAAAGAGCAAAAACCCCGGGGGTTAAAAAATACATAGCCCCGTTAATTATTTTTTTCCTTATTGCCGCCGTGGCACTGATGGGATTCGCAGCGAATATATTAAAAGACTTGCCCGAAATTTCCGAGGACAGCCTTAAACCGGAGATTCTCACCACCTTTATCTATGACAAAGACGGAAACAGAGTAACGGATCTCCACGGGATTCATAAATGCGTGCCCGTAAAACTTAAGGACGTTCCGGAGGAACTTATAAATGCCGTTATAGCCGTGGAAGACAGGGACTTCTTTAAGCATAGAGAGAACACCTGGACCTTAATTAAGGCCTTCCTATCCCCTTTAAAGGGAGAAAAAAGCCTTCAGGACAAAAACGGCATTACTATGCAGCTGGTGGAAAATATTTTTCATCCTGGGGAAAACAGTAAGGATTACAGGGAAAAAATCAAAAAAACATACCTGGCCTTGAAAATGGAGCAGAAATTCTCAAAGGAAGAAATCCTTGAGGCTTATCTCAACCAAATTTATTTCGGTCACGGCGCCTATGGAGTCCAGGCCGCTGCCCAAACCTATTTCGGTAAGGGCGTTGGAGACCTTACCCTGGGAGAATGCGCCCTCATTGCCGGTATCGCTGACAATCCCGAGGCTTATTCACCCTTTAACAATCCGGAGGCAGCGAAAAAACGCAGGGATACGGTGCTGAACAGTATGGCGGAAGAGGGATATATTGGCCGGGAAGAAGCTGAAAAAACGGCAAGTGAGCCATTAAATCTCATTCACCCCGAAGAAAATGAATCCCATAAATATCCTTATTTTATTGACGCCGTGGTTCAGGAAACCCAGGAGCTTTTGAAACAAGCGGGCCTGGATCATACGGAGATTTACCGTAAAGGATATAGAATCTACACCACCCTGGACCCTTCAGTTCAGGAAAAGATGCAGGACATATATAGTAACAGAAGGAAGTTCCCACCGGGTTCGGGAGGCGGTACCGTGGAAAGCACCATGGTGGTGCTGGATCATCGCACTGGAGAAATAAGGGGGCTGGTGGGAGGAAGAAGCTACAGCAGCGGAAGCAGTTTCAACAGATCCCTTGAAGCCAAAAGACAACCGGGAACCATATTAACTCCTTTTATTGTATACGCCCCTGCCCTTGAGATGGGCTATTCCCCGGCCTATGTAGTGGATGATGCGCCGGTGGTCTATAAAGCGCCGGACGGCTCCGTATATCGTCCCCAAAACAAAGACGGAAAATTTCGGGGCCTTATAACCATGAGGGAAGCCATGAGTCTTTCCCTCAATGTTCCTGCGGTTAAGTTATTAAATGAAGTGGGTGTGGAAAAGGGAACAGACTTTGCGAAAAAAATGGGATTCTCGATTGCAACGGAAAACGAAGATTTAAAAGCTGCCCTGGGGGAAACCGGCGGGAAAACAACCCTAATGAACCTTGCCGTCGCCTATGGCGCTTCCGCCAACGGCGGAGTTATAGTTGAGCCCCATACAATTACAAAAATAACTGACTACCAGGGAAAGGTTATCGTTAAAGTTACCCCCAAAAAGAAAAGGGTAATGAGCCCCCAAACGGCTTATCTCCTTACCCACATGCTGAAAACGTCTCTGGGGGCCCAGGAGGGAAGAGCTCAAACTATCAAAGGCAATGCCGCAGCGGGTTACAGCGGACAAGCCCCTCTCCCAGATCTTAAAGAATTTAAAGGTCTTAGGGGCTATCAGGACCAGTGGTTTGTGGGGTTTACCCCAAAGCTGCTGGGTGCGGTGTGGTTGGGATACGATCAAACCTCCCCCAAGCAGTATTTGAAGGATGATTATAGCAGGCTCTGCTTTTCCCTTTGGGAAGAAGTAATGGAAGAAGCCCATAGGGAAATGGGACCCGGGGACTTTATTCCACCCGATGGGATAACCGAGGTGCTGGTGGACAAAAAATCCGGCAAACTGCCTAGCAGGATCACGCCCAAGAATTATATAATAAAGGAGCTTTTTAGAGAGGACAAAGTGCCCGGGGAAGTTTCCGATGTTTGGATCGAAAAGGAAATCTGTACGGAAACCGGGCTTCTGGCTTCCCAGTTCTGCCCTGAAACAACTAAAGAAGTATTCCTCAAAAGGCCCGAAGTTTCAGGGAACGTAAAGCCCCTTGATGCAGCCCTGGAAGCACCAAAGGAAGTATGTTTCCTCCACACTACAACGGGAAGCTATATCACAGTAAACGTCTGTACGGACCCCGCACACAAGGGCAAATATTATCTTGCAAACATCCCTGTGGAAGGTTATTTGGGAGGATGTCCCTCCAAATATATTAAGAAGATGAATTTCCCGGCGGGAAAGGAGCCCAGGGAGTACTGCCCCATACCGGCTCATCAGCTTAAATTGGACACGGGAAACAACTCAGGAACAGTACCCCCCACGCCCATACTGAAAGGCTCCGTTTCCAGGGGAGAAGGGGGTAAGCCCTTGGTGCGCCTTCAGTGGAAAGTGCCCGATAATTCGGGAACCATACTTTACTCCATAGAAAGGTGGACACCCCTTTACCCCATAAGGTTTGAAATTGCCATAACGTCCAAAAATATATGGACGGACGTTTATGTAAAACCGGGGAATACTTACTATTACCGAGTGGTAGCCGTGGACGTTTACTCCAATTTAAAATCCCCGTCAAACCGCATTGAAGTTTCAGTTCCGGCAAATTAATTAAGGGAGCTTTGGTCAAGCTCCCTTTTTTGAATAAACCATATTCTTGTGGCCGGTTTTACCGTCCATGCCCACTTTAACGGCATAGACGGGTACCTCCACCCCTGACTGCTCCACAGCTTTAAGGACAGCCCTTAGCAGAGCAGTGCAGCAGGCAAGATCCATATAGGCTACGGTAATGCCCTTGATGGAATTTTTCTTTATGATTTCCATTAATTTGTTTATATAAAAAGTCTGATCTCCCTGTTTTGGACAGTTCATTATTAAAATCTTACCTTTGAGCATTTCCAGGTGGAAGAGGGGCAGAACCGCCGGCACACAATCCGCTGCTAAAAGAAGATCTGCATTTTTCAGATAGCTCGCTTCCGGGTTGATTAAAAACATTTGAATGGGCCAGTTTTTAAGCTGGGACTTTACGCTTATGGATACATCTCCGGATTCCACGGATACACCGGAAGCGTCAGAGTCACCGCCGCTGTCCAGGGTAATGGACCTGCTGGAAGGGCAGCCGGAAGAAGATTTTTGATCGTGGCCGCAGCAGGGACCCTTTTCTTCTCCTTCCCGTTTTTCAGCCCCTTCCTCCATACCTACAAAATCTTCCACTTCCTTTTCTATGATAGCTATAGCTCCCCTGGGACAGCTGCCGATGCAGTTGCCCAATCCGTCACAGTGCCTTTCATCCACAAGCTTCGCCTTACCGTCAATTATTTGAAGGGCTCCTTCTTCACATGAGGGTATGCAGAGGCCGCAGCCGACGCATTTTTCCTCATCTATGTGAACTACCTTCCTTTTTGCCATTTTCCGTTCCTCCTTTAAGTCTTGTACTGTGTACATTATAAAAAGAATTTTCCTTTATTTCTGTGCTTTTAATCACAAATAAACGTGATATTTTGGCAAATCCAAAACAAAAAAGGCCGCTAAAATGCGGCCTCCCTTTCAACAGTATATATTCTATATATTAATATATCAACGATAGTCTTCATCAAAATAATCTACTTCGAGATCTTCGTCTTCCCCATCTTTTTCAAACTCTACAAGTTTGTCACCGCTGTCATCATCGATGATAGTTCCTCTAACATAGCAGTCTTCATCCAGCTTGTCATGGATATACTGTATAAAATCTTCAAGCCAGTCTTTTATATCTCTATCTCTGAGTTCTTCCCATTCATCATCATCTTTTCCTAAATCCACTTTGATTTTCACTGTCAACTTTTTCTTATCGCCACTTAAGGTAAGACTTCTAATTTTTACATCTTCCAGTTTGCCAAATTTATCTAACAGCTTATCTTTCAAATCGGACAGATCGCTATCTTTATTCTTTTCTTTTTCTTTATCCAATTCAGCCTGCAAGGACGATATCTGATCCTTAAGCTCAGTTACCTGTCTTTCCAGCTCGTTAATCCTGGTCTGTCTTTCAATAACCTGCTGTTGGAGGGCTTCAATTTCTGCCGCATTGGTGCTAATAATAACTTTGTTTTCGGCGCTGTCCCAGTGAACATTTGCACCAAGGGCTTCGCCTACCATACGCAGCGGGACAAAAACCCTATTGCCTACAATAAAGGGCTCGGGCTCGCCATCGGCGACTTTTGCTTCCGTGCCGTCAACTATTATTTTAATGTTCTTAAACACTGCCTTCAGGGTGCTCGTGCCCGTGGCGGCAGAAACAGCCCCTGCACACAAAATAACAATGAGCACAGCCGCTAAAGATGCAAAAAGAAACTTCTTTCTCCTCATTATACAGCCTCCCTTTTCTTTCCTTTACCTTTGGAAGTTTCTACATTTATTGTTTTTTCTCCTTCTTTAGTTGAAAAAATAAACTTTATGTTATAATTTAAAATAATTAAATAGAAAGGGGTAGAGTGGTCTTGGGATATAAAGTTAAAGGCATTGTTGACTGGGTAGGAACGGTTGATTGGGAATTAAGAACTTTTCACGGTGAAGAGCTCTCAACCCACAGAGGTTCTTCCTACAATGCTTATCTAATCCGTGACGAAAAAACTGTCTTAATAGACACCAGCTGGACACCTTTTGCTGAAGAATTTGTGGAAAATTTAAAAAAGGAAATTGATCTCAAAAAAATCGACTATATCATTTGCCTGCACAGTGAAATAGATCACAGCGGAGCCCTTCCCCTACTGATGAAAGAAATCCCTGACACCCCCATTTACTGCACCGCAAACGGCGCCAGGTTTATAAAACACCAGTTCCACCAGGATTGGAACTTTGTAACAGTAAAAACCGGGGACAAGCTCCCCATTGGTTCCCAGGAAATAATGTTTATTGAAGCTCCCATGCTTCACTGGCCGGACACCATGTTCTGCTATTTGACAGGGGAAAAGATTCTATTCAGCAGCGATGCATTTGGTCAGCATTATGCAACGCATCCTGCCTTTAACGATCTTGTAGATGAATGTGAATTGTATCAAGAAGCCATAAAGTACTATGCCAACATCGTCAGCCCCTTCGGTGCCATGGTGGAAAGAAAAATTAATGAAATACTGGACCTCAACCTTCCCATTGAGATGATATGTCCTGCCCACGGCGTTATCTGGAGGGATAATCCCACTCAGATAGTGGAAACCTATTTAAAGTGGGCAAAAAATTACGCTGAAAATCAGATTACCATTGTTTACGGAACCATGTGGGATGCCACAAAAATAATGGCTGAGGCCATAGCCCAGGGAATTGCGGAAGAAGATCCTTCCATCACATTAAAAATTTACAACATAGGTGTTTCCGATAAAAATGATGTGATTACGGAAATCTTCAAATCAAAGGCGGTGCTGGTGGGCTCTTCAACGTTCTACAACGGCATGCTGTCTGAAGTGGCAGGACTGCTGGAAGAAGTTAAGAACCTGAAACTAGGAAGGGGCAAAAAAGCTGCAGCTTTCGGCGCCTATGGCTGGAGCGGTGAATCCGTAAAGCTGGTAAGTGAAGCCCTTAAGGCAGCGGGGTATGAATTAGTTAATGATGGTTTAAGGGAATTGTGGAAACCTGACGAAAAAGTGCTGGAAAACTGCATCAATTTTGGTAAAAACTTTTTGAAAAGTATTTAAATTGGATTTTGGATAAAATATAATGAACATATGAAAATTTTAAATTTTAAAAGGAGGCCTGATGATGCCTGAGTTTAGTCATGCCTTTCAGGGGAACAAGTTCGACCGTAATCTGACCAAAGAAGAACTTATCAGAGCCATTAGGTTAATGATTGCGGCAGAATATGAAGCGGTACAACTCTATGCTCAGCTTGCTGACAGCATTGATGATGAATTTGCAAAGGCCGTATTACTGGATATAGCCGACGAAGAGAAGGTTCACGCCGGCGAGTTTCTAAAGCTTTTATTCTATCTTGATCCGGAAGAAGAAGAATTCTATAAGCAGGGATACGAAGAAGTAGATGAAATTCTTGAAGAACTGAAGAAAAAATCCTAAAGGCCCAGGAGCCTCCCTCGTAAGGGAGGCTTCGACATGTTAATGATAAAAAAATAGGTAAAGGTCTATTAAGTTAATAGTTTGTATGGTATAATCTTCAAAAAAGGAAAGGGGTTTTGTCCATGAGTAAATGGGAATGTACAATCTGCGGCTACATTTACGATCCCGAAGTTGGGGATCCTGATAACGGAATTGAGCCCGGTACTGCCTTTGAAGACCTTCCCGATGATTGGGTTTGCCCTTTATGCAAAGTTGACAAAGGAAACTTTGTGGAACTTTCAGAATAACCTCTTAATATAGACAAGCCAAACCCCTGAAGCCTCCCTTTTGAGGGAGGCTTTCAGCTTTTAGACAAAGGCTATCTACTACGGTTTGCCAACAACTTAATAAGCGTCGGGACATTTTGGCAAAGCCTAACTGCAGATTTCCTTAATGAAGACAACTATTTCTTCCGCCCATGAAACGGCTTGTTCTGCCGTTTCTGCCTCGACGAATTGATCGTCTTCGCTCTCAAAGTACTTCCCTTCCTCTGGAGAAATGTAATATTTATCAAGGTTCCTTGCGTATTCTTTTAATTTTAAGGAAAATTCAATTCCTTCTTTTCCGGCCCTGGTGATAAGCTGAAGGAGATAGGGTTCATTGCAACCATATATACCCATTCCCCTAAGCAGACCCTTTAATGCATATTCTGCAGCCCTTCTGGATTTATAATAGCTCCAGACATAAAAACTTTTAATTCTGTCATTTTCAGCCAATCTCAGCATTTCTTCCGCACTGCTCATCCAGCGGTCATATACATCCCTTTTAACTAAAGATATTTTCAAAAATTTAACCCTCCCCAATTTTTTTACAAAATTACTTCCTACGGGAAGCGAAACAGTCAAAACACTTTTCTTACCTCAATAATACCACTAATTTTAAAAAATAAGAAATGCTTTTATAAATCGGCAAAAAAGTAAGAAAAAAAGAGAAAAAAGAGATCTGTCCCGGAAGTTTCTTGTCTAAAGCAATATATAAAACAATTCTTAATTTTGTGCTTACAGTAAATTTCTGTTAGCATATCAGCAATGATAATTATTTTCTTTTGGTATCCTGGAATACCAAAAATTTTCAAAATAAAAAAGGAGGTTTTGCTAAATGGAACATGTCAATATTGAAGCTCAGGATATTCCCCGCATTCCCATGATAGGGGAAAAGGCCCCCGATTTTGAAGCCATTACTACCCATGGAAAAATCAGTTTAAAGGATTACAAGGGTTCATGGTTGATATTATTCTCCCACCCCGCAGACTTCACCCCGGTCTGCACAACGGAGTTTGTAGCCTTCACAGACATTCACGATGAGCTGGAAAAAAGAGGAGTAAAACTACTGGGACTGAGCATTGACAGCGTGCATTCTCACATTGCCTGGGTAAGAAATATTGAGGAAAAATTTGGTAAAAAGGTTCCTTTCCCCATTATTGCAGATCTAAGCATGGATGTAGCCAAAAAGTTCGGTATGATCCATCCAAAACAAAGCAGTACCTCTGCCGTAAGATGCGTATTTGTAATTGACCCCAATCAAATCGTCAGAGCCATTATCTATTATCCACTCTCCACAGGAAGAAATATGGATGAAATTTTGAGACTTGTTGATTCCTTGCAAACCGTGGACAAGCATAGTGTTGCAACTCCTGCTAACTGGCGTCCCGGAGACAAAGTCATTGTGCCTGCTCCTATGACCCAAGAAGGAGCAGAAGAGAGAATGAAGCAAGAAGATTTGGAATGCATTGACTGGTATCTTTGCAAAAAGGAAATTAAATAAATTTATATAATTAAAGCATCTTGAAACATCCTGGCTTCTCCGTTAATGGAGAAGCCTTTTTTGATACATTTCTAATAAACTTTCTTCATTGCGGAAATAATAAGTGAGAAAACAAAATCTTTTAAAGGGGGTTTTTGATTTTGCAGCATCTCAATCAGATGGAACTGCAGAATATCAGGCATTTAATTTTTGACGAAATGGTATGTAACTCAAAATGCAGCGCATACGCTGAAGCCTGCAACCATCCCCAGCTGAAAGAATTTTTTCAAAGAGGGGCTCAGGAAGCAAAATCTAACGTAGAAAAATTAAAACAATTCCTGCATTAAAAGGAGGAATTTGTATGCTTTCGAACAAGGATATGGCCAATGATGTCTTAGAAATGTATAAGGTTTTCGCTACGGAACTTACTAAAGCCGCTGCAGAATGCAGCAATACGCAGCTCAAGCAGACCCTGCATCAAATGAGAAGCACCGTGGAGCAGCGCCAGGAAAGCCTGGCCCAAATGGCCATAAGAGAAGGATGGTATCTCCCTGCAGGTTCCGCAGACCAGCAGGAAATAAATCGCATAAGAAGCTTTGTGGAACAAAGCCAGGCTGCAGCGCAGCATCACTATGCATCACCGGGTTTAAGGTTTTAGAAAAATAAAAGGGGAAAAGGGACGCCGACAAAGTCCCTATTCCCCTTTAATTTTTTGACTATCCTTCCTATTTATTTTCTATTCCCGCATACGCATGGCGGGAAAGAGGATCACGTCCCTGATGGAAGGGCTGTCCGTTAAAACCATCACCAATCTATCTATTCCAATACCCAAACCTCCTGCAGGAGGCATTCCAACCTCAAGGGCTTTAATAAAATCTTCATCCATTGCGTGGGCTTCCTCATCTCCGGCTTCCCTCATCCTTGCCTGCTCTTCAAATCTCTTTCTCTGATCAATGGGATCATTAAGTTCCGAAAAAGCATTGGCCAGTTCAAAGGTCCCTATGAACCCTTCAAATCTATATGTCAATTCGGGATTATCAGCCTTGCGTTTTGCTAAAGGAGAAATTTCAATGGGATAGTCCAGGACAAAGGTGGGTTGGATGAGTCTTGGTTCAACTTCTTTTTCAAAAACTTCATTTATAAGTTTCCCTTTGCTGTAGGGCTTTTCCATCTCTATGTCAAATTTTTCGGCTAATTCCTTTAAATCCTCCTGGGTATTGACAGCAAAGAAATCTATACCCGTATATTTTTCAATGGCCCCAAGCATGGTAATCCGTTCCCAGGGAGGAGTAAGATCAATTTCTTCCCCCTGATAAGTAATCTTCAATGTGCCTAGGACCTTTTCCGCCACATAAGCCACCATTTCTTCCACCAGTTCCATCATTACTTCGTAATCGGCATAAGCCTGGTAGAGCTCCAGCATGGTGAACTCGGGGTTGTGCTTGGTGGAAATCCCTTCATTTCTAAAAATTCTTCCTATTTCATATACCTTTTCAAATCCCCCAACCAGCAGGCGCTTCAAGTGGAGCTCCAGGGCAATCCTGAGGTACAGATCCATATCAAGGGCATTGTGATGGGTAATAAAAGGTCTGGCGTTTGCTCCACCAGGAATGGGGTGCATGGTGGGGGTTTCCACCTCTAGAAAACCTTTGGCGTTTAAAAATTCCCTTATAGCAGTGATGATTTTGCTTCTCAAAACAAAAACTTCTTTAACCTCGGGATTTACAATGAGGTCTATATACCTATGACGGTACCTTAACTCTACATCCCTTAACCCGTGCCATTTTTCGGGGAGAGGGTGTAGGGATTTGCATAGCATTTTCAGCTCTTCACAGGATACGGTAATTTCTCCCTTTCTGGTCCTGAAAACTTCCCCCCGGACTCCTATAATATCGCCGATATCAAGGGATTCAAAAAGCTCATAGTCCTCCCCAAGATCATCAACCCGGGCATAAATCTGTACCTGGCCACTCATATCCTGAATGTGGGCAAACCCAGCCTTGCCGTGAATCCTTTTGGCCATTACTCTTCCCGCTATGGATACCTTCCTGCCTTCAAGCTCATCAAATTTTTCCACGATTTCGGTACATGAATGGGTTCTGTCGTACCTCTGTCCGAAGGGATCAATACCCTTATCGTAAAGGGCTTGAAGCTTGTTTCTTCTTGCTTTCATTAGTTCATTCAATTCATTCATTTGTGTATCCATGGTTAATCCTCCCGGCAAAGCATTTAATTAAATTAATTATTTTTGAATTTCTAAGATTTTGTATATAATAATTCCCTCGGGCACCTGCACATCCACCACCGAGCCCACCTTTTTCCCAAAAATGGCCTTTCCCACAGGGGACTCGTTGGAAATGCGGTTTTCGCTGGGATTTGCCTCCATTGATCCCACTATTTCATACTCAACTATTTCTCCCAGCTCCATATCCTCCAAAACCACCTTGGAACCCAGGGAAACTTCATCGGTCCTGATTTGGTCTACGTCAATAACTTCCGCATTCCTCAGCTGCTTCTCAAGGGTTAAAATACGCCCTTCAATAAAAGCCTGCTCCTTTTTGGCCTCATCATATTCGGAATTCTCGCTGATGTCCCCAAACTCTATAGCCTGTTTTATTCTATCGGCCACTTCCCTCCTCTTAACGGTTCTTAAATAATTGAGTTCTTCCTCAAGCTTTTTTAAACCTGCGGGCGTCAATAAAATTTTCTTCTCTGCCATCCTCTTCTCCCCTTAAGCAAGCTTGTTGCTCGCCAAAGTATATGATGAAAAAAATCAAAAATACATACAGCTGAAAATTACGTGCACAATAAAAAGCCCTTCAAAAAGTTGGGCACTTCAATAACTAAAAATTTTATCTTTTAGGGCTTTTTTCCCACAAACTTAAAAGCTATTATATAAACCTAAAATGTCCTTGTCAAGAACCAGCCAAAGAAAACTGCCAACCGTACCCGGGTTGACAGCCGCTGTCCATACATGTATTAATTAAGGGGGATGGCTCCGGGAAGAAGTTTAATTCCTAACTATCCATTAGAACTAAAACACTTTATAGGGCAGGAACTTGGAATCTATTGTAATAACGGCTCTGTTGCCTTTTTTCTCAAAACGAACTTCCAGATCGATGGCGCTCAAAATACCGTCTCCGAAATGCTCGTTAACCAGATCTCTTATGGAATCTGCGTATACTTCAACCATTTCGTGAAGTCTGTATTTCAAGGGATCCCAATTTCTTATGGGGGGCTTTTTCAATGGAGCTACTGTTTCCTGGTCAAGCTCCAAAATTTCGGCAAGCTTTGCTGCGGATTCCTCTGTTAACGGATGCTGGCCGTGAAGAACGCATCCCATATAAACGGGGTCATGTCCCACTTTAGCAGCGAGTTCTTCAATGGAAAGCCCTTTTTCTTCCTTCTTTTTCCTTACTATCTCCAGGGCCTTTTCCAGCTCCATCAATACACCTCCATTAACATTTAAAATTTTTTACCCGGAACCATCCCCTTATGTAATTTAAATTTTCACAATCTTCACTGTGATATTCTTCATATTATTCTTCATAAGAAAGATAATTCCTTCCAATTATAAAATAATTATTAATTTTTTATTTCATCATTTTAAAAATCATTGCCGCTGTAACTCTATCCCTTTCTTAAAAGGGTTTAGTGCCTTCCGGACCGCTACAGCGGCACCACAACGGGTATATCCCCCAACTTTTCCACAGTCACCGAAATACCATAAACAGCGGAAATGTTTTTCGGGGTCATAACCTCCAGGCCGCCACAGTCATATATGGTACCGTCCTTCAAAAACAAAAACCTGTCCGCAAAGCGCAGAGCCAAATTTAGGTCATGCATTACCAGAACCACTGCAATTTCCCGCTCCTTTGCGGCATCCTTTACTATTTTCATCACTTCGTACCGGTTTTTTAAATCCAGGCTGCTGGTGGGCTCATCCAGCAGCAGCACCCCTGGCTCCTGGGCCAGGGCCCTTGCAATGATTACCCTCTGCAGCTCTCCCCCACTCAATTCATCGAGATAGCGCAGGGAAAAGTCCTCCAGATTTAGGGATGCCAGGATTTCCCGAACAATCTTCATATCCTTTTCCGAAGCCTCCCACCCTATGTGGGGTTTTCTCCCCAAAAGCACGGCATCAAAAACGGTAATCCTTCCCCCTTCATTTCTCTGGGCCGCATAACCCACCCTGCGGGCAATTTCCCGGGAGCTTAAGGAAAAGAGGTCATCGCCGTCGATGAAAACCGTCCCCCTTTTGGGTTTAAGAATCCTGTTTATGCATCTTAAAAGGGTGGTTTTCCCCGCCCCGTTGTTTCCCAGTATGGAAAGGATCTCTCCCCTGTTAACGCTGAATTTAATATCCCTTAAAACGGGCCGTCCGTTGTAGCTGAATTCAATTCCGTCCACCGAAAGGATCATCTTCCGCCGTTCCCCCTTGTCAAAAGGTATATAAAAAGGGGCGCTCCCATAAACGAAGTAACGGCTCCCACAGGCAGTACCACAGGAGCTATGATGGTGCGGGCAATGGTATCCGAGGCTAAAAGGAGAAATCCCCCCATAACAGCCGAAGCGGGTATGAGAAAACGATGATCACCGCCCAGCACCCTCCGCATTATATGGGGTCCTAAAAGCCCGATAAAGCTGATTATTCCCAAAAAAGAAACTATAACCGCCGTAATCAACGAAGCTCCAAACATCACCAGCATTCTTATTCTTTCAACATTGACACCCAGGCCCTTTGCCGTTTCCTCACCGCCGTCAATGGCATTATAGTTCCAGCGGTTTGCCATAAGGTACAGGAAAAATATTCCCACCACTAAAGTCATTATTTTAATTTCTCCCCAAGATGCCCTGCCGATGTCCCCAAAGGTCCAAAAAACCAGGGATGCCACCTGCACATCACTGGCAAAATACTGAAGAACTACGGTGGCAGCAGAAAAAAGGGATCCCAGGGCAACACCGGCCAGGATCATGGCCTGGGGGGTTACCCCTCTTATGCGGGCCAGCATAAGTACAATTACGGTGGTCAGTATGGCCCCGATAAAGGCCGTGACGGAAACAATATAGGGGCTGTTAATAATGACGGCAGCGGCCCCGGTGCTATGCAGACTTCCCGCCCCCAAAGCAATAATTGCCACCGCAGCCCCAAAGGCCGCACCCTGGGAAACCCCTAGGGTTGAAGGAGAAGCCAGGGGATTCTGTAGCAAATTCTGCATAACGCATCCCGCCACGGAAAGGCCTATTCCGGCGATAAAAGCCGCCGCAATGCGGGGCAGCCTTATGTTCCAGACAATTACATTCAAGCGCCGGTCCCCTTTTCCCAAAAGCGCAGAAAAAACCTCCGCCGGGGAAAGGTCCGTTGACCCGGCATTAAGGGCATAGATACCCAGGACAACACTTAAAAGAAAAATAAGGAATATTATAAGAACCTTTCTGCCCGTATATTTAAGGTATCCTTGGTAAATATTTTCCGTTATTCCCTGTTCCATTGCTTACCACTCCGGTTACTTATTCGAGATTCTTCAGGGTGATTTTTTTAAAACCTCCAAAATCCTCTGCCATCTGTTCATACAGGGGTTTCCCCAGCATAAATCCGTATATCTCATCGGCTTTCTTTACGGGGTCCACGTCTTTGAACTGTTCAGGAAAAACAACCTTCCCCACGAAAAAGGCATCCGCCACGGCAGTATCAATGTTGGCGGTATAAAAAATGAAGGGAATCTGCCCGTAAACCCTCTCATTTTTAAAAGCCTTAAGGGACTGATAAAACTTCTTATTCTTTCTGTAGTCCTCCCTAACTAGGGGTAAGCCGCCTTCATCAATAAAAATTATGTCAGGATCCCAGGATAAAAGCTTTTCCTTCTCTATCATAATACTTCCGCTGCTTCCCGTTTCATCCGCCACATTGACCGCTCCCACGGCATCAAAGGGGCCGTACTCCGCAGCGGTGCTCTCTAT
Source organism: Clostridia bacterium (assembly GCA_012523575.1). Classification (GTDB taxonomy): domain Bacteria; phylum Bacillota; class DTU086; order DTU086; family DTU086; genus 41-269. Next base: position 57,793 of record JAAYIF010000052.1, read on the forward strand.
GCCGTGAGAGCCCTTCATGCCCAGAGCACCCACATAAACCCTGGGCCTTTCATCCTTCGGAATATCCCCGGTCCTCTTCATCAGATCCTTCCGGCACTTCTCAAGATATTCTACAACCATTTCCGCCCTCTCTTCTTTTCCCGTTACCCGGCCGATGAGTTTAAGGGATTCATACACATCCTCATCAAAGGGAACCTTTTCTCCGTAGGAAAGAACAATCACCGGGATACCCGTTTTTGCCTGTAGCTCATCGGCCCTGGATTTGTCCAGGAGATAGGCGGCAAAAATAACATCGGGCTTCACTGCCACCAGCTTTTCCATATCGGGGGCGGAATCCGGACCTCCCTGTCCGATGGTGGGGAGGTTTTTAAGTTCAGGATGGGCTAAAATGTACGGTCTCCCAACGGAATGCTGTTTTTCGAAATTTTCAATACCCACAACCTTTTCCGCTCCCCCAGCGTAGCAGACCAGTCTCAGGGCACCGGGACCAATGGCAACCAATCTTTCGGCAGGAACGGAAACCTCCACCTTCCGGCCCAGCATATCCGTAATTACGGCCTTATCACCGTTTTGTTCCGCAGCATCCTTTGTTGAGTCGGCAGAACCGCAGCCCCCTATAAAAGCAGCAAAAAGCAGAACAAGCGCCAAAGCCGCCACTGTTTTTCTTAAACCAAAGCCCATTTACCGCTCACTCCCCTTTTTACGGAAAAAATAAGGTCCCCGCCTTATACCCAAGGCAACGGGGACCTTCATGGTCACATTCTTTGCAATATGAAAACTATAAATAAGGAGAATTTATTATGAGGACTGCGCTCCTTCATGAAGCGCTTTATCACATATTACATTAGTATTCTACACACCCTTTCAAATTCCTTTTATCAACCAAATTTTTCATAAGTTTTTCCTTAATGTTTTGCTTATAGATGTCTGGTATGGGTTTCGGAGTAAGAAAACTGCAGCAGAAACCCTTTGTCAACAAACTGAAAATCAGACAACCATGTGTTTTTCAGCCTTTTTGGCATTCTCCTTAACGGAAATAATCTCCTCCTCCGTAAGGGACTTTTCAAAACTCCTAAATCCTGCCAGTTTAAAGCCGTGTTTTTCCCCAAGCCTTCTGATCTCATCCACCTGCTCTATGGTTATGTCCCTGCCCAAAGTGAAGTTCTCATATCTCCCTTCCAATGCAAGGATCATGGTTTCCGCCATGCAGGCAAGGGTAACGTTTTTGGGGTATCCGATACTAAGGTCGGTTTCCACAGCTCCGGGGATTTGCACCAATCCCCCTTCAATCACCAGAACATCCTTTCTTTTTTCCGCCACCCGGCGGGCCACATCTCTAGGCCTTGCCACATCGCAGACCACCGCTCCCGGGGAAAGGTGCTCCGGCTGTATAATGGCCTCTGCGGAAGAAGTGACTGTTATAACCACCTTTGCTCTTTTAAGGGCCCTTTCCAGGTCACTGGTTACGGAAACTGCCAGCCCCGTTTCGTGCATAATTATCCTGGAAAGGCGGTCCAGCTTTTCTCTGTTTCTGGCAATGAGAGTGAGATACTTGCATTCCCTTGCCATAAGCCTGGCGCATACCGCCCCAATGGAACCCGTCGCTCCCACTACCACAACCTCTTCCTCAGATATATCAATGCCCATGATTTCCGCTGCCTTTTTTGTTCCCTCCATGGCAGTGGCCACCGTATAGCTGTTTCCCGTGGTTACGGCAATATTTAAATTTTCTGCCACCGTTATCCCGGCATCGGCCACCACGGAAGTCATGGCTCCAAGGCCCACAATTTTGGCATCGTATTTTTCCCCCAACTTTCCTGACTTTATTATCCGTTTCAACACGTACCTTTCCGGAAGATACAGCATCTGCCTAGTAGTCAAGGGGCATACAATGAAAACCCCAGAAACTTCCTTTCCCGTGGCAGCGGATCGTATTCCCCTTATGGAAGCAAGTTTAAAGGGCGGTGAAAGGCGGAAGCTTCCCTCCACTATTTTTCCGGGAACCTTGCGGGCAAAATGAAATTTTCGAAAGATGTCACTGACGTCCAGTGGATGAACTATAAAGGCGAAATCAGCCATGAATAAGCCTCCTTTCGGGTTCCACCCCGGATTTTATCCCTTGGGAATTTGGAGTGTTTTGGTCCGTAAAATCCACTATTCTGGGTTTAAAGCCCATTTTATCAATCATTCGGGAATAATCCTGGGGCGTAATTTCTTCCTGGGGTTTTTCCAAAAAAGCAACCATCAAAGCTTCCATGACGTTGGTTCCGAAGGATCGCCCGTTGAATTCTGGGGTTGTGGTTATTAGTTTTGCCACTCCCCTGTCCCTCAACATTTCCACGTCTTTGGGGGTAACGGTATTGGTTATTATTATCTTTCCCTTGAGGTTTTCGGGGATATGGCGTTTTATATAGTGAAAATCCCCGGCAATGATTTCAGCTTCGTAGTAGTACTTTGCCACCTTCCGGCTGGGCTTTTTGGTTTTTTTGTTTCCCGAAGGATACAACAATTTGATGGGAAGAAAAGTCACCGCCGGAGCCGCTATGCGCGCCAATTTGTCCATGGTTTCAAGGGAATAAAGGGGAATGGGAATACCCAAACCAAACATGAGATCTCCAATGGTCAAATTGGCATGGTGCTTTATCATTTCCTCCGCCATTCCAAAGCGGTCAGCAGCGCACACCATCAAAACCTTTTTGCCCTCGAAGGAAACAATGGATTCTTTCTGAAGATAATCCACAACCCTTCTTTCCAAAGTATTTTTGAGGCCGCTGCCGTCCACAATGGGCGTCTTTTTAACGGCTGAAACCATTTTTTTGCCGTCCCTTAAGGCATACCTCTTTTTCCCCACATAAATATAAAGGTCAGTGCCCCCTATTCCAAAGGCATCAACGGTTCCGTCCAGCTCCCTCAAAAGGGATAGAGCCCTGGCCAGGTTTCCGTCGGTTCCAATTCTTTCTATATGAACCTTTTCTCCGAAAATCTCCGTCTCCACTTTATGGTTCCTCTCCGAAGAGCCTAAACTTATGCTGACTACCTTCTTCATCAGACGGCCTCCCTTAATTTCATTTGTCCAACATCACCCTGTCAATGATCTTTTCTATTTCCTCAACGGGTACATATTTGTCGCCCTTTATGGGAGATTTTCCGATTTCAATCCCAATCACTTCCTTGTCCAGAAGGGCTTCGCTCAGCTTTATCCTGTAGTTGGAGCCCAGCACAAGCACCACATCATAGCTCCTCAATTTGGTAATAATTTCCATAACAGTGTTGAAAAGCTCCATCCCGTTGGACTCCTGCACAAACCGCCAGCGCTCCTCATCGGTCATGATAAGCATGTATTCAACGCCTCTGGAGGCCAAAGCATTTTGTAGCTCTTCCTTGTTTTCTATGGGAAAGCCAACAACGGCTATGCGCTTTCCCTTCCGGATCTCTCCCAAACTTTCCAATCTGGAAATGAAGGTTCTGTCCACATTCATCTTTTCCCCCACTTCCTGCTGGGAAAGGCCCGAGGAACGCAGCTGCAGTATTTTGTCCACAGCATTGTAAATTTTGTCCACACTTATTAACTTGCTGCCGATACGAATGATTTTCATAACTATAACCTTTGTGCACAAAAATGTCTACATATAATTTTAGCAGAAACTAACTCTTTTATTCAATTTTGACATAAAAAAAAGAGGCCCAAGAAAAAACTTTCAGCCTCTTTTTTCCTTGATTTCCCCAAGGAACTCCTTCAAAGTTTCAATGTCCTTTATTCTGTTTATCTTTTCTCTGATTTGAGCCGATTTGGGCAACCCCCTGGTATACCAGGCTAGATGCTTCCTCATTTCCAGAAGGGCCCTTTTTTGCCCTTTAAACATAAGGGCAAGTTCCAGGTGCCGTTCCGCTGTTTCCAGCCTTTCCAGGTAATCCGGTTCGTGAAGCAATTCCCCGCAGGCTAAATAAACCGTAGTGCGTTTAAAAATCCAGGGGTTTCCCCTGGCTCCTCGCCCGATCATAACGGCGTCACAGCCGGTAAAGTCCATCATCTTCCGGGCATCCTCGGGAGTCCAAATGTCGCCGTTTCCTATAACGGGTATATTTACGGAGCCTTTAACTTCCTTTATAATATTCCAATCTGCCTCACCGGAGTAAAACTGCTCCCTGGTGCGCCCGTGAACCGTTACCGCCGATACCCCCACCTGCTCCAAAGCCCTGGTCAACTCCACGGCATTTACCTCTGTCTTATCCCAGCCCTTTCTCATCTTAACGGTTACCGGAACCTTCACCGCTTTGACCACAGCTTCCGCTATCCTTACCGCCAGATCAAGATTCCTCATTAAAGCAGCGCCGTCCCCGTTTTTTACTATCTTGGGTGTAGGACAACCCATATTGATGTCAATGAGTGCAGCTCCCGCTTCTTCTGCCACCCTCGCCCCTTCCGCCATGGAAAGGGGTTCGGAACCGAATATCTGAACGGCCACTGGCCCAGATTCCCGGGACAGGTCGATGAGTTCAAGGGTTTTTTTATTTTTATGGCAGAGCCCTTTGGCGCTGACCATTTCCGTATAGGTGAGGCCGCAGCCGAACTCCCAGGCTAAGATGCGGAAGGCTTTATCGCTTACCCCCGCCATTGGGGCTGAAAATACCGGGTTGTCCAGTTCAAGGGTTCCAATCCTCATCCCCATGCCTCCGTTAACTACTGCGTTGGTAAATAATTCTCAGCCCCTTAAGGGTAAGATCGGGATCAATGTAATCTATGCTCTGGGCGTATCTGCCCACCATGTCAGCCAATCCCCCAGTGGCCACCACTAGGGTGGGCGTTCCCAATTCCTTCTTGATGGCAGCCACAGTGTAGTCTATCCCTCCAATAAGGGAACACATGATTCCCGACTGCATGCTACTTATGGTATTTTTCCCGATAACCCTGTGGGGTTTTTTAAAGTCCACCCTGGGGAGCTTTGCGGTCCTGTGAAAAAGGGCTTCCATGGATATGAAAACCCCCGGGGAAATGGTTCCCCCAAGATACTCCCCTTTTTCGGAAACCACGTCAAAGGTGGTGGCAGTTCCAAAATCCGCCACGATAACGGGTCCACCATACAACTCATAGGCGGCAACGCCGTTGGCTATTCTATCCGCCCCCACTTCTCTGGGATTATCGGTCTTGATGGGCATTCCCGTTTTTACCCCCGGCCCCAGTATAAGGGGTTCAACTTTAAAGAGGGATCTGATGAGGGTTTCAAATATTCCAGTTACCGTGGGAACCACCGAAGCCAGAGCAGCTCCGGAAATTTTCTTCAAATCCATTCCCCGATAATGAAAAAAATTCCTTAATAGGACCTCATATTCGTCAGCGGTCTTGCTGTCATCGGTTTTTATGCGCCACGAGCTTAAAAGCTCACCTTCCCCGTCAAAAACTCCCAAAACAATATTGGTATTTCCCACATCCACAACAAACAACAATTTTGAACCCCTCCGCCTCGTTACTTTTCAACGGTAACCTCTCCGGAATAAAAAGTCTTCCTTTCCCCTGAAGGGGCTTCCAATATAAGGCCCCCCTCAGGGGTTACGTCCACGGCCAGGCCGTAATACTCCCTATCCCCCTGCTTAAGGGTTAGATGTTTTCCCAGGGTGCTGTTCCACTTCTTCCACTTTTTCATAACTTCATGAAAATCTCCACGAAGATAAGCATGGTACATATTTTCCATGGAATATAGAATTTCCGACAAAAGCACTTTACGGTCAACGGGTCGGCCGAGCATAAGCTTAAGGGAAGTGGCCGTTTCTGAAATTTTCCCAAGGTCTTTTTCATCCAGATTTACGTTTAAGCCCACACCCTGAATGATGTATTGGACCATATCCGTTTCGGCCTTCATCTCCGTCAGAATTCCACATACCTTTTTGCCTTCAATGAGCAGGTCATTGGGCCATTTTACGGAAATCCCAAGGCCGGTAACTTTCATTACTGCCTCACAAACCGCCGCGGCACTGAGAAGGGTTGTGCCCATGGCCCGGTGGGGCTGTATCTTAGGCCTTAAAATAAGGGACATCCAGATTCCCCCTTTGGGGGAATGCCAGCCTCTCCCCAATCGGCCCCTGCCCTTCCTTTGCTCCTCAGCAATAACCACTGTCCCTTCTCCGACACCCTTTTCCGCCAGCTCCTTTGCTTCGGTGTTGGTGGAATCTACCACCGTAAAGTGTACCAGCTTTTTCCCGAAGATTTTGGTTTTAAGAAGGGGGCGCACCTCCCAGGGATACAGAATGTCCGGAGAAGAAATAATCCTGTAGCCCTTCCTGGTGGAAGCCTCTACAACATAACCCCTGCGCCTCAATTCGCTGATGTGCTTCCATACCGCTGTCCTAGAGATGCCAAGCCTTTCGCTTATTTCCTCACCGGAAACATATCCCCTTTCATTTTCCCGAAGCATGGCCAGTATTTTTTCCTTCAAAGCAGATCCCAGCTCCTAACCCTGAATCTTTTTAACAAAATCCGCCCCTGCTTCCCCGGATCCTAAAAAGTACTATTTACTTAAAGAACCACCTGTTAAAGAAGGAGCAAAAGCGGTTTTTGCTCATCCTAAATTTTACCATAGGCTATTATTAAGAACCATAGCTATTTTTAATTCTTAATGTCTTAAGGGCCATCGTGCACCTCTACAATTCCATTGTGCTCGTCCACCAGCACAATCCGGGGATGATGTTCCGCAAGCTCCTTATGATTAAAGAAGCCGTAGGCCATAATGATCAGCAAATCGCCGGGTTGAGCCAGGCGGGCGGCGGCTCCGTTGACGCAGATTTCCCCTTCTCTTTCCCCTTCCATAACATAGGTTTCAAAACGATTCCCGTTATTTATATTCACCACCTGAACTTTTTCGTAGGGCAGGATGGAAGCCGCTTCAAGGAGTCTCCAGTCTATGGTAATGCTTCCCACATAATTGAGATTTACCTCCGTTACCCTTGCCCTGTGGATCTTGCTCCTCAGCATTTCCCGAAACACGGATAATCCCCCCAAACGAAGTTATCGATGAGCCGGGTTTTCCCTATCCAAACCGCCACCGCAACAAGAACGGGACCGTTAATAGTTTCAACCTCCCTAAGGGTTTCTATGTCCCTCAGGTCAACATAATCAATTCTAGCAAGGGGTTCATTTTCTATCACCTTTTTAACGGCTTCGATAATCTTTGCTGCATTTCTTTCCCCTGATTGGAGAAGCTCCTTTCCCTTCCGGAGACTTTCAGGAACCACCAAAGCCGCTTTTCTTTCCTCATCATTTAAGTAAGTGTTGCGGGAACTCAGGGCCAGCCCGTCCTTTTCCCTTACGGTGGGCAGAATGACAATTTCCAAGGGGAAATTGAGATCCCGTACCATCCTCCTTACTACCAGGGCCTGCTGGGCGTCCTTCTGCCCAAAATATGCCCGGTCAGGCTGGGTTATGTTGAACAGCTTTGAAACCACTGTGGTTACGCCCCTGAAGTGCCCGGGCCTGGAAGCGCCGCACATTACTTCCGTAAGACCCAGAACCTCCACGTAGGTGCAGTAACCAATGGGATACATTTCCTCCGCCGACGGGGCGAAAACGGCGTCCACTCCTACTTCCTCCGCCAGCTTAATATCCCTATTTAGATCTCTGGGGTAGGTATCATAATCCTCATTTTCACCAAACTGGGTGGGATTCACAAATACACTGGCAACGGTAAAGTCATTCTCTTCAACGGACCTGCGCATCAAGCTCAGGTGCCCCTCATGGAGATAGCCCATGGTGGGAACCAAACCTATGGTTTTGCCCTGTAATTTAATTTTTCTGCAGAGCTTCTGCATTTCCGAAGCGTCGGTTACCACAATCATCCCAAGCTTCCCCTCCACAGCCTAAATGGATTCATCCTTTATTTTTCCTTTAAAAGCTCGCCAATGGCCTTTGCCCTTTCCGGGCTGATATGCCCCTTTTCCCGGGACAGTTTTAAAGTTTCCAGGCCTAAAATCCGGTATGCTTCTAGATACTGGGGCAATTTATCCTCCAAGACCCTCAGATGCGCCTCCACCGTTTCAGCATCACCCCGGGCAATGGGTCCCGTCAGAGCCGCCGGGGGTTTAAGATGCTTCAAATTTTCAAGGGTTCCTTCCATTAAAGGTATGAGGGCCTGGGTAAGAAGGGATTCATCAATTCCTGCGGCTAACAGCATTTGGGACCCCATGGAGAATAAAGACACAAGATAATTGGAAACCACACATAAAGCGGCATGATAAAGGGCCTTGTCCTCCCTGCTTATAATAAAATATCTGCCCCCTATTGCCTCTACAATCCTTTTACCCACTTCGATGCCTTCCTTATCCCCTTCAAGGCTGAAAACAGCCCGGGACAGGTTTTTTACCCCCTGCTCCACATCGGCACAGGACTGAAGGGGATGTATGGACAGCAAAAAGGCTCCATGATCCCGGGCCGGGGAAAGAACATCGGCCCCCAAGGAACCGCTCATGTGGGCCACCACCTGGCCTTTAAAAAAGGCACCTTTTTCCGCCAATTTTTCTGCGGTTTCCCCTATGGCGGAATCAGGGGTGGTTATAAACAATAGCGGGCACTTTGAGGCCAGCTCTGCGGGATCCTCGTACCGTCTGGAGCCCGTAGCCTTTGCAGCCCTTTTGGCAGATTCAAGACTCCTGCTACAGTAGCCTTCTATCTCAAAACCCTTTTCCTTTATAAGCTTTCCCATGGCCGTACCCACGACCCCTGCTCCGATAAATCCCGCGCGCATATTAAACCCTCCATAAAAATTAAGCCTTCCGGACCAAAGGGTACGGAAGGCATAGCATCGACAGACCGTCTAACCTCCGTCTCGGTCCTCACAGGATCCAAGCGGAAAAAAATAGGATATTTAAATGTTAACACAGGAACGGTCCCCTGTCCATAAAAGCTCCTTTATATTTCACTCACTTTTATACCGGAGATTCCTTATAAAAAACAACATCCTCCTGAGAAGGATTTAGCCTTTTAAGAATCTCCCTGAGAAGGATACCGTCGGGAAGACGGCAGTCGGGATAAATTTCAAGAAGGGGAATGAGCACAAAGGCCCTCTCCTTAAGTCTGGGATGGGGAATTTCCAGCTCCTTTGTTTTAACGATTTCATTATCAAAAAGCAGGATATCCAGATCTATTTCCCTGGGGCCAAAGCGCACCCCGGGCTTCCTTCCCATTTCCTTCTCTATGGTTTTAAGTTCCTTTAACAGCTCGTAGGGCTGTAAGAAAGTTTTAATTTTTGCCACCATATTAAGGAAAAGGGGCTGCCCCAGGGGGCCTCCCACAGGTTTGGTTTCGTAAATTGACGATGTGCTTTCCAAAGCAATTTTTTCATGGGCTCCAAGTTTTCTTAAAGCATCCCTAAGGTTTTTTTCCCTGTCTCCAAGGTTTGTTCCTAGACCCAAAAAGACCTCGTGCACCATTGACTTTTCATCCCCATTATTCACATACACTATTATCATTAACTATCCTTTAAGTCCCCATACATCACAGCCCTAACCTCCGCATAATCCATGTGCCCCCCTACGGGAGCATTGGGTTTGCGAACTCTAACCTCCGCTCTCTCCACGGGAAAATCCTCAACGATCCTTTCCGCTAAAGTGCAGGCAAGAGTTTCAATGAGATTATATCTTTTAGAATTAAAAACCTCCACAACAGTCCCGTAAATTTGGGAGTAGTCCACCGTTTCTTCCAAAGAATCCTTAATAATCCCCTTATCCCAGGTTAAGCTCACTTCCACATCAATTTCAAAAACCTGCCCTCTTTCCCTTTCGTGGGGCAGGACACCGTGGAAGCCATACAGCCTTATTCCTTTAAGGGTGATCCTACCATCCATGGGCCTCACCCTTTCCCAGCAAGGCATCGGTCATCCGGACCACCCTAACCATTTCTTTTACATCATGCACCCTTACAATATCCGCTCCCCGGAGGATTCCCACGGTAACAGCGGCGGCGGTACCCTCCAGCCGCTCCTCCGGAGGAAGTTTCAGGACATTTCCTATTACCGATTTCCTGGACACCCCCAGGAGAATGGGCTGACCCAGCACCTTCAGGACATCAAGCCCATTTATCACCTCCAGATTCTGACGGGTATTCTTGGCAAAGCCTATACCGGGGTCCAGGATTATGTTTTCCCTTTTTACTCCTTTCTCTTCAGCAAGCTCCCTTTTCTTCCTTAAGGTCCTTATTACACCTTCAAGAATACTTTCTGTATTTTCCGGGACACCGTGCATAATGATTATGGGTGCGCCATATTTTGCCACTGTCTCTGCCATGTGGGGATCCGCCAGGCCGGAAACGTCGTTGATTATATGGGTTCCCCTTTCCAGGGCGAGGCGGGCCACTCTGCTTTTGTACGTATCAACGGAAATGGGAACCTTAACCTTATCCACCAGCTTTTCCAAAACAGGCATAAGCCTTGAAATTTCCTCCTCTTCGGATACGGGCTCAAATCCGGGGCGGGTTGATTCAGCCCCCACATCAATAATGTCAGCCCCCTGCTCTTCCATTTCCAGCGCCCTTTCAAGGGCAGCATCGGGGTTATTATAAAGGCCACCGTCAGAGAAGGAATCCGGGGTTACATTCAATATGCCCATTACGAGGGTTTTTCTTCCTAGCACCAGTTCCTTTCCCCGGCAGGAAATTTTCCTTACCCTGTTCCCCATAAGGTATTCCAATGCCGTTTCCAGTTCTTCCCCCAGTTCCTTTAACCCAAAGGGCTGCTGTTTCAGCTTTGGGATCAATTTTTTAAACTGGGCCAGCGTTCCCATAAGCAGGGCATAGGTGGAATCGGCACCGCAGATAACGCTGCCCTTTACAGCGGCTTCTCCGCCCTTGGTAAGCATCTCCTGCTTTAATATGTTGGCCGCCTGGTGTTTTAACGGCCCCACCTTTAAAGTAAAAAATTTTCCTTTGGGAGCCATTATGGAAATACCACCGGGGCACACACCCATTTCTTGCATAATTTTTTCCGCTGTTCCTGGGGCGTCTATAGTAACGGGAAAAATGTCATAGCGCACCGGCATCCCCTCTTTACATTCTGATTTGACTGGGCCTTATCTTCTCAACCATGAGGGCCTGCTCCGCCGTAGACAAAATTGCCCTAAAGGAAACTTCTCCCACAATATCCGCTTCCACCACATCCACATTAAACCTTCTACCCACAGCCCTAACATGTTCAAGCACCTTAAGGGGAGGAACCTCCTCAACATCCTTTATACCTATTAAAATCCTGGCTTCATGGGCCTTAAAGGCTTCCCGCACAATTCCCCGGGCCCAAATTTTTTCCTCCCCCCAAAACTTCACCAGCCCTTTGGCAATGTAGCTAGCTTTCCGGGCATCATCGGTGGAAAGGGTAAGATTGTACCTCATTTCAAAATCCAATGGAATTTACCCCCATTTATACTTTTTATAAAAACATATGAGGGTACATTAAAATTTTTTCCAATTTTTAAAAAAGTACCTGCACAGTGCAGGTACTTTTAGACAAAGGAAAGTGAATTTTTACGAAAAGCCTTTACTCATACAGCCAGACATCCACATTTTTGTCATAGCTTAAAATTTCATCATTGCTGAAATACAGGGAAATTTCCCTCTGGGCACTTTCTTTGGAATCAGCGCCATGGATAACATTGCGGCCGATTTCCAGACCAAAATCTCCCCTTATGGTTCCCGGAAGGGCTTCCTGGGGATTGGTCTTGCCCATCATTTTTCTCACTTCATCCACTGCATTTTTCCCTTCCAGAACCATGGCCACCACAGGCCCGGAAGTAATGTACTCCAAAAGTCCCGGGAAAAAGGGTTTGTCTACGTGCTCCTTATAATGCTCCCTTGCAGTTTTCTCATCCAGCCTCATGAGTTTGAGAGCCACAATTTTTAATCCCTTTTCCTCAATACGAGAAATAATTTTCCCGATAAGGTTCCTCTGCACCCCGTCGGGTTTGATCATTACAAAGGTTTTCTCCAAAGACACCGCCTCCCTTAAACCAAATCATGACAGTAATTATAGTTTAACATTATAAAGGGTTTGTTATCACTTACTGCAAAATCTGCGGGGTGCGGATCCAACGGTTCTCCGGCACTTTCCCCTTTTTCCTTTTGTTCAGCCTCTTTTTCTTCCCCTTCGCCTTCAAGGGCTTTGGGTTTTTCCGCCCCCTCAAGAAGGGCAATAAACTCCTCTGCCTCTAAGGTTTCCTTTTCCATTAGTGTTTCCGCAATGAGGTGAAGCTTTTCAATATTATCGCTGATAAGCTCCTTGGCTCTGGCGTAGCACTCTTCTATTATTCTCCTTGCTTCCTTGTCAATGGAAAAGGCTACGGCTTCCGAATAGTTGCGCTCCCGGGCAATATCCCTTCCCAAGAATACCTGCTCATGCCTGGTGCCGAAGGTCAGGGGCCCCAGTTCTTCGGACATTCCGTATTCCGTAATCATTTTTCTAACCAGTTCCGTTGCCCTTTCCAGGTCGTTTTGGGCACCGGTACTGATTTCTTTCAATATAAGCTCTTCAGCCACCCTGCCCCCCAAAAGCATGGTAACCTGGTCCAAAATCTGGGATTTGGTCATGTACCTTCTGTCTTCCCGGGGAAGCAGAAGGGTGTACCCACCGGCACGTCCCCGAGGAATGATGGATACCTTATGCAGAGGATCCGTATGGGGCAGAAGGTGCCCTACCAGAGCATGACCGGACTCGTGATAAGATACCAGTTTCTTTTCAAAATCGCTCATAACCCTGGACTTTTTCTCCGGACCGGCAATAACCCTTTCAATACTCTCCTCCAGGGCATCCATGGTGATCACTTTCTGGCCCCTTCTGGCGGATAAAAGGGCTGCCTCATTTACCAGGTTAGCCAAATCCGCTCCGGTGAATCCCGGTGTACGCCTTGCAAGGACGTTGATATCTACATCGGAGGCCAGGGGTTTTCCCTTCATGTGCACTTTGAGTATCTCTTCTCTTCCCTGAATATCGGGAACGTCCATGGTTATCTGGCGGTCGAAACGTCCGGGACGGAGAAGGGCTGGGTCCAAAATGTCCGGCCGGTTTGTGGCCGCAATGATAATTATTCCTTCATTTGCTTCAAAACCGTCCATTTCCACCAGAAGCTGGTTTAGGGTCTGTTCCCTTTCGTCGTGGCCGCCTCCCAAACCTGCGCCCCGCTGTCTTCCCACTGCATCAATTTCATCTATGAACACAATACACGGAGCATTCTTTTTAGCCTGGTCAAAAAGATCCCTAACTCTGGAGGCTCCCACTCCCACAAACATTTCCACAAAATCGGAACCGCTTATGCTGAAAAAGGGAACGTCGGCTTCCCCGGCAACGGCTCTGGCTACCAATGTTTTACCCGTTCCCGGAGGGCCGTACAGCAGCACCCCTTTGGGAATGCGGGCTCCCAGCTCGCTGAATTTTTTTGGATTTTTAAGGTACTCAACAATTTCCTGAAGCTCTTCCTTTACTTCATCGGCACCGGCAACATCGGCAAAGGTCACCTTCCGCCTGTCGCCAGTATGCAGCCTTGCCCTGCTTTTACCGAACTGCATAACCCTACTGCCCCCGCCCTGGGTCTGCTGCATCATGAAAAACACAAGACCCACCAGCAGAAGTATGGGCAAAAAGGTACCTAAAAGATTGGTCCACCAGGGCGGCTCCGGGGGTGACTTAACGTCCACCACCACTCCTTTGGTCCTGAGAGTCTCTATCAACCCCGGTTCCACAGGGGCTTCCAGGGTAAATTCCCTGCCGTTTTTATATTCACCCACCACCCTGTAGATGTTTTTTTCGCTCACCAATGTTACTTCACTTACCTGACCTGCTTCCACTTTCTGCATAAACGCAGTGTAATTTATCTTTTCCGTTTCGTTCTCCGTGGGGGTGGCCCACCGAACGATGGAAACCGCTATAAAAACAATAAGCAGGTATATGGCAAGATTTTTTAGAATTCTATTATGCAAAAATTACCCTCCTTTCAAAAAAACCCAGGCACTTCCCTCAGGATAAAAAATTTATTGTAAATTCAGTAAAATTCACTACATTTCATGAGATTTCATTTTATCATAAGAAGACACAAAACTCAATCATAACATATGTTCATAACTACCTTTTAATTAGTTATATAATCAATGTGCAGGATTTTTTGGGTATTTTCCGTTATTTTAACCCTTTCATCTATTCTAAACCCCGCAAACCACACAATACCTTTCTGATCCAGCACAACGGGTATCTTTTCCCTCTCTTCCCGGGGGACTTTGGCATCTATCAGGATGTCCTTGATTTTCTTTCTGCCCTTTAACCCAAGGGGGTTGTATCCGTCCCCATCGGTCCTGGAGCGCACAAAGAGGGGCAGCTCAAGCTTGTTTAAATCCATATAGGCCGTTTCCGGTGGAGAAAAAAGATACTGTCTTCCCACTTCTCCGACATTTAAAATCTCTGCTTTTAAAAGGGCGCCGGTTTCAGGGATTAGCGTTGTTCCTGGAACCTTTATTTCCCTTTGATATCTTATCCCTTCTTTCTTTTTTTCAAAATCTTCCTTTATAAATGTAACAGCTTCATAGGTTTTATAAGCAGCGGCGCTACAGGGGAGTACAAGTTTTTTCCCGGTGGAACCTTTATAAATAAAATTTCTCACCCTTTCCACATGTTTATATTCCAGCCCCTCCTCAATTCCCGTAACCCATGTCCAGCAGTGCCGGATAATCCTTCTCTGGAGGGCTTTGTGAAGGGGGGTAAATTTTTTAATAGGAAGGATTAATTTACCGCCGTCCTTTTCCGAAATTACTACTTCTTTAAAAACTTTACGGGTTTCCAAATCCATATATTCGTTTTCAAACAAAAGGATTTCCGCAGTCCTGTTTAAAGCTTTCACAATGTTGGGGTTGTAACCTTTCAGTACAGGCAGCAGATCATGCCTGATTTTATTCCGGGTATAAATAACTTCTTCATTGGTGCTGTCCCATACAAAGGAAAGCCTATGTTCTGAGCAGTACCTTTCAATTTCTTCGCGGGTGACTTCGAGAAGGGGTCTGATGACATTTTTATACTTAGGTCTAATCCCTTCAAGGCCCTCAGGCCCCGTACCCCTTAACAGGTGAAGAAGCAGGGTTTCCGCCCTGTCATCGGCATTGTGACCCACAGCAATTTTTGCCGCTCCCACTTTTTCCGCCGTATTGGCTAAAAACTCATATCTAACTTTCCTGGCAGCTTCCTCCAGGGAAAGCTTTTCCTTTTCCGCCAGCTGAGCCGCATCAGCACGTCCCACGGTGCAGTGGATGCCCAGTTTTTGGGCAAAGGTGGATGCGAACCGGGCATCCCTTTCTGCTTCCTCACCCCGCAGCATATGATTAAGATGGGCTATGTGAAGGGTTATCTCGTATTCTTCTTTAAGGCGGTGCATTACATGGGCCAGGGCAACAGAATCCGCGCCCCCCGAAACAGCCAAAAGGATTCTTTCCCCTTTTTTAAGGAGCCCAAATTTGTCAATGGTTTTTTTAACCTTTTCAATCAAAACTCTCACCTGCCTAAAGGCGAGGACGCTTTAAAACTTCGCCGGTTAAACACCTTTTCCTGCCGTATGGTTAATTTTTCCTTCTATAGTTTTGTCCGTCCTTTTCTTCATTATACAGTAAAAAAGGCCCTAAGGCCCTTGGAGGAAATACGGGGAAAAATACCCTGCACTTAATGCTTTTATAAGCTAAATACGGGCGGATTATAACTACTTGCCTTTATAGAGTGGGTTGTCAATAATTATAACGTTATCCCCTCCAGCTTCAAACACAAGCTGTTTAATTTCGGTAAAGTCCTTAAAGCCGTTTTCTCCCCCACGAAGGGTATTGCCTTTGTCATCAGCCGCAACGAAACTTTCGGGAACTTTCTTGTAAGTTTCTTTGCCATCAATGACAAAACGAGGATCAGCATGGTATCTTATTTTATCACCTGCTTCAACCAAATAATGATGCGGTCCAGCTCCCCTATTAGGTTGTTCAGCGGTAATTTCAATTTTATCTTTATAGAACTTTACACCGTAAACAGTAGTGTATTTGTTTACTTTTATCCCTTCAGCTGGGAATCCGTTTTCAGACACCTTAATTACATTCTTTCCTTCTAGTCTTTGCTTCCACTGCGGAACCACATAGCTGTAATCGCTTGCCTTGAAAGTTTCACCAGTTACAGGAGGAGTCGGCTGCGGTTTCTGTTCCCCCACATATTCCATAATGTTAGAGTAGTCAGGCTTTTCTTCTCCCTTGGGATAACACACTACAACTTTATTTTCAGCATCCCATGCTACCTCGTAGCCCAGTGCCTCAGCCACATACCTTGCGGGTAAATAGGTTCTTCCGCTTTTCAGTATCGGTGCTACGTCCATAGTCTTCGAAATCCCGTCACTCTTGATTTTTGAGCCTACAGATAGCTCCACAACCGGTAGCCCGGGTTCCTTGAAGGTTACCTTTGGGGAATTCCAGTAAATATACTTGTTGGTTACCCAAAGGCGTTTCCAAGGTAGCGGATCGGAACAAAAGTCCTTCCGTCTTGAATGAATGGGGTAGCATCCATCTTTATCCCCGGGGTTTCTCCGTTTACGAAGTATTCCTGTACTCCAATTACGAAAACTACGCTTTTTACCAGCTTGCCGTCTTCGTATACGTCCACCTGCTCCTGATCCTGCGCCATTGCAGGTACTGCCGTGCAGGTCAGGATAAAAGCCATCAAAAGAACCAGAGATACTTTTTTCTTAAAGTACAAACACCTCCAGATTATCTGTTGGTAATTGCTTAATTTACCCCTCCCATTCTACCATAATTTACTATTTTCCTGAAATTCATTCCCTTAAATAAAAAAGCCCGGGCAAAACACCCAGGCAGCTCGCAGCTCGCTCTCTATTAAAACCGCTTTGTGATATTTTATCACAATCCTTGTGAGTTTTTATCACAATTTATGTGATATCGCAGCGGATATTCTGCTTACCAAAAAGAGGAACGTGAGAGAAGCAAATCGTTCCAAAGAAAACCAGAAAACCGGTTTTTTCAATCCACCCTTTATACCACCCTTGAAAAGGTGGTCTTTCCCGACGCAAAATTGTTGTAATGAGGAATCAGCCGTGCCACCACAACAGCTGCGTCATCGGGGAGAGAGCCTCCTGCCAGTTCCTTTGCCCTAGCCAAAAGGGCGTCCGCTATTCTCTTGGGATCTTTGGAGTTTAATCTTTTCAGTTCTTTAACCAACCAGAATTCCTTTTTTGATGATTTTCTTTTCACTTCCAAAAAACCGTCGGAAATCATTACCACAATATCCCCCGGCTCCAGGCTTAAGCTCTTTAGCTCAAAATCAACGGTATCCAAAATTCCTATGGGCAGAGAGCTTGAGGTTATTATGTCCACGCTGTTTCTTCTTTTTATGAAAGTGGGAGCTGCAGCTATCTTTAAGAAATCCGCCTGCCCTGAATAGAGATCAATCATGGCTAAATCGACGGTGGAAAAGGTTTCCTCAGGGGACCGCTGGGCCAGGGCGGCATTAACGGCTTTTAACGCCAGTTCCTGCTCAAACCCCGTTTCCAGAAGCTTTTTAAGCTGGGTAACAGTGGCGCCGCTTTCCTGCCCGGCCCTTGCCCCCGTTCCCATTCCATCGCTTAAAATAAGCGCTACCTTACCGCTGTCCAAGTGAACGCATTCAACGCTGTCCCCGGATATGACGTTTCCTTCCTTAGCCTCCAGGGCCGTACCCAGTTCCACATCGTACTGTTTTTTGGAAGCAAAGACCATTCCGCAGTCCGTCCCGTTATTCCTTAAAGCACAGTCCACCCGAAGGGGGGACAATCTGCATCCCAGGGCTTCTTCGCACAGCGGAAGAAGATGCCTTGTACATTCCATGCTGCCCCGGCAGGATTCCTTTACGACCTGACACTTAAATCCGCCGGGCAACCTGTAAACCGCAGCATCCTTCACCTCTATTCCGCTTCTGGCAATCATTTTTAAAAGGTTGTTTTCAATGTCCTCTTCTCTCCTTTTATTAATATCAGCCTTTGATACCAGAGCGCCGATAATTTCGGAAACACCGTAAAGCTGCGAAGCCACCAGCCCCCTGCTCTCCTTGAGCTTTTTGCGCCAGTAGCTGTTCACCTGGCAAACTTCCAGAATGCAGCCTATAGTGGCCTTTAGTTCCGTAAATCTTCCGCACCTGCGGGTAAGGATCCCCCTATAATTACCCAGCTTTTCCTCTCCATCTTCAAAAAGGGAAAAGAGTTTTAGAATTTCCCCATAGGTTCTGTAAATATCCCGCTCCCAGCAGGTCTTATACAGTGAACAGCCGTGACAGACGTTGGAAGTAATAATTTTCAGCATCAAATGGGCGTTTTCCTTGCCAACGTCCTTGATGGGGCCCTCAAAACTGGTCCTTTCAAAGGCCCTGCCCAGCTCGTTAAAAATCTGCCCCAGATCCTTTAATTTATGGAGTATCATCTCCGTTTTTATGGCACTTCTTCCATATCCGCTGCCATAGGGCACCACCCTTTTTATGCTCTCCAACCATCCTTTGGGGAAAAGGATAAAAAGCAGTACCGCCAAAGCCATTTCCCCAATCGCCCCATAAATGGCCCTTTCATCACCAAAGTACATAAGAAGAATAAAATGGGCAGAGGCAAATCCCGCCGCAGCGCCCAATTTTCCCCAGCCCTTAAAAAGCCCCGATGCCAATCCGGAAAAAGCATACAGTCCCACCATGTTGGGAGTGCCGGTTACCGTAAGGAGAGGGGCCAAACCCGTTATAACCCCCGCTGAAGCCCCTAAACCGCTTCCTCCTATGAAGCCCGCACATAAAACCATAAATCCTCCTATTATCCCTACGACATCCAGTGTGCCAATTTTCAGCCCCATAAAGCTTCCCAGCAGGGAAACCGCCAGGATCATGGCACAGACCATTTCTTCCCATGACAAGGAAGATTTCTCCTTTAAAACCCTGCTTAGGGAAGTAAAAGCCCCATAATAAGCATGGGTTAAACCTGCAGCGAAGAGCCCTTCAAAGACCAAAAGCAGAAAACCGTCAAGATGAAAGCCCTTTAATAGAAGAAAAACCCCTTTAACAGCGGCGGTAACCAAAAAGACCACCGCCGGAAGGGTATAAGTTCCCCAAAAATTCCAGCAATTAACCCATTGAAATAGGATAAAAAGCACAAAGAGGATGGTTGTAAGCTGCCAAAGCTGTGGGCCCGTTAAAGGGGCGGTAATGTAGCCCAAAGATGTGGCTAAAATAAAAGGCCCCATAAGGTTCCTGCGGTGGAAGGCTGCAGCGGTGAAAAACGCCGTTCCAAAGGGGAAGAGTTCCTGCAAAATTGCCCCCCGGGAAAGGGAAAAGCCCATAAGGATCAGTAGTATCCCCTCAACATCAGCCTCCCGGGCTAGAAGGTCCACAAACCTATTCCAAATACCTTCCATGCCCCTTCGGCTTTTCCTAAGGGGATATTTTTTGTTATAAGGATAAATATGAATGCCATTGTACATCTCCAACACCTACCCTTTCTTGATTACCCCCATTTGATTACCCTCAATTATAGTACGGGGCACCAAGATAATTTGTCAGGTTCAGTGGGGTAGGGTGGTTTTTTTTTCGACAAAAGGATAAGTGTGGATGAAACCCCATGGGTTTTCCTTGGGGACGAAGAAGTCGGCTCCAAGACAAAAAGTTAAACTTAAGAAAATTTTTTTAATAAAAAATTAGGCTCCGCCTTAATCCGGCAGAGCCTGATGGTGACCCGTAGGGGATTCGAACCCCTGTTACCGGCGTGAAAGGCCGGTGTCTTAACCACTTGACCAACGGGCCGGAAACAAAACTTGGTAGCGGTGGTAGGACTCGAACCTACGACACTACGGGTATGAACCGTATGCTCTAACCACCTGAGCTACACCGCCACTTAATGGTTGCGGGGGTTGGATTCGAACCAACGACCTCCGGGTTATGAGCCCGACGAGCTACCAGCTGCTCCACCCCGCAATAAAAATATAAAGCTGTATTTACCCATACATGCAATATTCATTATACGAATTAAAGCTTAAATGTCAAGGGGTGAACAAAACTTTGGCGGGAACAATAATGCAGCTTTAATTAAAGAAAATTCCTTACCCCAGCATCAGCCTTGCCCCTGCCGCAAGGAGGATCAATCCCACAAGCTTAAGCCAGGTAAAGGGTATTTTCTCCAAACCGAAAAGCCCAAAGTGATCGATAAGCAGGGCCGTGGAAACTTGGCCGATAATTATGGCTGTGGTGGCAAGGGCAACTCCAACTTTAGGAATGCTCGCAATTACACCGTATATGATCAAAACGCTTATTATACCCCCAAGGAAGGAATACCAGGGGGCATTAACAAAGTTTCCTAAATTCCCTTTACCGAAACCCAGAAGCAGCACTGCTCCTATGGCCACCGAACCTATTACGTGCACAAAAAGTGTTGCTTCAATTTCGCCCACATATTTTCCCAGCACCGAATTTAAAGATCCCTGCACAGCCATCGAAATGCCGGATACAACGGCCAAAATCACAGCAAATAAAGTTTCGCTCATGGCATCCTCCAAATTCTTATTTAATAAATTTTTACTGTTACTTTAAAATTTTGTACCAAAAACCCCTCCAATATTGTGGAAATTTTAACCTATGGCAGTTTCGTAAAAAACAAGAATAACATTCCCTTTTAACTGCCAACATAAAAACGGGCGTAAAATTTCAAATAAACAGGAAAAACGATTAAACGGGGTTGATGAATTTGAACCGCAGAACATTAACCTTGGTATTTTTTTTGACATTTTTATTCGTATTTTTTCTCTTAACCCCTTCCCTTATCGCCGGGGAACAACCCCAATGCAGCTGTATAAATGAAAGCCGCTTCCTGTATCTGGCACAGCCCAACATCACAGGAAGCGACGTGGCAGAGCTTCAGCAGCGCCTCAAAGTTCTGGGGTTCTATATTGGGAAAGTCGACGGTATATACGGGCCCAAAACCCATGAAGCGGTGAAAAATTTTCAGGAAAAAGCCCGTCTTAATCCCAGTGGAAAAGTGGATGCCGCTACATGGAATGCCCTAGCCCGGGGAGCCGAAGCTCCCCCCGTATCGGGAAATCCTGGGGATAAGCCCCCTGGGAAAGTAAGTATTTTAATTGACACTAACAAGAAAACTTTAACTGTCCTAAGCGACGGAAAGACCTTTAAAACCTTTCCCTGTGCCGTGGGGAAAAGCAGCACTCCCACTCCGGTGGGTGAATGGAAAATAATCCACAAAGGGGGAAACTGGGGGGGAGGCTTTGGAACCCGATGGATGGGGCTTAACGTTCCCTGGGGAATTTACGGCATACACGGCACCAATAAACCATACTCCATCGGAACCGCCGCATCCCACGGATGCATTAGAATGTTCAACCAGCATGTAGAAACTATTTATCCGTGGGTGTCCATAGGAACTCCTGTAAAAATCGTAGGGGAACCCATCATGCCCCCGGATAAGGGGTTCCGAAAAGTAATGGAAAGGGGCGCCGTAGGGCCTGACGTGGTTCAAGTGCAGCTGCGCTTAAAGGAAAAGGGATTTCTTATGGGATCCGCCGACGGGCGTTTTGGAGCCCTGACTGAACTGGCGGTTAACTTTTTCCAGGCCAAAAACGGACTTGAATGCACAGGGATTGTGGATGAGAAGATTTATAAGGCTCTAGGTATAGATGTAAAATAAAAAAACATCCTCCTTTTGGTGAGGATGTTTTTTAAAATTAATATGCTTTAATATGCCCTCCGATCACCCCGGCGACGTCTGTAATCTTGATTGCGCCTCAGAGCCTGCTGTCTCTCGTCGCTTTCCTTTAAAAACTTGGCCAGCTTATCTTCGAAAGACATGTTGTTGTTTCTGCGTTTGGATCTTGCGCCCTCATTCTTTTTTCCGTCGTTGTTAAGTTGCTTAATGGATAAGGCAATCTTGCCGTCTTCTCCAACCTTAATTACCTTAGCCTTGACCTGCTGCTGCATTTTTAGGTAATCGCTCACATCCTTAACATAGGTATCAGCCACTTCAGAAATGTGAATAAGTCCGGTAACACCACCTGGCAGCTCAACAAAAGCACCAAACTTAGTAATTCCCGTAACTACTCCTTCAACTATACTGCCCACAGACAATGACATACCGAAATAATTCCTCCTATATTATAAAGACTATTAAAAACTAAAGCTATTATAATAAACAGCGGCGTTTATTGTCAATTGATTAAATGAAACAAAAAAATACAAAAAAAAGAGCCCTGAAAAGCCAGGACACAGTATCAAAGGGGATAAGCTACGGTCCTAATCGTCCAAATCTTCCCTGTGCACCACAAGGTTTTCTCCTGGTTTTACCAAACCCAGCTGCTCCCTGGCAAGCTTTTCCACATACTCGGTGCTCTTTACCCTTTCAATCTCCTCCCGCAGCTCCTTCTGCTCAGCTAAAAGTTCCTGTTTTTTCTGTATACCTTCCTCGATCTGCTTGTTTAAATCCCAGATGGTCATATGCAGCTGCAGGATATTGAAAAATAAATACAGTACCGCCACCAGAAGTATTATTTTTTTGGGATTAACCTTAAACTTTTTTTTCTTTTTTCTGCCGCTATTTTCCATGGAGGAAACAGGATAAGGATAAATCAGTTCATGTTCCAAATATCTCTGGGCAGACAGCCTTCCCAACCTACTCGCCCCCCTCTTCTTCCAGACCATCATAGATGCCGAGGGTTTCACCCGGGAGAATGATTACCACCTGATAACCCTTGCTCCTTGCTCTGTTATAAAGGGTGGCGACTGTGCTGGGTTTTAGATTTAGAAGCTTGGCCACCTCCTCGTTGGATCTTCCCATTTCCTTTAATGCTACCACCTGGCGTTCCCTGAAGCTGAGTTTTTCCACTCCCCGGATTTCTATTTTCACAATTCCCACTCCGTTATCCACAATTTTTCCACAA
>JAAYIF010000053.1 GCA_012523575.1 Clostridia bacterium
CCTACATGGAGCTCAGGAGTTTTACGGCATGATAAACAATAATATATGTGAATACAAAGAAGAAAGGCCCAACAACTATGTCTGACAAAAGTTCCATTAGATAGAAGCTTTTGAAGTCATCAAGCCGGGTTGACTCCACTATTAGGGGTAAAAATTCCTTAAGGATTAACAGAATAATCAATAATAAAGCAATTATTTTCCCCACTTGGAGTATGAGAATAGAATTGGACATTACCGCTTCAGTTGTTTTTAACGTCACCGTTGAGGCCAAAAAGAAACACTCCCCTTGGCATAGAGTTTTCTCAAAAAAAATCATTTAATTAAAAGCGGGCTTATGAGGAACAGGATTATATTTACCAGACCGTGCAGTAGGGATACACCAATAATGGACCTTTGTCTTTCGTATATTTAAGTAATCAGTACGGCCAGCAAGAAAACGAAAACCACGTGCAGGAAGGAGAGGTTTGATATATGCATTGCTGCATTGATAAGGCTCACAAGGATTAGGGATTGTTTGGTACCCATTTTTTCCTTGGCTGCCCGGTAAATCATACCCCGGAAAATCAATTCTTCAAGAAAACCTGTGCAAACAATGAGGATGACAGCAGAATACAAGATATCCTGAAGGGCAAATGAGTGCTTTAAAAGGAAAATTTATAATATGAAATGCCCCATGAAACCTATGGGTATCCCTAAGGGGGCATACAGCAGCTGCTGAGGCAATTTTTCCGTAGTAAAACCCAGTTCGCGGCAGCTAAATCCGGCCAGTTTTATAACGGAAAATGCTGCCAGGAACAAGGGTATACCGATTATCAGGTACCATAAAGGAAAGGGCAATTCAGCCAGAGGCAATGCAATGCTGAAAATCCGCATCAGCGGAATAAGCAGGAGGGACAAACAAAGCCTGGGCGTGCAGTCTTTGAAGGAAATGTAACTTACGGTTATCAATGTCCCAAAAAGAATAAAGTGGAGAAAAATCCCAACCCTTGTATTCCAATAAGCAAATACCAGCTCAATAATGGTGATCAGTGGAACAAGCAACCAAAAGTACTGCAAATCTAAGCCCGGCATTTTAACCGGCTTTTTCAAATAGATTTCTTTAATCATACCCCTTCACATCCATCCATAGGTGAAGCTTTCGGTAGGGCTCTTTTTCCCCTTGACCTTCCTTAAATAATGCAAATTCCACCTTTACATTTTCACCGGATGCATTGGGCCGGAAAATTACCGGCTGTTCCCATTTTTCCCCGTGTTTCAAAGTTATGGGGGATATAATTTGAATCACCTCATCACCCATTCTTACCTCCATGCGGTAATTAATTTTCTTGTTTTCGTGATTTACTATCCCCACTGTGACTTCATCTTCCTCGCCCAAGTCCATTTCTTTAGGGTAATCTGCTGCCATTCCCCCCTGGCCTAAAATATAAAATTCCGTAAAATTCTCACTTCCCTTGGGATTGCTCACAACATAACAGAATGTACCCATAAGTAAAAAGACGGCCCCCAGCAGGGATACATAGAGTATTTTTTGTCCTTTGGTCAGCTTGGACCAACTAATGGTTATTTCAAAACACAGCTGCAGCCGCTCATCCTTTGGAAGCCCGATCCTTCTTTTCCATGCCAACCCTGCCATTACTGAAATAAAAAGCAGTACAGTTAACACAACCGAATACAGCCTTATCCCCCAGGGGGTATAGTTCAATGCCATGCAAAGCATGGGAACAACGGTAATGCTCAAACCAAAACTAAAAACCAGCCTTTCTAGGCTTCTCAAATCACCGGCCTTGGGGAAAAGCAGTGCAGTTAATGTGTAACCGGGAAATAGGAGGATAAAAGGAAACCCCAGTATAACCTTTGCGGTTTTAAAGTTACTAAAGAAACATACAATAACCGTTATTATGGATAAGATCACTACCGGCAGCATTTCGTTCCTAATGGTAACTTTCACGTTTCTCCTCCCCCTCCGGGCTAATTTAGTGCCAAAACTGCGCCGGAATCATAGATATGGTTGAACAGTTCAATGCTTTGCCACAAAGGCGAACTATTATAATAGTAGTCCTGAGAGGCCGCCAGGGACGGATCAAATTGAAACTTATCATCCGTTGAAGTAAACAGTTTTAAAGGCCTCTTGCTCAATTCTTCCCTTCGAATGAATATAAGATCATCACCGCTGCTCCTTAAAAATCTCCGCCCCTTGGAGCTCACTTCCAAAACATGAACTTTACCGGAATGGTCCAAAAACTCCAAAAACCTACAGGAAGCATAGTCAGCCATGAGATATCCCTTGGTAAAGGCCGCCAGGCGGTTTAATGCCGTTGTTTCGTTTTCCGTTAAATAATAAGTATAGAAGGGCCTTTGGACCAAAGGATTATCCGAAGCCGTAAAATCATTTGACACCGACAGAAAAGCCATTATGGTGAATAAAACCACAATAAAAGCCCGGTGCTTTTCTTTGAGCTTTAAAAACATGATATACAGACCCGTTGCAGCCGCCATGGAGATAAAGAAAAAGGAGTACTCTCCAAACCTGACCAAATTTAAGTTTCGTGCCAGCTTGTTCAGCAGCAAGGCTGGCCCCGGAAAGGTAATAAAGGTGAAAGCCAGGGAGGACACAAATAACAATTTATTCATTTTGCCGGACCTTATGGAAGTCAACACCGACAGCACTCCCCAAATGATGAAAAAGAACAGGAGACTGTAATGTAAGTAATTAAAAAGTTCATTCAAAGGCGTGTAGAATACGGACTTAGTTAAGATACCCTTGGGAGCCTGGGTGAGAAGATTTTTTACCAGGGCCCGGAAAACTTTTTCTCCATAGTAAAACCAGTATGAAACCGTCATCACCAAAACCAGTAACAAATAGTTAAAGGTTACAAAATATTTATCTTTACTCACCCTGTAAAATCTTTGTAGAAAATAAATCAAAAACAGTATTAACCAAACAAAATGTATGGAAGCCGTGTGATAAACTATTATGGCAAAAGCCATAAACACCGACATGGCATTCATAATAGGATTTCGTTTATGGAGCAGAAATAATATCAACAGTACCTCTAGAAAGAAAACAACACTCCTGGGGATGGAGTACATTCCATAGAAAATCACATCAGTGTTTAAACAGGTGAACAAGGCCGACAGAAGAGCCATCTCCTCGTTGTTCAATATATTGACCACCGTAAGATAAACGGCCATTATCAGAAAGGAATATACAAATCCGTTGACCACAAACATTATTTTATGGGGCGGACAGGGCAGGTCACAGACTTGGGAAATAACGGAACATAGAATGTGCCACAAAGGGAAGGCTTCATAATATTCAAATACCCTTCCGATATGACCTGTGTCTATCAGGTTTTGGGCAAGCCAGGAATGCATGATTATATCCGTTCTGCCAATAAAGAAATGATATTTAAGGTTCACACCCCAAAGTATGTTTAACATCAGCAATACTATTTCCGTTTGGATTATTAAATGCCCTTTTCTCCCTAACCCGCCGGAAAAAAGGATCTGGCACAGGATACAAAATGCCATCACCGTTATTGAAACGTAGTAGGCTTCATTTCTAACGTCAGCAGAGTGAAGAATGAGTATGGAAGCGGAGTAATATAACAAAAACAGCAAACCTAAAATATGGAGAACGTCAATGTTCAGAATAAATATTTTCAACCGGTTTTTCTTAATTTTGTGCCATATAAGGGGAGCTACAATCATGGGTATACCTAGGTAACTCCCTAATAATGTTAGGTTATAGCGACCTAAAAACAATGGGCCGATCATTCCCACTGCGCCAAAAAGGATAAGTAAAAAGGTGATTGCTTTTTCCGTTAAAGCAAAGGGGTCTTTACCTTTTATATCTTTTATACCGGAAATAATTCTCATATAGGTCCTCCGGTTCGGATATTTAAGGAGCAAGGAAAACCGCCTCCGCAATCCCTTTTAGTTTTCAGTTTCAGCTTTTACCGCTGCCTCCCGCCAAATTTGAAACAGTATGATACAGGTTAAGAAAAAATAGGTAACCAATAAAGCCCAGCCAACACCCAAAAGATAAAATTTCTTGATAAAGAAATAACCAAGTCCCAGTATAAGGACAAAACGCAGCAGATTTATCTTTACATTGTACCGGACTTTCATTCGCACGTTCTGCACGGCAATGTAGATCAAAAGCATAACCTCAAAGAAATTGGACAGTACCACCAGCCTCAACAGGGGGAAAGCCTTTACATAGTCCTTGCTGATAAAGCCCAGAATGTCCTTGCCCAGAAAAAAGATTAAAAAGCTACAGAAAAGCAGGGATAAATAGGCGGCCAAGCCGGACTTGATTACATTTTCCTTCAGTGGCCTTTCGTGACTGCCTTCAACAAAAAGGGATGTACTCAAAGCAGCGGGTATGATAATGGTCAGGTTGCCCAGCATAAAGGATATGTAGTACTGCGCAGCATTCGCCTCGCCCAGCAAATGCAAAACCATAATGGGAAGTATTAAGCCAGGAGCTTCGTACAGATTGTTGGAAAAGTAGTTGCCCAAAGAAAAATTAAGGGATTTTTTTAAAAACGGCCTGCTGACCTCTAGAAAGTTTATTTTAAAACCTTTGACCTTTAATAAAAACACCCCTAACAAGGAAGCCAGGCCGTGACATATACCCATGGACAAAAAAATTCCGAAAGTGTGTAAATTCAGAAGGAGAAACAACAGCACCAATCTCAATGACATGATTATGTTCTGGGTCAAGTAGTGCTGGGCATTTCTAAGGGCCCAAAACATATTCCCCGTAAGCACGCTTACGGAATTGAGTATTGCAACAACCGTAAAAAGGACGGCATAGGCGGCACCGGGTAACAGCGGTGAGGGTAAGAAACTGTCCACTACAATGTAAAATAAACAAATCCCCAAAGTGGATGCCGTGGTAATACTCAGGCAGGTATTAAATACCTGGTTCTTGTCGCTGCCGGCAATGAAGCGTATTAGGGAAAAATCAAAGCCCAGACGGGAAAGAAGTATAATAAGCCCCAGGGAAGAAAGCAGTGCAGTGGCCTTTCCCACATCTTCAACGGTGTATAGTTTTGCTGCAATAACCCAGAAAACAAAACCGGCACCCATGTTGAGAATTCTGCTAAGGACAAGGAAAAATGAGTTCTTATAAAGGGGATCATAAAGGGAGCTTTTTATTTTTTTTAAGCCCAGAGATATTGACACCGTTGCTTTCACCACTGCCCCTTACGCTGCCTTAACATATTTGAGATAGATTTTTTCCGCCAGTTTTCCGATAAAGTCCTTCTTATACAGCTGCATGCACAGCTCCAACCGCGGATTAAATTTGGTCCTGAAGCGGCATAAATTGGGCCTGTTTGCCCCGCTGATTTCAAACTTGGTATACCCCTGGAGTTTTGCCTGTTTTATAAAACTCCACAGCATTGCATCAATAACATATCTGTATTTTTTGTCCCGGGCTTTGGTTAAGCCAATCCATCCCAAATACCAATCATTATACTCATGGTTAAGGGAGGCCCCTATTATCCGGTCGTCATGGTGCAAATAATAAAGCCCCATATTGCAAGGAAAAGTTTTAAGCAGTTCTTCCAGGTAGCCGGGATTAACCAAATAATTCATTCCATGTTCTAGGTATCTTTCCCTCAAAAACTCAGTAAGCATAGAAACATCTTTGCTCTTCTTTAATTTACAATTCAGCCCTTGGCCTTTACGGATATTCTGCCTGCAAAGGCCGGTAAAATCCTTCCAGATATCATCCAGGGGCCGATGGAGATCCAGCATATAGGTGTATTCAACATTAATTCCAAAGTTGAGCAACTTGAAAGGGCGAACATCCACAAACCCGGGTATCAAGGAAGCGGAAAAATAGTTGGGTGAAATTCTTTTTATCTCCCTGTCAACTTCTTCCGCCACCAGGTTTATATAAGATTCCTTTTTATCCTGTTTAAGGGTATGGTAAGTTGCATTCATTACAAAACCAAGGTAAGGCACCCCCGATTGGGGTGGAGGGGAAAATAAACATTTTACGCCCTTTATTCTTTTAAAAAACAAAGGCATGACACATATTAATTCTTCACCCTTATAAATCCCATAGGACAAAAGTTTAAATCCGGAATGCTTTTCAATGAGTTTTAGAAAATCCCATTTATGATAAAGCAAGCCACCAGGGCTGTTATCCACAACCTGGTCCCATACTTTTTTATCACTGATAAGGTTAATAGCCATTGGTCTGCCACCACCTCCAAATTTCGTAACTAGAAGTCATCCATGCGTTTTTTTCACGGCCATACTCCAGAATCTTTTCATACATCCTTCGCCATTTGACCCTGAAAGGACAATTGAAAGCACTGTTGTGCCATAGGACTGTTAAAACACCGCGGCAATCCGCCGCCAGGTCTATGAGTTTCTTTGTGATCTGCCAGGCATGGTTAAAACCTCCGGTGAGATCAAATAGAGCTCCATCCATAATATGCAGGGGTATCTCAAATATTTCCATCTGCTTACCGGTATTGGGGTTAAAGGGTTTAAAGGGGTGGCACATCCCGTTTCTAAAGCCCACCACGTTGGTATATCCGTAAGTTGTGTCATATTTAAATCCACATTTCTCAAGGTGAACCCAAGTGTCGGGAACTTTAAATCTTAAATAATGGTTTCTGTAGCCCAGCACTTCCCTTCCCAAAGCTCTTTCAAGCCTTTGCTTTTCCCTCTTTATAGCCCCAATGTCGTCGTAGGAATAGTAACCCCCATGGAGACCCACATCCCAGCCTTGCTTCACAATCTCCTTCAGTTCGCCTTTTATATCTTCAATGTTATACCGTAATCTCACGGGATCCCGGTCAGTAGCCATGAAATAGAAAGTTGATTTGGCATCGTATTTTCTCTCCAAATCCATAATTTGTTGAAAATTCATATAAGGACTGAATTTAGTACCTTTAATTTCCCAAAAAAGATGGCTCTTCATCTGGCGGAAATCCAGGGAACCAAGGCTGTAAAAAAACGCCAAAGCCTTATGGGTAAGGGGAGGGTAAATATCATCCACATCGTGGGTCAGGCATAAGGCAAAGGTTTTTCCATGGGGATAACTGACTTTATATCCTTGATTAATCAAATGTTTGGATATATGGGGAACCATAAGGCTCTCGGGATTGGGGTCGTCATATCTTGAATAAGTCGTATGGCCGTCTTTTTTCCCTGTAAAGATGTCCCAAAGTTCCGGGTGTTTTTTCAGACTGTTTAACAGACGTGGGTTCATGATTATAATTCAACCGCCTTTGGAGTATTGGTGGCAGCCCGATGCCATTCTTCGACGGTATCGGCAGCCTTTATCTTATGAACGCTGTCCGGGTAATTCTCCACCAGCCAGACCATAAAAGACGTCACATCAATCTTTTCCTTTAATAAAAGGTTCCTTTTTTCATTCCAATCCCTTCTCAAACCAGGAGTTTTAATAAGCTCAACGGCTTTTGCCAAGGCCAATTCCGGATCACGGTAGTTGAAGATCAAATTATAGCGTTTTTCCAGCTCCATAAAGTTGCCCATGTCATTATCCCCTACAAAGGAGTTGCATCTCACAACGGGTATTCCCAGAACCGCTCCTTCGGTGGCCATGGTTTGGGAATCACACACCAGCAGGTTTACCGTGGACAGAAAGGAATGCATATCCTCGGGATTAATGGTGAGCCTGTATTTTTCCAGGTCGGCGGGCAAAGGAGCCTCGGAGGAAATAAATACTTTAGAGTATTTCTCCAGCTCTTTGTCCAGCCTTTTTTTTTGACCGAGACTAAAACCGCCTTTTCCCACATCATGAAAAGCCGTCCAGGAGACAAAACGCATAAGGGTCACCGATTCTTCGGTATGGAAAAGGGGAGTGGGCCGGAACCATTTGGGATGTAAATAGGCAAGCTCCTTGTAGCCGGGGATTTTTATCACTTTTTTGCCGGACAGCTTGAAACCGGAAAAGGCGCATATGGTACTGACGAACCGGAGGTAATATGGATATGTATATTCATCGTCGTCAAAAATCACACAGGGTTTTCCCATCAACCAGGAAATATGGGCTGCCCGGACAGAACCAAAACCAAGGAAAAAATCCGGCCGGAAATCTCTCACGGCGCTATAGCCTTTGAGGGTTGTAACGGGTATGTTAATTATTTTTTCGAACAAAGTATGGCCGTAACTGCGCAGGTTAACAAAGGAAAACCCGTAGGCGTTTAACAGGTCAATGGCCACATCTTTTTCCGAGGCCGTAATAAATACCCGATGACCCTTTTTCTCCATTTCCCATATAAAGTTTTTAAAAAAATGAACGTGAGCTGGGTGGTTAATGTCAATAGCTATTCTCACGAGCCGTCACCCTTAAGACTATGTAATTTTCAAGGGCCCTGTAGCCGGTATTATGGAAATCCCCAACCTATGTAAGGAGCTTACTGATAAGACGGGCTGGAATGCCTCCCTTGGACCAGGCACTTTTGGCGGCCCGGAAAGCCAGTTTCAGAAGGGGGTTGCCCCTGGTTATCTCCATATAAGGTTTTTGTACGCCCCCAAAGCCCCTGAAAAAGGGCTCTATATTGCCGTGCATCGAGCCCTCAAAATCAAAACTTTTAGATACCCTGGAGGCAAATTTAATGGCTTCCCACAAAACCAGAGCATGCCCGTTGCTGCTCCTTAATTTGGGATCTCCTCCGCCAAAGAGGTAGTAAGCCGTTTTTTGATCATAGACTATGTATACGGCGGCATGGAGCTGCCCGCTTTTGTCCACTGCAAAAAACATTTTCCTTGCCCTTTGCTTCGCACAGGCTTCATCTATTCTCTTTACGTATTCCCGGGAATAGGGTACGGAAAGTCCCTGCCTTTTAAAGGTCATTTCATTGAGGTCAAGCAATCTATCCAAACCCAAATCGCATACCACTTTAATGCCCAGTTTTTTTGCTTTCTGGATTTTTCTTTTGGTGTTATATCTCATGTTCGCCCAAACCCGATCCATATCGGAAAGATCTTCTATAACATACGTGTAGCGGGTTGTCTCTTGGAAGTTTTCCCAGTATAAAGGCAACCAGCTGCGAAATCGGTGGTGAAAATGCTGGCAGAAAAATGCATGCTTTGGCAACATCTTTATGAGTTGGGCAGTTAGCCTCATTTCTTCAGACAGCCTTTCGGCATATTTGAGCTTGCGATCCGGGCCAAACATTATTCCCAGTATGGGAGTAAGGGGAGGTAACAAGCTCACCCTTACGGCCATGATCCTTTGAAATACCACAGGCCAGGCCGCTGCAATACCGCTATTGTTCCTGACGGTAAGAATCTCATATCTCCCCGGTGCCACCGCATCCAGCCACCAGGATTTGTGAAACAGACAGCCCTGGGGGCTTAAATCCACAAAGGCATCGTATAAACGTTTGTCTTCAATCATTTATATAAACCCCTCTGCTTTTACGTAGTTTTGTCAACACCCAAGCTATGCGCCGGGCCGCATAACCATCACCAAACCAGTTAGGGTGCCAGTCCGGCAGGTCTTCAAAGGGGAAAGTCTCTTGCAGGCGGGCTGCTCCAAGGCCAACAATTCTGTTCCAACCCAATTCCACGGTTTCCGCCCATTCAGTTTTATCCCTGCAGGTCAGGCAGGGAACCCCAAGCATGTATGCTTCCTTTTGCACACCGCCGGAATCGGTAATAATGCACCGGGAGTTTTTAGCAAGCACGAGCAGTTCCCCATAACCCACAGGCTCCAAAAGGATAATGTTTGAAGCATTCTCCAACTTCCCTAACAGGTTGAATTCCAAAAGCCGCTTCTTTGTACGGGGGTGAAGGGGCCAAATTACAGTAATGTCAAGCCCCAGGAGCGCTTCCACAACGCCGGAAAGCCGTTCCCTGTAATCGGTATTTTCTGCCCTGTGTATGGTAACCAGGGTGTATTTGCCCGATATAATAGGATACTTGCTCATCAATTTAGGGATGAGGGTTTTCACCCGGGGAATGGTTCTCACCAGAATGTCATACATTACGTCTCCCACATTCAGCACCACTGGCCGGGGTATCTCCCTGATCATTCGTTCTATGGACTCAAAATCAACCAATTCACCGTTATTTAGAACATTTTGAAAGCCTTCATTTTTAAGGTTTTCTACTGCCCCTTTGCTGGGACAAAAGAGTACCGTGGAAATGTGATCCTTGAGTTTGCGGTTAATTTCTTCCGGCATAGCGGGGTTGTGGCTGCGCAAGCCAGCTTCCACATGGGCCACGGGAATATGGAGTTTGGCTGCCGCAAGAGCTCCTGCCAGGGTGGAATTTGTGTCCCCGTATACCACAACCCAATCAGGCTGCTCCTGTAATAAGACTTTTTCCAGCGCTTCCAGCATTCTACCCGTCTGCATGCCGTGGGTTCCGGAACCAATCCCCAGGTTATAATCCGCCTGGGGGATGTTGAGTTCCCTGAAAAAATTAGCTGACATATTGGCATCGTAATGCTGACCCGTATGAATCAAGATTTCCCTGCCCCTTTTTCGGAGCTCCAAAGATACCAAAGCCGTTTTAATAAATTGCGGCCTTGCCCCCACCACCGTTGCTACTTTCATAGGAAGCCGGCATCCCTTTTACGGATAATGTAACCGAAGGCCTCATATATCATGGAAGAAACCAGCAAAAGGATTCCCGCAGCAGAAACCAAGGCTCCCGGAACCAAGGGTGTATTCCGAATCAGATTGAAAAACAGCGTTGTCAGCCCAAGGAAACTAAAGGTTAACCCTGCTAGGTAGGTAACACCCGGTACCCTTAAGACCGGGTAAACGTACTGCTTGATAATCCGCCAGAGGAAATTACGCAATAACAACCACGATACCTTCCTTATATACTTTCCGTATCTGATTTTGGATCTTTCCTCTCCGTACCTAGCAGGAATTGGAACATCCATCACCGAAAACCCTAAAAGGTTCAGCTTTACCAGGATGTCGTTGCAATACCCGTACCAGGGGTAGATCTTTTCCAGATCCAATTTTTCCAGTGCTTCCCTGGAGATTACGGTATAACCGTTCTGGGGATCCTGGAGGTCCCAGTAACCTGAAGAAATGCGGGTAAGGAATGTGAGCAGGTAATTGCCAAATTTTCTCCACCTGCTCATACCCTCTGTGAGATGA
This sequence comes from Clostridia bacterium, assembly GCA_012523575.1. Lineage (GTDB taxonomy): Bacteria > Bacillota > DTU086 > DTU086 > DTU086 > 41-269. Next base: position 11,118 of record JAAYIF010000053.1, read on the forward strand.
AGACTGGACAATCTATCCCCTTTGCTGTAATGGACCGTTTTTCGGGCCACGGGATTTAACAATCTGGGCAGCTCCAGGGGATCCATCTGGTTATCCCCCGCCAAGACCGCCAGAAGGTCCATCCCGTCTTTAAGGCCCTCCTTGTATCCCCTTACTATTGCCGCTCCCACCCCTTTGTTTTCTGAATGGCTGATAATACTTATGCGGGGATCATTGAAGCTCCGGGCTATTTCTACGGTACGGTCCGTGGAACCGTCATCCACAATATAAATACGGTCCACGTAGTCCGGCATACCGCTGATAACGCTGCCGATAAAGGCTTCCTCATTATAGGCGGGCACCACAACACCCACTTTTTTATTGCGGTACATTTCCCATACCTCGCTTGTAAGCTGTTTATATGAAAATCATCTTGCTTTTTAAGCTTTGCTTTGAGATACCGGCGTGAGTTCCGGTGTGAAAAAACCGCAGCAAATATCATTTGTTAAAAGCAGGCTTAAAAAGGTTTTTATATGTTTACCTTTACGTCTCTGCCTCCGAACCAAAAGAAACACCGCTGCCCCTAGGGGAAACCACCGAATTCGCCAGAGGTGAAGGGGTATGGCAGATCCTTTTAAAGAGCCCCCGGACAACAGGGTTTAAGACAAAAAGCCTGTTAGCCAGGAAGGACGGGTAGTCAATGTCACCGTACTGCAAAATAGTTTTAAGCCACTTTGGTTTATCAAGGAGCCTGATTAACAGGTCCATGTCCTCATCGCTGAAATTAAGGAAGTTCTCGCGGTAGCTCATGCCGCACAATATTTCCCTTCCCATTTCTCTTTCCCAAAGATTCTGGTAGCGGGCCAGCCCTTTTTCCGACAGGTCATCTTCCTTCAAGGCCTGGACGGCAATTTTTGCGCACAGCTGTGCTCCCCGCAAGCCCGGGTAAATTCCACCGCCGGATATGGGTTTAGTCTGACACGCAGCATCCCCCACTAGCATGGCATGGGGCCCATAAATTTTAGGCATTTGGCCCAGGGAAACGGCACCCCCGGTGCAGCGCATGATCTGAATCCCTCTGAAAACATCGGGAAACTTATTGACCATCCGCTCAAAGAGTTCTTTTGGTGAGCGTTTTTCTTTTACCAGGGCATAACATATGCCAACCCGGCAGGTGTTTTTGTTAAGGGGAATAAGCCATCCAAACCATCCCGGAGCCAGCCGGCGTCCTAGAAAAACATCTACAATGTCCGCATTTTCACGCTTTAATTGCGCTTCTGCTGCATACATTATGGCCCTGGGATTATTGCTGTCCAGCTTTAACCATCTGGCCACCTTTGAGTAGGTGCCGTCGGCGCCTATAACCAGCCTGGCCTCCATGGTTAAATTTTTGTTGTTGCTAATAGCCGCAACCCGGTACCCCCCCCGGGAAGTACTCAAGTCCTTTGGCCTCCGTATTGGTAAACAATACAGCTCCGGCATTCAAAGCCTTTTGGGCCAATTTCCTGTCCAGTCCCACCCGGTCAATGGCCAGGGCATATACACGGCTGTTTTCCACCTGCAGGGTGGCGCCCAGGGGGGAAAAAACACGCAGCCCCCGGAGCCTGTTGATAACTATGTCATCATCCACTCCCGCAATTTCCAGAGCCCGGGGAGAAATGAGCCCTGAACATTGCAAAGGTTCCCCAATGGTACTGTCTTCTTCCAGTAGGGCAACCTTAAAACCGGAGGCAGCTATTTTTTGGGCTGTAAAGGAGCCCGCCGGTCCGGCCCCGATGACAATAACATCCCACTTCAACGGCGTTCACCCTTTAAAAAATCAATTCATGGCAGGGGATTGTTAAACTCTTTTGAGCCAGCAATGTACTACATACTATGCGTAGAGAAAAAATTTTTCTTTTCCTTTTTAATAACAAATTTGCACAGGTTGAAGGTATTATCCCGGATTAAAGCCCTGAGCCAGCCCCATATTCCCGGTCCCCATCTCTCGGGATGGCAGTTGAGATATATGCTTTTATCCCTATGGTTTTTTAAAAAAGCAATCAATTGGCAGGTGTTCCGTATGGCAACATCACTGCCTTTGGGATTTAAGGTGTCTTTGAGGTTTCCGTTGCCGCACCAGTTTCTGCCCGTATCCGTAAGGTAATGGGAAACCCCGGCACAGGAGATATAGGCTTCACCGATGAGGCCGTAATCTTTAAAGTCATAGTGTTCCCATATTTCCCTGCCGTCCCATTTGGTGAGGGGATTGCCGTGCCTGCACACCGTTGTTACGGGGAAGTACCTGCGAAAAATGTCCAGCTCCCGTTGAAAAATATCCATGGCTTTTTTCGGGTCCCCCCCTGCTTTATCCAGCGCTTCATAGTGATAGCCGATTTCATGGCCCAAACTGTGGATCCTTGACATGACCTTCACATTAAAGGTCCGGGGATACCTGAAATAATAAGTGGAATTAATTCCAAACCTATGTTCAAGCTCTGCCATTGCCAGGGCATTTCCCAGCTCCCGGTCAACGTCATGCCTTAGAATTACTAGGGGCGGCTTGGGGCTTTGTTTTAAATACCGTTCCACCGTAACCACCATATACGGGCGAAGGGCTTTTAATATTTCCCCATACATCTTAAGGTTGAAATCCATGGATTTACACTGCCTTTCAGTAATGGGAACAAATTCACGGTCCGGTCCTATTTTTCAAGAGTCTGCAGGATTTTACCCAGCTGCTCCACCACATAATCCTGCTGGCTTTCCGTCTTTTCCGGAAACAGCGGAATGGCGAAGGTCTCTTCGGACGCCCTTTCGGCCATCGGTAAACTGGGATTTGAATGGAGGCTTTTATAGGCATCCTGGAGATGCAGGGGCACCGGGTAGTAAATCCCGCAGGCGACCCCTTTATGTTGCAGGGCATGGATGATCTCCCCTCGCGCCCGGTGTGCAACCACATAGAGGTGATATACATGCACTGTATCCTGCACTACGTATGGAAGCTTAAGGCCCAACCCCCGCAGGAGGTTGTTGTACCGCCAGGCTTTTTCTCTTCTGGCCTCATTCCATAAATCAAGGTAGCGCAGTTTTACTCGTAAAATGGCAGCCTGGAGTTCATCCAGACGACTGTTGTAACCTATGGTTTCGTTGTAATACTTCCTTTGGCTGCCGTGGGCCCTGAGCCTCCTCAGCCGCTTAGCCAATTCATAATCATTGGTAGTAATCATTCCACCGTCCCCGTACCCACCTAGGTTTTTGGTGGGAAAGAAACTGAAGCAGCCCGTATTGCCCCAGGAACCGGCCCTACGCCCTCTATAAGAAGACCCAATGGCCTGGCAGGCATCTTCAATGACCACAAGCCCGTGCTTTTGGGCTATCTCCATGATTTTGTCCATCAACGCCATCTGACCAAAGAGATGTACCGGCAGGATGGCTTTGGTATGCTTGGTTATCTTTTCTTCAATCCTGGAAACATCAAGGTTATATGTATCCTTATCAATATCCACAAAGACGGGCCGGGCCCCGACTCTGGAAATGGCCTCTGCGGTGGCAAAAAAGCTGTAGGAGGTGGTAATAACTTCGTCACCGGGTCCAATGCCCAAGGCGTCTAGGGACAGCACCAGGGCATCGGTTCCGCTGGCGACCCCAACGGCGTACTTAGTTCCACAGTAATCCGCTACCTCTTCTTCTAAAGCTTCCACATTGGGGCCAAGGATATAGCGCCCCCCTTCCAATACCCTCCTCACCGCATCGTTGATCTCTTCCTGCAAGGATAAATATTGGGCACGCAAATCCATTAAAGGAACTTTCAACGGTCTTCCCCCTTGAGCAGTTCTTCTTCGGGTACCGGCCGGAATTCAACGGCAGGCACCCCCTTATAAACCTTTCTGGGTTCCGTATCCTTTGTCACTACGGCACCGGCAGCTATGAAGCTCTCTTCAGCCACCATAATCCCCGGGAGAAGTATGGAACCGCCCCCCACCCTGGCACCCCTTTTGATATGGGCACCCTTGATATACTTAAACCTTTCCTCGGTGCGGCCCATGTAATTATCATTTAGAGTGGTAACCATAGGGGCAATAAAACAGTTTTCCTCTATAGACGTATAGGCAGTAATATATGCCCCACTCTGGATCTTTGTTTGTTTTCCTGCCAATTTTCACAGAATTTTCTACTATGGCCCCCGATCCCACCACCACATAGTCTTCTATGGCACAGCCTTCCCGCACCACCGCTCTGTCACCGATTAAGCAATACGCACCCAGCACCGTACCTGCATATAGGACAGCACCACATCCTATGATGCTGCCGGAACCTATTTGCAGAGGGGGTATATCCTCTGCAATTTTAACCGTACTGGTCTTAGCCGGACATGGAAGCCTTCCTATAACGGCGTTGGATTCAATGTATGCATCATCGCCAATAATGGTACCCGGATAAATGGTGACATTATTGCCGATGGTAACCCCGTCACCAATCCTTACATTTTCACCAATCACAGTGAACCAGCCTATGCTGATATGTTTCCCAAGGATTGCGGTGGGACTGACGTATTTCATAAAGATCACCCCCTAATCATAACGGACTTGTACCGGCCGGCCCCTCTCCATGGACTGATAAATGGCTCTGATGAGGCACAGGGTCTTTAGAGCCTGGTCCCCCGTAACCATTGGCTCGCGGTTGTAGGCAATGGCAGACACAAAGTCCCTTAATATTGCCAAATGCCCGGGGCTATCGGGGGTGCTGTTAAGAGAGTCCACTTGTTGGGCGCTTTCCTCTAGGGATAAACAGGAGAACCTCCATTCCCTAACTTCTGATAGAGTCCTGCCCCCAAGCACTGCCGTTCCATGGCTGCCAAAAATTGCAATACTTTCTTCCAGATTTTGCGGATAAACCGTTACCGCCGCTTCTATCACCCCCAGGGCACCGCTCCCCATTTTTAAAACACATACACATACGTCCTCACACTGGATATCATGGACCCTAGTTGCCCCATAGGCGAACACTTCTTCCGCCGGTCCCAGGAGCCATGTGAAAAGATCAATGTTATGGATAGCCTGATTGAACAATATGCCCCCATCAAGCTTTCTGGTGCCTCTCCATGGAGCCGACCGGAAGTATTCAGGGTTCCTGTTCCATCGGAGTACCGCATCGGCATGGGTTATTTTCCCAAACCAACCCCTGCCCAGGGCTTCTTTTAATGCCCTGACTGCGTGTTTTGCCCGGTTGGGGTGGACCACTCCCAGCTTTACACCCTTGGCCCGGCAGATTTCCAAAAGCCTTTTTCCATCCTGTACATTTAACACAAGGGGCTTTTCCACCAAAACATGCTTGCCGGCGGCAGCGGCTTCCTCTGCCATGGAGGCATGAAGGCCGCTTGGGATACAAATGATAACGGCATCCAGCCCCGGGTGTCCAAGGAATTGATAATAATCGGTGTACGGGACAGCATCGTACTCCCTAACCATGGGAAGCATTCGCTGACAATCAACATCACAAACCGCAACCAGCCTGGTTGCCGGAATATCCTTCAAGGCCGAGGCGTGCTTCCTGGATATATGGCCGCACCCAACAATGCCAAAATTTATCATTGGTCTCACTCCCACCGTTATGGCAACTTGTTGCCCGTTAATTTTTCGTAAAGCATTTTTCCTGAAATAAACCTGCCCCTAAAAAGGGCACACAGTTTCTTAAGCATCTTCAGATACGGCTGACCTATATTGCGCAAAAACAGCATTGTATATGGATTTTTAAAAGGCAGGTTGGGCCGGGGACCGATTTCGTAGGGATGAAAATAGTAAACCGTATCCCCCTGTTTAAGGGCGCATTGTAAAGAAATAACCGTGTAATAATAACCGCAAATCCGGGACGTAATGCCCGAACCTGAGGGCAGCCTAAGGACGGGGAAAACAGGCAGGGGAAACTCCCACAAGCCGGAGTTGCCTTCCCGGGCTAAATCGTTTAAGTCAAGAATATATGGATTTCGGGGCGCATTTATGAAGTTGCCGTATTTTCCCATAAACGCTCTTGTGGGAACGACCGAAGAATCATATAAGAAACCTTCTTCCAATAACGCTTCTATCATATAGGGACTGACCGTTAAGTTGGGAGCCCGGTATCCGATAACCCTGGAGGAACTCAGGTCTTCCAAAAGGACCTTTGATTTATGGAGATTGGCCCTAAACGCCTTAGGGTTTTCAAGATTGTAGTCCTTATGCACATAATTATGGGAAGCAATTTCGTGCCCATTGGCACTGACGGTTCTTACCAGCTGCGGGTAGTGGAAGGCAACTTCTCCGGTAAAGAAAAAAGTGGCGGTAATATTAAATTCAGTAAAAATCTCCAGTATGGCTTCCGTAAGGGGAATGATTTCCCCCATAGGTTTATCCTTTTTATAGTAACTCTTAAAAAAGGAAGTCGTATCAGGCCAGTGGGCATATGGTGACCCGGTAGCCCACCTGCAGTGATACCATTCATCCATATCCACGGACATCATGATGTTATTTTCCAAGGATAAACCTCCTCAACATAACCAGGCGATACCGCAGCGCATCCTTCAGCTTTGGGGAAGAAAAATAAGTGGCCTTGGAACTGTCGTTATCCATTAAACAACTCAAGTATTTGCCGGATCTAATCAATTCCAAAGCCTCCAGCATTGCTTCCGGAGCAACTTCCAGGAATATCCTGTCCAGCAATTTGTCCACAGTGTCAAACCGATCTATGGGTACTCTTTTTTGAACAAGGATTGGTCCGTTGTCCAGCTGCTCATCTATAAAGTGAATACTTAAACCCGTTTCCTCTTCCCCGTTCAGGTAAGCCCAAAAGGGCGCCAGCCTGCCCCGGTACTTAGGAAGCAGTGAGGCATGGCGGTTTAAACACCCAATTTTAGGAACTTCAATAAAGTCCTTACTCAGTATTCTTTGGGCCTGATTTATGATTACGTCCGGTTTCTGTTTTTTCAAAAAGCGGATAAAATAATCGGCGTTCACATCGCTGCAGTACGTAACGGGTATATTGTATTTATGGGCCGTGGCGCTTACGGAAAGGGGGTTCATGATGCTTAGAAACTTGATTTTTTCAAAAAAGATAAAGGAAGCATAAATTAGGAACCTTTTAATGAGATTAAAGGGGTCGGATATTACAGCCAGGGTTAAAAGGTATTCAAAATTTTCAAGTAAACCTTTCCCCGCAACCACCGTTTTGCCACGCTGGATTCCAACGCCGATTATTTCATGAGGCAGAGAACTGATCAGTTTTTTGACAAAGGGATTGATATATACCGGTTCTTCTGACACAGTAATATAAATTCTCATAGGGATCACTCAAATAAGGATTATTTTTTCCCGACCCTTTTTAACGTGTTTGGTGGCGTTTCTGGTATCCACCAGCACCCGGGCACCGGCCACCACCATTTCATAATCAACGTTGGAGTGATCAGTAATTATCACCACACAGTCGCTTTTAACCAGCTCTTCTTCCGTTAACTCCACCCATTCCACTTCCAGTTCCCTTCCCTTCCCCGTAATTTCCTTAATATAGGGGTCAAAAAACACCACTTCCGCTCCCTTTTCCTTTAGCTGTTTCATAATCCTTAGGGCCGGGGATTCCCTGCAGTCCCCCACATCCTTCTTATAGGCAACTCCCAGGACCAATACCCTGGACCCCTTTACCGCTTTGCCCTTGTCATTTAAAGCCTGAACCACCTTGCCCACCACGTAGGATGAAACCTGGATATTAATTTCCCCTGCCAGCTCTACGAAACGGCTTTGAAAATCATACTGTCTGGCTTTCCAGTTTAAGTAGAAGGGATCTATGGGTATACAGTGCCCTCCCACACCGGGTCCGGGATAAAAGGTCTGAATTCCAAAGGGTTTTGTGGCCGCAGCCTCCACCACTTCCCAAACATTGATGTTCATCTTATCGCAAAGCATCATCAATTCATTGACCAAGGCAATGTTTACTGCGCGGTAGGTGTTTTCAAAAATCTTTGTCATTTCCGCCACGGTGGTGGAAGAAACAGGCACAACGTGAGTTATGGTCTCAGCATAAAAACACTGGGCGATGCTAAGGCATACCGGCTTTACTCCGCCAACAACTTTGGATGTGTTTTTTGTTGTATACTTCTTGTTGCCCGGGTCAACCCTTTCGGGGGAATAAGCCAGGAAAAAATCCAACCCTACCTTCAAACCCGTTGACTCCAGCATAGGAAGTATTAATTCCTCCGTCGTACCGGGATAGGTGGTGCTTTCAAGAATTATCATCTGCCCGGGTCTGAGCCGCTTACTTATTTCCGCCGTCACGCTTCTTATGTAAGAAGTGTCCGGCTCTCGGTGCTGGTTAAGGGGCGTGGGAACACATATAATCAAAATATCCTGCTCTGAGATCCCCTGGAAATTATCAACGGCCTTCAATCTTCCATGCTTTACCAGTCCCATTAACTCCTGGTCATCCACATCCTGGATATAGTTCAAGCCAAGATTCACCATTTCAACTCTAGATTTGTTTTGATCAATGCCCAGCACCCTAAAACCCGCCTTAGCATTTTCCACAGCCAAGGGCAGCCCCACATACCCAAGCCCGATTACGCATACCTTAGCGGTTTTTGCCGCGATGGAATTTTTAAGGCGTTCAGCCCAACTAAGTCTGCTACCGTTATTTACCGGTTTATCCATAAAAAAACCCCTTTTTTCCTTTAACCCAAACAGCTTAACTTTTTTGTTTCCTTTTTTAGGAA
>JAAYIF010000054.1 GCA_012523575.1 Clostridia bacterium
CAGTGAATATTACTCTTGCTTTCTGGAATGTTAACTTGACCTAATTCTTTAATATTTGTTACCTGTCTGCTGTTTCTTATACTATGAACCTGATTACTTAACTGTCTTTTCGCCATTATTGATTTTCTCAATTTTCTTGACGTCAAAAGCCTCACTCCCTGTAGTATTTGTACTGGATTGATCCAACTCAGCTTTTTTTATTTTTTGTTATTGCACATTTTTTTATAAAACCGTAGAGAAAAACAAACTTAAATTTTTCACATTTCAAAGCTAATGACCCGGGGTAGTTGTTACATCTAACTAGTGTTTCATTGACAATTAAAGCATTAGATTTTAGTAAAACAAACGATGGAAGTAGCAAAATGAAGAAAAAGGCGATAATTTTTTAGCTAACAAGTCCTATTGCTTGATTTAGCCGGTCAATATTTTCCTCTAGCCAGCGGGTAAAATTCCTTGCTTCATTTTTCCATACCTAGCGCAGATCAATCTCTGTAATAAAACCTAACCCCACCATCAATTCACCACCTATCCTACCAATGTAAATGCATTCTATTCACCACTGTTATGATCTTAATTTAACCAGCAATGTTTCCGTCTCTATTGCTTTTTGGATGGCTATTACTTCCATATTACGAAATATATAGTATTTATATTTTCTTATTTATGCAATACGTCAGTTTTCAATAACAAAGTATTTCATAAAGAACAAGAGCCCAAAGGCTCTCAATACTAAGTCGAAATCTATCAATATGATCTGTCAACAAAAACAAGAGCTTCTAATAAACATTGTTCAATTGTCTCTCCTTCTCGCCATGGATAATCTGCAACAACCCAAACTCTTATAGTTTTATCCCCAACTTGGATTTCTTTCATTTCTTCATATTCTGAATAATAAATTGAAGTACCTCCGCTTCTTATATTTTTAGCAGCAGTAATTTTTATACATCTACCATCATTAGTATTTACAACAATTGTATTAGGTCCATATCCCCAAATCTCATTTATGTTAGGAAATTTTTCTCTAGGTACACTTATTGGTATATACCTCCCTCCTTTCCCCACTAAAATTCGCTAAAAGGGGTTATTTCTCTACATACATAAGAAAAAAAGTCAGGAGGCTTTTTTGTTTAATTTTTATTGACTAATAAGCTATCTAAGTTTGTCTTAGAACACTCATTATTTGGATTAAGTTCTAAGGCTTTTTGATAATAACTCCTTACTGCCCCATAGTCTCTTTTTGAAAAATTTACATTATAGTAAAAGCCTTTATTTATTAGATAGTTACTGCAAAAAAAGTTTTTTTAAAATCGACCGTTGACATCTATATCTACCTAGTGTACTATTTAACTATAACAGCAATACAGGGGAGGTGGCTCCGTGTCATTCGATCCTAGGATACCTATTTACCTACAAATTATGGAACAGATAAAAAAAGATATTGTATCCGGCAAATTAAAGGGAGGAGATAAAATGCCGTCAGTCAGGGCGTTGGCCAAGGAGCTGCAAGTAAACGTCAATACAGTACAGCGGGTATACCAGGAGTTGGAAAGAGATAATATCCTTTTTTCCCAAAGAGGTATAGGGTCCTTTGTTACTGAAAATAAAGAAACCATCGAACAAATAAAAGAGGAAATGGCTCATGAGTTACTTGAGAATTTTGTCCATGGCATGAGGGAATTGGGATTTGATGATAAGTCAACTTTACTTGCATTACAACAATACATGGGGAGGGAAGCCCAGGGAAATGTTAAAGATTAACAGCCTTACAAAAAAATATTTTACCAGGACCGTTTTGGATAATTTGAACCTGACTTTAAATGAAGGAAAAATTTACGGTCTGCTGGGGCCAAACGCCAGTGGTAAGACTACTTTGCTGAAAATAATCGCCGGTGTGACCCAGCCTACTTCCGGCTCTTTTTCGGTCATTGGAAAAAAAGCAGGTGTGGATACGAAAAAAATAGTTTCTTTTTTGCCAACAATCAATCACTTGCCCCGGTGGATGACAGTGGGCAACTGCTTAAGTTATTTTCAGGATTTTTACGCAGACTTTGACCCGAAACTGGCTAAGGAAAGAATTACTGCCATGGGACTTGAGCCCAAGCAAAAAGTAAGTTCACTGTCTACAGGGATGCTGGGACGGTTAAAAATTGTTATGGCCATGTCACGGCATGCTAAGCTATACCTCCTTGATGAACCTTTCAACGGTCTCGATCCTATTTCCCGGGAAAAAGTGCTGGAAATAATTTTGGAATCTTCCCAGGAAGATAGCACCATCGTCATTGCTACCCACATTATTGCGGAAATCGAAAGCATCATAGATGAGGTGATTTTCTTAAAAGAAGGACAAGTGATTTTAATGGGTAATGTGGACGACTTAAGACAGACTCGGCAAAAATCTGTTGAGGAGCTCTATAGGGAGGTGTACGATAATGTTTAACCTGATTAAATATGAATGGCTCAGACGTTGGAAGTTCTTTCTTGCAGGGATCCTGATTTTTATCATTGCCAATCTGGAAATTATCAGCCAATTGTCACTTCAGAAAAGCCCCAGAAACTTGACAATTGTTTTGATGGGTCTGGTATTTGCCATGGCTTTAGCTTTGTTTTTTGACCATATCGGACGGCTATATCGGAGTCTGTTTAGCGATGAAGGATTTCTGGAATTTACACTGCCTTTACGAGGTTATCAGTTTTTAGGAGCTAAGATCTTAGCGGTACTGCTGGAATGCATCGCTCTGGGGATTTTTGTAAGTATTGCCCTGTATGTTGACTACCTATATTTGAATCAATTTTTTCCCCGTGAAGCTCCGACTCCATTACGGGAAGATATTTTAATAATTATTGTGCAAATATTTTTCCTGCTCTTGTTAAGTTATATTATTTTTTTACTGACGATTTATCTGTCTATGACTTTGTCTAAGACCATCTTTGCGTCATTAAAACATGGCAAGCTAATTGCCTTTGGTTGCTTTCTCGTTATTTATAAAGCTATTCAAAGAATTACGGAAATTACCCATTCTCACATAACAGATATGAGCTTGCCAGGAATTATTATGGCCAGGCCGGACTGGTTAACTTTGACTGCGATTCTGATAGTGCTTTTTATAAGTACCTCTTATTTGCTGGATCGCAAGATTAATCTCTAATAGAATTGAAAAGGTGGTGCGCAAGGCACCACCTCCTTTACTTTAAAAAGTTTAATCATTTATGGATTTTGATTGCTTATTACTTAAGCCCCGGTATGACTAATTTTTTTGGCAGTAATGTCTAAAACATGAACAAAATAAAAAACCCTGCTGCCAAACAGCAGGGCAATAAATATTACATGATCGTTTACTTCCTAATGTCCAAAAAATTTTAATTGTCAATGGTGGCGCACGGCAGGAGATTGAACCTGCGTCCTCTTGAAATGCGAGTTAAGCGCTCTCCCGCTGAGCTACACGCCCACTGAAAAATATATACTCTAAATATAATTCAACATTCTTAATAAAACTGAACATTACCCCAAATTTTAGATTTCTAATAATTCCTTGGTGGAGGTGGTCAATACCTGGGGTCCTTGTTCTGTCACTAAAACCATATCTTCTATCCTCACTCCGCCCCAACCTTCTATGTATATCCCCGGCTCTATGGTAATTACCATGCCAGGGGAAAGGTTTACCGTGCTATTTTTGCTTACCGCAGGAGGTTCGTGAACCTCTATCCCCACTCCATGCCCCAAGCTGTGGCCGAATTTATCTCCATACCCGTAGCTTTCTATTATATTTCTTGCAACGCTGTCAAGTTCTGAACAGGGCATATTTACGGCAACAGCTTGCAATGCTCTTTTTTGAGCTTCTAAAACTATGTCATAAATATTGCATTGTTCTTCTGAGGCCTTTCCAACTACAACGGTCCTTGTAATATCAGAACAATATCCTTTGTAAACCGCCCCAAAATCCATTACCAATAGATCCCCTTTTTTTAGCTCTTTTTCACTGGCAGTACCGTGGGGAAGCGCAGCCCTTTCACCAGAAGCAGCAATTATGTCAAAAGAAGCCTTTGAAGCACCTTTTCTGCGCATGAAATATTCGATTTCCGCTGCAACTTCAAATTCCTTTACACCCGGCTTAATAAATTTGACTATATGCTTAAAAGCTAAATCGGCTATTTTCGCGGCTTTTTTTATACGGATTATTTCTTCTTCATTTTTTACAATTCTAAGTTCCTCAATAATACTTTTAACGGAAACCAAATTGCAGTGAGAAAGATTTTTATTTAATTCGTTATAAAAATCAACGGTCATATACTTTGTTTCAATACCCAATTTTTTTATATTTTCGTTTTCAACCAAATCTTTAATTTTATCAATTATTTTTGTGCTGAGTATAACCAGCTCAAAAATATGCAAAGGAATTTCCTTTTGCGCTTGCTCTTCGTATCTGAAGTCTGTAATCAGATAGGCTTTTTCGGCGGTTAACAAAACATAACCCGCACTTCCGGAAAAACCACTCAAATAAAAAATGTTTGTGGGATTGGTAATTAACATTGCTTCAATGTTATGTTCTTCAAACTTCTCTCTAACCTTTCCAATTTTTCTCTCATAATTCATTTCCCAAATCATTCCCGTCCAAAATATCTATTAAAGCAAAAACTGCCAATTTGTACCCTAAAGCCCCAAATCCGCAAATCTGTCCCTTAACCACCGGTGAAATTACTGAGTGATGTCTAAAATCTTCGCGGGAAAAGATATTTGATAAATGCACTTCGACCACAGGAACGCCAATGGAAGCAACAGCATCCCTTATGGCATAGCTGTAATGGGTATAGGCACCGGGGTTTATGATAATTCCGCTGTAGTTACAGTCTGCCTGTTGAATTTTATCAATAATCTCTCCTTCATGGTTGGACTGAAAAAATTCAAGTCTTATTCCTTTGCCTTCTCCGAATTCTTTCAGTTCTTTATTGATGTCATCCAGAGTTTTTGTTCCATATATATGGGGTTCCCTTTTCCCGAGCAGGTTCAAATTGGGCCCGTTTATAACAAGAATTTTCATAGCCCATCCCAGTCCTTTCTAATCACCGCTTATGGTTATTTCCGACACTCTAACGGTGGGAGCCCCTTTTCCTGCAAAGAACCTTAGATCGTCAGCTACAAAATCAATACCAGACAATAATTCCAGTATGTTGCCCGCAATAACTGCCCCCCTTACCGGATGGGAAAATTCACCGTTCTCAATCCAGATACCTGCAACACCGATGGAAAAATCTCCTGAAATGGGATTTGCCGTATGCATTCCCATAACTTCGGTAACATAAAGACCTTTTTTAACCTCGCTAACAAGTTTATCCCTTGAATGCTGCCCACCCTTAAGATAAAAATTTGTAGTTCCCACTTCCGGAGTACCCCTGTATGAACTCAATCTTACGCTGTTTCCTGTGGATTTAACTCCGTCCTTTGCCGCAGTATAAGTATTGTACAAAAAGCCCTGAAGAATACCATCTTTTATTAAAACGGTTTCAGAAGTAGCAACGCCTTCACCGTCAAAGGGAGCAGAAAAAATACCTCCACTCATTCTGCCGTCGTCCACTATTGTGACTAAATCCGAAGCCACCTTTTGGCCGACCCTGCCTTTAAATATGGACTTGTCTTTTTGAACTGAATCTGCCGTAAGGGCAGGAGCTATAACACTGAAAAAATTGGTCATAACATATGGGTCCAATACAATGGAAGCTTTTTGAGACTTGATATTTTTCGCCCCAAGCATGCTCACGGCTTTTTGGGCTCCTTCAATTCCTATGTCCTTTGGATTTAAATCATCTATTTTTGTGCTAAATTGCAAGCCGAATCCCGTCTGTTGATCTCCATTTTCTTCAGCAACAAAATAGGAATATCCCCCTGCAAAGGTTCCTTTGTAAGCAGTTTCAATACCTTGAGAGTTTACAACCACAATTACATACTTACTATCCTGATAGGTACATGACTCAGTAATTTTTACCCTTTTATCGTAAGCTTTTCCGTGACGTTCTATTTCTTTAGCCAGCTCAATTTTGCGCTCTATGGGAATATACTCCAGTTCAGGGTCAAAGATATCAACGGAAGGATAATCTTCAGAAGGCTCAGGAATTATGTTGTATTTATCTACAGATGTCTTATCAGAATTAGCCACCGCTTCCCGTACAAGATTTTCTAAACTTACCGGTTTAACTTCAGAAGTAAATGCAAAACCGATTTTCTGATCCTTGATAACCCGAAGTCCTACCCCAAACTCATTGGCCTTTTTCATGGTTTCTACTTCCTGGTCCCGAACTTCTATGGTCAGCTCTTCAGATGCCGTAAGATAAACTTCAGATTGCTCCGCACCGCTTTTTTGAGCCTTTTGAATCAATTCACCGGCAATTTCAGTATATTTTGATTCATCCATAGTCTCTTACACCTCTCATTCAAGTATGCCACCGACTACAAGCTTTGGTATCCTTATTGTGGGCTGGGCATCACCCACCGGTACTCCCTGCCCGTCTTTCCCACAGGTTCCTATAGCCCAACCCAAATCATTGCCTACCATGTCTATGGTCTGAAGTACCTGGGGACCGTTTCCTGTAAGCGTTGCACCCCTAACGGGAACCGTAACTTTTCCCTTCTCAATTAGGTAGCCTTCTGATACTTCAAAAACAAAATCACCTGTTGTGGTATTAACCTGGCCTCCGCCCATTTTTTTAACATAAAGCCCTTTATCGGTTTGTTCAATAATTTCCTGGGGATCATATTTGCCAGGGGCAATATAAGTATTGGTCATCCTTGGAATGGGTTTATACTGATAAGATTCTCTGCGGCCGTTTCCTGTGGATTTTCTTTTCTCACGGCTTGCTGTCAGCCAATCATACATATAGGACTTCAACACACCATTTTCTATTAAAACTGTTTTTTGGCCCTCCATGCCTTCATCATCAAAGGGAAAGGAACCGTAAAGGTTTGGTATGGTTGCATCATCAATAACCGTAACTGTTTCTGCAGCAACTTTTTCCCCCATTTTTCCTGCGTAAACAGATAATTTTTTCTGCACCAAATCCGCCTCAAGCCCATGTCCGCAGGCTTCATGTATCATTGTTCCCCCAGCCTCACCAGCCATAACAACCGTCATTTGACCCGCCGGTGCCGGTTTAGCTTCGAGCATTAAAACCGCTCTAGCAGCAGCTTTGCGGGCTAATTCCACGGGGGAAACAGTTTTAAACAGTTCAAAACCTGAAAAACCCCCTGCAGATTCAAAACCGGTTTGGATGTGTTTTCCATCAGAAGCAACAACGTTAACAATGAGACGGGTTCTAATTCTTTCTCCATTAATGTAAGTTCCCTCGGAATTGGCAACGGTAATTTCCTGCACAGCGTCACCGTAGCCCACAATAACCTGCTTTATTCTGTTGTCATAGCTGCGGGCAGCTTTATTTGCCCTATCTACAATACCTACTTTCTCATCCACTGATACCTTATCCGGCGCTTCTTTGATCTCAAAGGAATAGGGCGGCTCCTTTTGCTGCATATTTAAAATAATACTGACATTGTTTCCCTGTATTACTTTACTTATTTCTTCTGCAACTTTCATAAGACCTTCAAAGGTCACATCGTTAGTAAAGGCATAAGCTGTACGCCCATCATATATTACTCTGATCCCAGCCCCCACATCCAAACCCGAAAAAACCCTTTCTATTTTGTCCGCTTCACAGGTTATCCCCGTTCCCTTTTTCTTTTCAATAAATATATCCGCAAAATCGCCCCCGTTCTTCAATGCCGTACTCAATATTTTCTCAGCATCCCTTGGATCCAATAATCCGCTCAAAAAGACCACCCCAGCTTATTATTGATAAAACTTCATATCTGCAAGGGCAAAGGTGATTTCTGAATAATCCCCTATGCCTTGATCCCTGCATTCAGCCCTAAAAGTAATGTTTCTTGTCCCTTTGGGAATACTCAACCTAACCAATTTAGGCTGACCCGCCGGTTTTATTCCTTCTATTTTATGTATTACTTCCTCACCAATTAAAACAGTTAAATCAATAACAGAACTGGAATCCCTCGTTATATCGTCAATTCCTACATAACCCTCAATCTCTGAATATTTTCCCCATAATTCCAAAACAAATTCAGCCTTCCTTTGCGGCTTTAAATCAACGGCAACAACGTGTGAAAAGGGTACCCGGGCTATTCTTACTTCTCTGCTCTTTATTACTGCAAAATCACCTACATTTCTCAGAACGGTAAGGTTCTCTAAATAGTCAAATTTATTTTTTGAACTTGGGTCTGCAGGCACTACTCCGTCCCCCACATAAACAGTAGAAGTAGCAGGATCCCATACCACCGGCTTACCCACTGCCTCTGCAACGGTGGCAATGGGAACCATAACTATATTTCTATCCTGTAATATAAAGGGCTCTACCGATGCCTTTAAATATTTTCCATCTGCAGCAATTTTAATATCTCTGTATACTGCATTTATTTTCTTTATAAAAAACTTTTCTCCACCCAGGGCAACACCGGACAGAAACAAAACAAGTACTAAAAGCAGAACAATATTAAAAAAAATGCCTGTTTTTTTTAACATATATTCCCTCCCGCTTTAATAAAAACTAACTTGTGGGAAAAGAATATCCTTCATGGTTTTTCTCCTTTGTATTTTGAGGAAAATTATATCCTTCATGTTTGTTTGGGGAAACTTTTTGTTCTGCCTGTTTTTCTTGAGACTGGTTACTGGTACTTGAAGTGTTATTACTTAAAGAAGGTTTTGACTCTGATGATAAATCCCTTTTCTCTGTTTCCTCTTTTTCTCCTTGGGACTGAACCGAGGGTTTTGTTTTAGGTCTGAAAGGATATGCATCCCTTTTCCAGGACATCTCTACTCCTTCCCCATTAAATTTCGATAAAGCACTGGGTTGTTTGTCTATAAGCTGATACAGGTACATCTTTAATTCTGCTGTAAATACCAGGGAACCGCCGCTGTCCTTATAACCCATTTTTATATTTTTAATATCTACTATCCTTTTTCCTGACTCAAGTTTTTTTAGAGCTTCCAGAAGACTTTCATAACTGCCTTCATAAACTATGCTGACCGGTAAAATATTGTATCCCTTTCTTTTGACCACTTCACCCGGTTGAAAAGAACTAACCACGCCATACCTCTCAAAAAAATCAACGATTTCCAATACTGCCCCTTTATCAGAACTGGAGATAAATTTGTCGGAAATCAGCCTGTATTTTTTCTGTAAATACTCCAATTCACTTTTCAATTCCATTACTTTAATTTCCCGAAAGCTTCCATGTTTAATAGTATTTTCTAAGTTTTCTACTTGTGCACTAATTTCATTGAACCGCGACCATTGGTTTTTCCAAAGAAACTGATAAAATAATACGAAAATTAAGAGTAAAACAGCTGCACTAATTATCTTTTGTTCTCTCGGGGAGAAATTCTTTACTTTCCCTATTATTTCCTCCATCCTGTTTCACCCCAAGGCTGCATATAACTTGAAATTCATAAATATTCGTTCCCTCTATTGCTTTTACTTCTTTTAATTCAACATTTTTAACAGCCTCAATGGACTGTAGGGATGAAAAAAAAGCCCTTATTGACGCATAAGAAGAACTTTCACCCACCAGCAAAAGAACCCCTTCAGAGCTTTTTCCTTCAACACTAGTCAGCCAAACGCCCTCGGGTATGCGATGCTGAAGCTGATCAAAAAACTTCCCCCATAAAAAACTAGTTTCAACGGATTTAAGGTTATCTATTTGATTCTGCAGATTTCTTTTTTCTTTGGTCAAATTTTCAAATTCCTCAAGGATTTTCTCAGCATTTCTAGATTCCGTCGATTTCTCCCCCAATTCTTTTTCCACATTCACAATGAGCAGATGAAGTATTATGCTCAAAAGGAAGCAAACAGTTAACGCTCCCACTATAATTTTATTGAACAGTGTAACAGTTGAAGAAATGCGTTTATCCCCTTTAACTTCTTCCGGCAGTAAATTTATTTTCAACATGACTAATCTACCTCACGTAAAGCAAGACCCAAAGCAACTCCATATTTTGGCTGAAGCAAAAAGGGGTTTCCCTTAAAATCTTGCAAGCTAAACTTTAATGTTTCCACTGGAAGATTCAATATGCCATTGAGAATCCTTTCAGCATTTGAATCTGCGCCTATGCCACTGATTAAAATTTGACTAACAGAAGTACTACCATTGCGGGATTGTAAATATTTTAAGGACCTATCAACTTCAAAAGCCATTTCATTTAACTTGTCTTCGTATTCCATTTCATCTTTAAGCTCAACTAAGTTTTTTTCTTTTTTTGCATCATTTTTCGCAAACCCCATGGGTATGGTGCGCATAAAATGAACATCTTTCTGGGAAACAACCACCAGATTGGTATAGTTGTCTCCTAAATCCACCAGTGCTGTGGGAAAGGTAAGGTTATGCTGGTCAAGAAGCAGTTTCGGCAGTCGAGTAATGGCTACAGGTTCCACCTCTATGGCAATCAGTTCTATGCCACAGCTAGTAAACAAATCATAATACTGCCAAACCAAGCTCCTTGGAACCGCTGCGACTAAAATATTAAACTGGGCATTTTCTTCATCTCTAGCCGCTATTGCAAAATCCATTTCCACATCGTTTAAATCAAAGGGTATGTAATTTTCCGCCTCCCAGACAACGGCCGAAGCCAAATCCTTTTCAGGCATAAAGGGTAAAAAAAACTGCCTGACCACAACCATTTCCCCATGTATCGCAGTAACTACTTCTTTAGTACGTAAATCGTTTATTTCCGCCAATTCATTAAGCGCCCTATAAATCTCATCAGGCTTTATAATTTCACCGTTTTCAGCAAAACAGCCGGGACTAAGCTCCATTTCTCCTAATTGAGAAAGAACTAATGAATTATTCTTAAAAAATACCTCTGCCATGCGTATAGAACTGTTACTGAGGCTGATACCAACTCCTGACTGCCTTTTAGATAATTTAAGAAATTTAGATAAATTAAACAAACCTTTAAACCCCCAAAAACCTTATTACACCCAAAATCAGTAGATGGGGAAAAGCTCCCTCCATTCTATAACAGCCGCTCCCTCAGTTCCCAAATATGCTTCCAGTTTCTCCACAAAAGAAAGCTTATACAAAAAATTTTTATTAAAATTCTCAACTTCTACGGCTGCAACGGCTCCTTCAATCACACCGCTGCCGGAAACCTTTAAAGTACCCTGTGCAATAATTACCCCACCAAAATCACTGCTGTCGGAAATACTAATTTCCGAAATACTCATTAGGCCTAAAGAAGATTCTCCATCTGCAGGCATAAGTTCCTGATTCCCATTTAATACCATATCGCCCGAAGATACAATCAGTGCCTGTCCTGAATAACTATTTACAGAAATATCAAAGCTGACATTTCCCTCAACGAAATAAATACCGTCCATATTAATTAATTCTTCTTGGGAAAATTGCTTATTCGTTTCAAAATACTGTCCCATGCTTTGAGCTTTTTCCCTGTACCAATCAAGGTCAATTTCCGGCATTTCCGGTACCGCAACCTCTGCACCTTCCACCCTTCTGC
>JAAYIF010000055.1 GCA_012523575.1 Clostridia bacterium
GATCTACCCATTACCACCATTGCAACCCGTTTGTACAGGGGTAGGGCGCTTCTTCAAAAGCGGTTACATGCTAAAGGGGAAGGGGGGCCGGTTCATGAAGTGTCCCGATTATAGAAAGAAAATTTCCTCCTACTTAGATGGAGAACTGGATCCCTGCAGTGAAAAGAAACTTTACAAACATCTTTCCTCCTGTCCCCACTGCGCCAGGTATCTTGACGAATTCCGCAGTTTGGATAAGCTCTTAAAGAGTTCCATGGCCTTTTTAAATCCCCCTGAGGATCTTGCGGAGGGGATTTTGAAGGGTATTTCAGGGCTGGAAGCCTGTAGTGAAAAGAATCAGCAGTCAGCGGAACCGCAGCAGCCCGTTGAGGAGAAAAGGTCCTTTTATAAAAAATTATTGAGCGGCATAACAGAGGGAGTTAAAGGGGCTCCCAAAAGGGCAGCTGTCGCCGCGGTTCTTGTCCTATTTATCACAGTGGGTTTATGGAGCAATACGGCGGTAGGCTTAGGAGAGGGCAGTTTATGGAAAAATCTCCTGGTAAAAAGTGCCGCGGCTTACTATAAAGTTCTTGAGATTGGCAATATGCTGGAAGAGGGAGATGTCCTTTTAAGCAGGGTTTTAGGGGATAATAATGGAAAAGAGAGCAGAAAACCTACTTCCCCCAGTGGTTTTGTGGAAATAAGAGAAAATTTGTTTGCCCATGAGGACGCTAAGGATAGCAAGCCCGGGGTATTGGAGGCCGAAACGGTTTTCCTGACTCCTCTTGCAGTGAGCGAAAGTTTCAACAATGTCCGTCCCGTTTGGGCCGGAAAAAATGTAATATATTACCTTTCCGAAAGGGGAGCCCCGGGGGGTAATGGCTATGTGGTATGGCAGACAAACATTGAGGGTTCCAAAAACAGCATTGTGGGAAAAAGGGAATTGGTTCTCCCCCTTGAGAACAAAGGCGGGGCTGCATGGTCTGCTGATAAGGAAAAGCTCGCCTTTGTTACCAATAGAAATCAATACTGGGAGATCTGGTACAGCGATCTCCAGGGAGAGCTTATGAACCTTACGGCAGCCGTTTCCCATGAGGAAGAAGTTCCTCAAAAGGGTTCCCTGTGGGGATATAATCCTACATGGTCAGCCTTAGGGGATCTGGCTTTCCTTACCCAACGCTGGGGAAGTACTGATATAATGGTAAGCAATACAGAGGGAGAGGCATGGACTGTGGCAAAGACTGAAAATGAGGAAAGCTTCCCGGTATGGTCCCCGGAGGGAAAACGGCTGGCATTTTTCAGATCCCTAAAGGATCAAGAGGGACAGCGGGGCGGAATCTTTGTGGCTGACAGGAAGGGAGAAGAGGTTTACCAGGTGACACCCCTTATTAAAAATGCAGCCATGGTTCCGGCCTGGTCTCCAAAGGGAAACTACCTGGCCGTTAATGTGGATGTTGACAGCGGCACTTCCAAGGAAAGCGGCCTGTGGTGCGTTGATGCCGGGGGTAAAAACTGGAGCAGGGTATCGGAACTGGGAGGGGGAAAAGTTGTTTCATGGTCCCCTGATGGCACAAAAATTGCCTTTACCGGAAAAAACGGAAGGCTGTACGTTTTCTACAGGGAAGGCGGGAAAGATAAAGGGAAGGTGCTGCCCATAATACCCGATGACCGTCGGGGATATGTAAATTATATTGAGTGGTCTAAGGATTCCCGCCGCATATTAATGGAGTGGGTTGATACCGACACAGGTAAGAGCGGTATTTGGCTGGCCACTCTACCTCAAGAATAATACCGACGGATAAAAACCCTCCGCCTAAAGCGGAAGGGTTTTTTTATAAACTTTACAGGTGATGGACACATATTTGTGGAAATAATATGCTTATTTAGTATGAATAAGAGCTGTTAAGGTAAAATTTTCAGATGAAGCCTTTTTATTTATTATAGAAAGAGGGGAGGTGAACCCGGTTTAATGCCGGGCTTAAGGCTATGGATATAGTGGGTAATATTCAAAAGGAGATTGAACAAAGGCTTAGGGAAGCGGCCCTTAAGGCAAAAGAAGAGGGGGATTTAAGCTTTGAGGAGCTTCCTTCCTTTACAGTTGAAGTTCCCAAGGAAAAGGGTCACGGAGATTTTGCCACTAACCTGGGAATAATTCTTGCTTCCCAGGCCAAGAAACCCCCCAGGGAAATAGGGGAAATTATTATCAAACATATGGATACTTCGGGCACCTGGATTAAGGATATGGAGGTTGCGGGCCCCGGATTCATTAATTTTATTTTGAAAGCTGGCTGGCTTTATCAGGTTCTGGAGGTTGTTGAGCGGAGCGACAAAAAGTACGGCAGGTCCAATATGGGAATGGGTAAAAAGGTGCAGGTTGAGTTTGTAAGCGCCAATCCCACGGGTCTTCTTCACATGGGCAATGCCCGGGGAGCCGCTCTGGGGGATACCATTGCCAATGTTTTGGAAGCTGCGGGTTGGGAGGTTACCAGGGAATTTTACATAAACGATGCCGGAAACCAGATAGAAAATTTTGCCAAATCCCTTGAGGCCAGGTATCTGCAGCTTTTGGGAAGAGAAGCTGAGGTTCCTGAGGAAGGGTACCACGGGGAAGATTTAATTGAAACCATGCGAAACTTCATTGAACTGGAGGGGGACAAATACCTTGAGGCTGACCCTGGGCTCCGCCGGAAAGTCCTTGGGGAATATGCCTTAAAGGAAAAGATCAAATCTATAAGGGAATCCCTTGAGAATTTCGGCGTCACCTTTGATATTTGGTTTAGTGAGAGCACCCTCCATGAGAGCGGAGCCGTGGAAGCAGTGATGGAGGAACTTAGGGAAAAGGGATATATATACGAAAAGGACGGAGCATTGTGGTTTAAATCCACTCTCTTTGGAGATAAAAAAGATGAGGTTGTGGTGAGACAAAACGGTCTGCCCACTTATTTTGCAGCGGATATTGCTTACCACAAGAACAAGTTTGACAGGGGATTTGACAGGGTTATTAACATTTGGGGTGCGGATCACCACGGCCACGTTGCCCGCATGAAGGGGGCAATTGAGGCCCTGGGATATGACAAAGACAGGCTGGATATTATCATTATGCAACTGGTCCGCCTCTTTAAAGACGGCGAGATCTTGAGGATGTCCAAAAGGACCGGCCAGTATATAACCCTGGATGAACTAGTGGAGGAAGTGGGAAAAGACGCCGCAAGATTTTTCTTCATTATGAGGGCTGCGGACAGCCATTTGGATTTTGATCTGGATCTGGCAAAAAAGGAGTCCAATGAGAACCCCGTCTATTACGTTCAGTATGCCCATGCCCGTATATGCAGCATACTGCGCCAGGCTATGGCAAGGGGAGTGGAAAGGCTTCCCAGGGCTTTTAAAACTGACCTGACCTGTTTGGACAGTGAAGTGGAGCTTGAGCTCATAAGAAAAATTGCCGATCTCCCCGGTCTGGTAAAATCCTGTGCTGAAACCCTTGAGCCCCATCGTCTTCCCCACTATGCCATTGAGCTTGCAGGCCTTTTCCACAGCTTTTATACAGAATGCCGGGTTCTGTGTGAGGATGAAGACAAGCAGGCAGCAAGGCTTGTGCTGGTAAATGCTACCAGAATTGTGCTACGCAACGTTTTAAATCTTTTAGGAGTTGCAGCTCCGGAAAGGATGTAAAAAATAAAAATGCAGGAAATACTCCTTTCCCTTCTTATGGGATGCATTACAGGTTTACTTTTTTCCCTTCTTAACCTTCCGGTACCTGCCCCTCCCACCTTGGCAGGGGTCATGGGAATAGTCGGGTTGTTTTTGGGCTATGTTTTGGGGCAGTTTTTAGGAAAAAAAGTGTAGGCAGGCAGCGGTCTTGAAAAAAGTCCGGTTAATTGTAAAAACCATTTGACCCAACTGTTTTAGTAGAGTTAGAATAAAAAAGTGTGATTTTTTAAATAGAAATCGGAGGGTGCAGCATGGCTAAATATATTTTTGTAACAGGTGGGGTTGTATCTTCCCTGGGGAAAGGTATTACTGCAGCTTCACTGGGAAGACTGCTTAAGAGCAGGGGGTTAAGGGTAGCTTTGCAGAAATTAGACCCTTATATAAATATAGATCCCGGTACCATGAGTCCTTACCAGCATGGGGAAGTTTTTGTGACGGAAGACGGGGCGGAAACGGACCTGGATCTCGGGCATTATGAGAGGTTTGTGGATGTAAATCTAACTAAAGACTCCAATGTCACGACAGGAAAGATTTATTGGTCCGTTATCAAAAAGGAAAGAAAGGGAGATTTTTTGGGGGGAACGGTTCAGGTGATCCCCCATATTACCAATGAAATAAAGGAAAGGATAACCAGGTTGGGACAGGAAAACACCGATGTTGTAATTGTGGAAATAGGGGGGACCGTAGGGGACATTGAGTCCCTTCCTTTTTTAGAGGCCATAAGGCAGCTGAAAAACGACGTGGGAAGGGATAACGTAATGTACATCCACGTTACCCTGGTTCCCTATTTAAAAGCAGCGGGGGAATTAAAAACCAAACCCACTCAGCACAGTGTAAAGGAGCTCAGAAGCATTGGTATTCAACCTGATGTTATAGTCTGTCGTTCCGAACGGCCTCTTTCCCAGGAAATCGAAGAGAAGCTGGCCCTTTTCTGCGATATTGAAAAGGAAGCAGTGATCCAGGCCATAGATTGCGATAATATCTATGAAGTTCCCTTAATGCTTGCCGAGGAAGGTTTGGACAGGATAGTTATAAGGAAACTTAACCTGCAGTGCGGAGAGCTTCAGATGAATGGCTGGGAAAGAATGGTCCAAAAAATGCGCAGCCCTGCCTCCAGGGTGGAGATAGCCCTGGTGGGCAAATATGTGGAGCTTCCCGATGCATATTTGAGTGCAGTGGAAGCTCTACGCCACGGCGGTGTGGAGTGCGGTGTGGGTGTGGACCTTCGCTGGGTACCCGCAGAGGACTTGGAAAAGAAAAAGGCTGAGGAGGTCCTGGAGGAAGTTAACGGTATCCTTGTTCCCGGAGGTTTTGGAGAGCGAGGTGTGGAAGGTAAAATTGCAGCCATCCGCTATGCCAGGGAAAATAAAATACCCTTTATGGGTATATGTTTAGGAATGCAGCTGGCGGTGGTAGAGTTTGCCCGCAATGTTTGCGGTCTTGATAACGCTCACAGCACGGAATTTAATCCTTACACACCTCATCCCGTTGTTTATCTCCATCCGGAACAGAGGGATATTGAAAATATGGGGGGCACCATGCGTTTGGGAGCTTACCCGTGCAAAATTGTAAAGGGTACC
Source organism: Clostridia bacterium (assembly GCA_012523575.1). Lineage (GTDB taxonomy): Bacteria > Bacillota > DTU086 > DTU086 > DTU086 > 41-269. Next base: position 5,271 of record JAAYIF010000055.1, read on the forward strand.
CTTGCCGAGCAAATATACGGACAAGAAGAAATTATTTATGAGAGGCACCGCCACCGCTATGAATTCAACAATAAATACCGTTCCCTTTTGGAGCCCAGGGGTATGAGGTTCAGCGGTTTTTCTCCCGATGGAAGGCTGGTGGAAGTTGTGGAACTCGAAGGGCATCCCTTCTTTATAGGATGTCAGTTTCGTCCGGAATTTAAATCCCGTCCTACCAGGTCTCATCCTCTATTTAGGGAATTCATAAAAGCTGCCTTTGATTTGAAAAACCGCGAGAACTGCAAAAGGGCAGCTGCCGTACAGTGCTCTGACTGACGGCAGGGGTTTAAAACAATTAAGGGGGCGAGCTTTTATTGGATTATAAAGCCTATCTCATCGAGAAAAAGGATAAGGATAAATTTAATAGCTTCCTTTCCCGTTCTGAAAAGGGTCACATCTTCCAATCCTATGAATGGGGAGAGGTAAAGGCGAGGACCGGCTGGGTTCCCCTGCGCCTTGTGGTGGAAAGGGAGGGGGAGATAATAGCTGCGGTTTCCATACTAGAGAGAACCGTTCCCTTCCTGAAAAGAAAAATTTTCTACGCTCCCAGGGGCCCGGTCCTGGATTACAAAGATAGGGAGCTCTTTGATTTTCTTCTGGCGGAAATAAGAAAACTTGCCCAAAGGCGAAAGGCTTTTATGCTGAAAATTGATCCCGACATACCTTCTTCAGACAAGGAACTGGCTGATTATCTGGCAAGCAGAGGGTTTAGATTACAGGAGAAAAGCGATTTCGAGGGCATCCAGCCCAGATATGTATTCCGTCTTGATATTACGCCGGAATTGGACTTACTTTTTGCCAATCTGCACAGCAAAACCCGCTACAATATCAGGCTGGCCAGGAGAAAGGGTGTACAAATAAAGGAAAACTGCACCAGAGAAGACCTGCGGGTTTTTTACGATGTGTTGATCATTACGGCAAAAAGGGATAATTTTTTAATACGCTCCTACGATTATTTTGAAACCCTCTGGGACTGTCTGGTGGAAAACAATTTGGCCAAACTTTTTTTGGCAGAATACAAAGGAGAGGTTATTGCCGGAACCATAGCTTTTATTTTTGGGGATAAGACGTGGTACATATATGGGGCTTCCAGCAATAAACACCGAAATGTTATGCCCAATTACCTGCTCCAGTGGCGGATGATAGAATGGGCCAAGGAAAACGGCTGCAGGATATATGATTTTCGGGGAGTTCCCGGAAGGCTCACACCGGATAATCCCCTTTATGGACTTTACCGTTTCAAAAAGGGCTTCATGGGAGATTATGTGGAGTTCATCGGCGAGTTTGATCTGCCCTATTCCCCTTTGGTTTACAAAACTTATACGGCCATGGAGGCCTTTTATTCGGGACCCGTTAAAAAACTGATCCGCCTCTACAAGAAAACTAAAAATACCGGTGGTGCTTAAGGATGTATGAAGAAAAAAATAACATTGCCGTACCACCCTTCTTTGGCCCCCGATGGGTGCAGATAGATCTGGATGCCCTTAAATTTAACGTGGTGCAGATAAAGAAGCTTTTATCCCCGGACACAAAGTTAATGGCCGTTGTGAAGGCCGATGCATACGGCCTTGGTGCCGTGGAGGTATCAAAGGCCGCTCTGGAAGCGGGGGCGGATATGCTGGGGGTTACAACCATAGATGAGGGATTGGAGCTTCGGGAAATGGGTATTGGAGCTCCTATACTTGTTTTTACCCCCTTTATGCCTGAAGAGAAGGACCTCTTTATTCAATACGATCTAACGGCCACCGTTGGCAGCCTGGAGACGGCAGAAGCTCTCCTTAAAGAGAGTTTTCCCTATCCCTTAAAAGTGCACATAAAAGTTGATACGGGAATGAACCGGTTGGGCATGAAGCCCGAGGAAGTTGTTGAATTTGTCAGCAGGGTCTATGGTAATCCTTTGATTGAGCTAGAGGGCCTCTACACCCATTTTGCTGCTTCCCCCAAAGGGAACAGACCCTTTGTGGAAAGGCAGTTTAAAATCTTTAAAGAAGTTGTTTCTCCTTTGGAAGAAAGGGGATATTCCATTCCCATAAAACATGTCTGCAACAGTGCTGCCCTTTTGGACATGCCCCATATGCACATGGATATGGTGAGAGTGGGCACCTTAATATACGGACAGTATCCCTTTGGATATGAAAACAGGATACCCTTAAAAAATCCCTGGGAGGTAAGGGCAAAAATTATTCACGTTAAGGAAGTTTCCCCCGGGGAAAAGGTGGGATACGGAGGGGATTATACCGTAAAGAAGGCCATGCGCATAGGGATAATACCTGTGGGTTATGCTGACGGTTTTGGTACGTCTCCGGAAATGAACCCTAAAAATTTACTGGATCTTTTAAAGATGCTCATAAAAAAAATCCTTGCCTTTTTTGGCATAAGGGCAGGGATGCCTCTGGTAAAATATGAAGGTTTACCCCTAAAGGTTTTAGGAAGAATAGGCATGCAGCTCACGGCAGTGGAGTTGCCCCACGATAATGCCGGGGTGGGCAGTGCCGTTTCCGTTTTTATTAGGCGGACCAATGCCGGAAGCAGGCTTCCCAGGCTGTATGTTTCCGAAAACAGGGTGGTAAACATTAGGATTTCCGGGGCTTCCCGGGATTATGCGCAGCGTCTTGGTGAATATTCTTAAAGGTTAATGTATTCTGTACCCTTCTTTATTCTTAATTCCTTAATTCTTTGTATCCCCTTTTGATAACTTCCCTAATACTTTATTCCTAATTTTATATTTTTTTGCTGATTTGTTTTTTTTATACATTAAAAGAACCAAAAAGAGGAAGGAAAATGGCATAATTTTAGCGAACGAAGAAAAACACACACAAAATATAGAAAATGTAATTTTGAAAAAGTACGTTTTCCGTGGCAAAGAGAGGTGAAAAATTTGACCCAAGAACAGAAGCGCAGCGGTAAAATTTTGGTTGTTGATGATCAGGAGGGGATTCGACAGCTGCTTTTTGAAATTCTTACCGCTGAGGGCTTTGTTGTGCAGCTTGCGGCAAACGGTATAGAAGCCCTGAATTCCATCGAACAATATGAGCCTGATATTATAATAGTTGACATGAAAATGCCCGGAATCAGCGGGCTTGAGGTGATAAAAGAGCTAAAGGGAAAGGGCTATAAGGGTTGCATTATATTAATGACAGCATACGGCGAGCTGGAAATCGTCAATGAGGCCGAAAAATTGGGTGTGAAATATCAAATCAACAAACCCTTTGACATTGACGATCTTTTACAGCTAATCCGCAGCATCAGTAATAATGAGTTGGGAGGTGAAAAACCTACCAACACCTATCATCTATAGTTTTTGGCTCCTGGATCAGGAGCGGCTTTTTTATTTTGGCAATAAAATTATTGTTTCAGGAGCTTGTTTGTGATAAATTAGATTTTACTGTAGTATATTAAGAAGGAATTTCCCCTAACTTAACGAATTACCTCTGAAAGGAGGACGGGGCATGTCTACGGTAACAACTTTGACAAAAATGGTACTGCGCTGTCCCTACTGTGGAGAAATCAGCTATTACGATATATCCATCTTTGCCTTTTCCCGATCCCGTTCCCTGAAGTTTAAATGTGAGTGCGGTACCACCATAGCTCTTCTGGGAACCAAGGACCGTAAAAAATTTTGGCTTCAGCTGGAGTGCAGCTATTGCCTGGGCAGGCATGTTTTTTATTATAACCGAAAGCATCTGTGGGAAACAGAAATTCTGCCCTTGATATGCGACGAAACGGGCCTTGATATAGCTTATATCGGGGAAAAGAACCTAATTAAGCAGGCGGTGGAAAGCGGAGACAAATCCCTTGTGGAAATAGCGGAAAACCTCGGCTTCGGTGATTATTTTGTAAATCCTGAGGTTATGTACGGCGTTTTGGATTATCTTAATATCCTGGCCGAAGAAGGCAAGCTTTTCTGCCGCTGCGGCAATTACAATATAGAAATAGAAATTTTTCCCGACAGGCTTGATCTCAAATGTGGGTGCTGCAGCTGTTCAGGAGTAATTATGGCTCAGGATGAATGGGATTTAGAAAAGGTTTGCAGTCTATCGGAAATTCAGCTTACGGATATGGGCTTCAAGAGCCGGGAAGGTAAAAAAACAAAGCCGAGAAGTCGCTTTAAAAAATAAAATTTTATAAACTTATTTAAGAATAACGTGAAGTTTTTTTATTAATCCTTGGCAAAATAAGAATAAAGATCAGCCAGCGGAGGTTCCAGGGATGCCCATAGCAAACGCCAAGGATTTATTGATGAAAGCGGAAAAGGGAGGTTATGCCATCGGGGCCTTTAACTGCACCAATATGGAAATTCTTCAGGCCATTGTGGGTGCAGCGGAGGAAATGGAGGCTCCGGTTATAGTTCAGGCCAGTCAGGGAGCCATTAAATATGCCGGCCTTGAGTACATCGCCGCCTTGGCAAAAACGGCGGCGGAAATTTCCAAGGTGCCCATTGCCATCCATCTTGATCACGGAACCGGTTTTGAGCAGGTTATGAAATGCATTCGCTTTGGGTTTACTTCAGTTATGTTTGACGGTTCAATGCTTCCCCTGGAGGAAAACATTGCAAGGACTGCAGAGGTTGTTAAAGCTGCCAGGTTTGTGGGGGTCTCAGTGGAAGGGGAGCTGGGAAGAATCGGCGGTACAGAGGATGACGTTTCCGTAGAAGAAGGGGAGGAGTATTTTACCGATCCCCAGGAAGCGGTAGTATTTGTAGAAAGAACCGGCGTTGATTTCCTTGCGGTGGCGGTGGGTACGGTACACGGGAAGTATAAAGGAGAACCTAAACTTAATTTTGAGCTTTTGGAAGAAATCAAAAAAAATGTAGGAATTCCCCTGGTGCTTCACGGTTCTTCGGGTTTACCCGGTGAGGATATAAAAAAAGCTGTATCCCTAGGTGTACGCAAAGTAAACATAGACACTGATTTAAGGGAAGCCTTTGTGGAAGGTATGAAGGAAGCATTAGAAAAAAATCCCGGGGAAATTGATCCAAGGAAAATCCTCGGTCCTGCCAGGGAAAAAATGAAGGAAATTGTTAAGGAAAAAATAAGTTTCCTTGGCTGCGCCGGTACTCTTTAGGATGTGAGGTTTTAAGAAAAGGTGCAATAATGACAGGGAGGTTTACAACATGAAGCTCTTTGTGGATACCGCCAATGTGGATGAAATCCGCGAAGTGGCCCAATGGGGAGTGGTTTCCGGCGTCACCACCAATCCCACTTTAATTGCCAAGGAAGGAAGAAATTTTCATGAAGTGGTTAAGGAAATTTGTGAAATTGTTGACGGTCCTATAAGTGCGGAAGTGGTAAGTTTAAAGGCAGAGGAAATGGTAAAGGAAGCAGAGGAATTGGCCGGGATTCATCCCAACGTGGTTATCAAAATACCCATGACCGAAGAAGGCCTTAAGGCGGTTAAAGTACTGAGCAAAAAGGGAATTAAGACCAATGTAACCCTAATCTTTTCCGCCAATCAGGCCCTGCTGGCTGCAAGGGCAGGGGCAACCTACGTAAGCCCTTTTCTGGGAAGAATTGATGACGTTGGACAGAGTGGTATGGAAGTGGTGGCGGATACCGTCGAGATTTTTAACAGGCATAATATTGGAACAGAAATTATCGCCGCAAGCATCAGGCATCCCATGCACGTGATCGAAGCTGCAAAGGTGGGTGCCCATATTGCCACCGTCCCCTATGCAGTGCTTAAAAAAATGGTCTACCATCCCCTTACGGATATAGGAATAGAAAGGTTCCTGGCTGATTGGGAGAAAGTGAAGGATAAATAAAGATAAATAAATTAAGGGCGACAGCATAAAATTTAAGGACAGGGGTTTTAATATTTTCCTCTTTTGGTTATCCTTTTCTTTGGGAACCGGTTTTTATTTTGTTTTGTTTTTCCCACCTTCCTGCTTCTTTATTTTTACTTTTCCACCAATCCTGGATGATTTTCCAGCTGTTGAATTATTTTTTGAAGGAGGTTAATTTATTTTGAATTTAAATATAGGCGATCTGGAAAACAAAACCATGGTAGAACTATATCAGATTGCCCGGGATTTAGAGCTTCAGGGCTATTCCCGTCTCCGAAAGAAAGAACTAATTTTCGAGATAATGAAAGCCCAAACGGAAAAGGATGGCCACATTTTTGCCCAGGGAATACTGGAAATACTGCCCGACGGATATGGTTTTTTGCGTCCCTTCGGTTACCTTCCCAGTGAGGATGATATATACATCTCCCCTTCCCAGATCAGGAGATTTGATTTAAGAACCGGAGATCTTATAGCTGGCCAGGCCAGGCCTCCAAAGGATTCGGAGAAGTTTTTTGCCCTGCTTAGGGTGGAATCCGTAAACGGCTGTGATCCCGAGCAGCTGAACCACCGGCTTCATTTTGATGCTCTGACTCCCATATTCCCTGACGAGCGGATCAACCTGGAAACAGAGGATTCCGATATCTCCACAAGAATTGTTGATTTAATTGCTCCATTGGGCAAGGGCCAGAGGGGTTTGATTGTGGCACCTCCCAAAGCGGGGAAAACTGTACTTCTCAAAAAAATTGCCAACAGCATTACGGAAAATTATCCCGATATTGAACTCATAATTCTTTTAATTGATGAAAGGCCGGAAGAAGTTACGGACATGCAGCGGTCCGTAAAGGGAGAGGTGGTGGCCTCCACCTTTGATGAACCCCCTGAAAATCACGCCAAGGTGGCGGATATGGTGCTGGAGAGGGCCAAGAGGCTTGTGGAGCACAAAAAGGATGTGGTAATCCTTATGGACAGTTTGACCAGGCTGGCCAGGGCTCACAACCTCATAGTTCCCCCCAGCGGAAGAACCCTGTCCGGCGGTGTGGACCCCACTGCCCTGCACAAGCCCAAACGATTTTTTGGAGCTGCAAGAAACATTGAAGAGGGCGGAAGCCTTACAATTCTTGCCACGGCCTTAATCGAAACGGGAAGCCGTATGGATGAGGTTATCTTTGAAGAATTTAAAGGTACGGGGAATATGGAGCTTATTCTTGATCGGAAGCTTGCCGAAAGGAGAATTTTCCCAGCCATTGATATTAAGAGATCCGGTACCAGACGAGAAGAAAGCCTCTTAAGCCCGGAGGAGCTGGAGCTGGTATGGAACTTCCGCAGGGTAACCCATTCCCTTGGGGTTGTGGAAGTAGCGGAAATGCTCATAGATGCCATGAAAAAGACAAAGACCAATAAAGACCTGCTTCGTGCCCTTCCCCAACTTTTTGACTGATCTTAAAGCCCCCTTTTACTTCCCCAAACTAATAAGTTGGTAATTTCCTCACTTCACGGGAAAAAGGTATATTTTTTCTCCTTTTAGGTCATAATTAAAAATGATCTGTGTGATGACAAAATATGCCAATTTTGGTTTCCTGTTGAGGTGAGGAAAATGATCAGCAGAAAGTTTTTATATTTAATCACGGCTTTGGTTGTTAGTATTTCCTTGGTATTGGGAAGCATGATCCCTGCAGAAGCGCTGATTTTCTCGGACATTCTGGATACTATACCTACTTTAAATGACGGAGGAAATGAATCCCCTGCTGAAAAGGGCCATTTAAAGTTTGAAGAATACAGGGTTAAGGCCGGGGACACCCTTTGGGAAATTGCACGCTTCTTTAACGGTGACTGGAAACAGATTGCTGAAATAAACGGAATAGAAGATGGAAAAAGGCTTCAGGTGGGCAGAACCCTTAAAATTCCCGTGGATGAAAAAAATACTTACGTGGTTCAAAAGGGGGACAGCCTGTGGAAAATTGCCCGCCTTTATGGGGTGGACCCCCAAAGCATTGCTGCTATTAATGAAATTAATAATGCTAAAAGGCTGAAAGTAGGTATGCGCATTAAGATCCCCGAGGCCGAAGCCGTAGTAGCCCTTTCTAGGGGGATAAAACCGTCCGGCAGGAATTTTAATTTAAATTGGCCTGTAAAGGGGCCTATAACCTCAAGATTCGGGCCCAGAAACGGTGAGTTCCACCACGGTTTGGATATTGCGGCGGAGGAAGGAACGAAGGTTTATCCCGTTAAAGAGGGAAGGGTTATCTTTTCCGGCTGGCTGAGCAATGTTTACGGCAGAGCAGTGATTATAAAACATGACAATAATATGAAAAGCCTGTATGCCCATAATTCTAGGAATCTGGTAAAAGAAGGGGATTACGTTGATATTAATACCCCTATCAGCCGTGTAGGAAGTACGGGGAGAACCACCGGCCCCCACGTACATTTGGAGATACATGTGAACGGAAAACCCGAGGATCCTCAAAAATTCTTGAGGGATATAGACCAATAAAGCCCGGCATAAAAGCCGGGCCTTTTTGTTCATCTATTGTTCTTGTGGGGGTTTGGAATTTTTATAGGGCACAGGGACATATTCTGCTGTGGGCCTCCGCTGGGGAGTTTGGGGATACAACTCCATAAGGGAATATACCTCTTCGGGCATTTCATTGCAGACAATGATACCCATTTCAGCCAGGTGCTGACATGTTAATGGATAGTCATGAGTCCAGCGCCCCTCCGTAAGCATGGAAGCCAGTTCCTCTGCTTTTTCTTCAGGCATTTTTTCCTTAAGAATTTTTAAAACCAATGACTTTACCTGGGAAACTGCTTTTTTAGCTATATCGGCCATAATCAACGTTTCATCGTCAATTTCCTTTATGGGCTTCTGCTCCAGCACTTTAAGTATGGATGCAGCGGGATAGCTTCCCAGCTGGGGATCCACAGGCCCCAATACCGCATTTTCGTCCAAAATTATTTCATCCGCTGCCATGGCGATAAGGGTACCTCCGGACATGGCGTAGTGGGGCACAAATACCGTAACCCGTGCAGGGTGGCGCCGTATGGCATGGGCGATCTGTTCCGCTGCCAGTACCAGCCCTCCGGGAGTGTGGAGGACAATATCTATGGGCATATCATCGGGAGTGAGCCTTATGGCCCTTAAAATTTGTTCTGAATCTTCAATATCTATATAACGGGAAATGGGGATGCCCAAAAAAGATACGGCTTCCTGGCGGTGAATAAGGGTAATGACTCTTGAGTTTCTTTTTTTCTCAAGCTGTCGGATCAATTTTATACGGGCCTGTTCGATCTGGCGCTGCTTAATAAAGGGCAAAAGCAACGCTATAAATATCCAGAGCCATATAAGAGCTGACAATTGGCACACCTCCTATATTAAAGGTTTAATAATATTCGTTGTTTTGGTAAAGGATTCCTTTAAAAAAGTCCCGAAATTTGTATTTTCATATAATGCCATTAGGTAAGATAACTACATCATTACTTAATTTTACTGATAAAAATATGTTTCCCCTAAGGTAAAGGGGAAAATACCATATATACCAGCTGGAAAACCGCAGCAGAGACCCAGGACCCATATAAATTCATTAAAAAGTTTTTCTACAGTCTGCGTATGCGTTTATAATGGTTTGTACCAAAAAGAAACCGGCCAATCTGGAGCTGACCACATTGAATGTTTGATTAAATTGTGATATAATCTTTTTCCGTTAATTAGGAATTACAGGGTTATGAAAGAGGTGAAAAAAATGAAAAAAGGAATACATCCTGAATACAAAGAGTGTAAAGTAATGTGTGCTTGCGGCAATACTTTTGAGACCCGCTCCACGAAGCCCGAAATTAGGGTAGAAGTATGTTCCCAGTGTCATCCCTTTTATGTGGGTACCAAAAAGGTCTTCGTGGAAAAAGGCGGCCGTGTTGAAAGATTTAAGCGCAAATACGGGATTGAAGATTAAAATGCGGGGGTGGAACTTAGGGGTTCCACCTCAGCTTTTTGACAAAAGCTATCTGCTGCGGCTTTCCCACTTTGGAACTCACGCCGCTTAAAACCGGACCGCCCCAAATTTGGCGTCCGTGCGAGAGAATGGCTGGTGCGAGCATCCATGCTCGCACCTTCTGGTTTTAATCGGCGTTCGTTAAGTCGTTTCGCAAACCGCAGCAGATAACTTATGAGATTTACTAAGATGATTTGTTGACAGTCTGGGGTGGAGCTTAGGGTTCCGCCTTTTTTGCGCATTTTTCACCTTTTATACTGTAATTGTCAATTAAAAGGCCATAAAGTATAATAAAAATTATAGTTTATTCTAAAAGACACCCAGGTTTTAAGCAATCCGGAATTACCCGTATATGGTTGGGATAAATTTGCTAATTAGGGAGATGTGGGGGTTATGTTGAAAAACTTTCAATACGGCGGGCAGGCGGTTATTGAAGGTGTAATGATGCGTGGCCCCAGGGAAATGGCGGTGGCTGTAAGAAATCCCAGAGGGGAAATAGTTGTTGAACGGCAGACCCTTATTCCCATAGGGGAAAGGTTTTCATTATTGAAGCGCCCCATTTTCCGGGGTGTGGTGGCGCTCTTTGAAGCGTTGGTGCTTGGAATAAAGACCCTTACCTTTTCAGCCAATGTAGCATTGGAGGACGAAGAAGAGGATGAAAAGCTCAGCCCCCTGGAATCGGTGCTAACCATTGCAGCTGCGGTGGGCCGTGCCGTTCTGCTTTTTGTGGTTATCCCCGTTGCCGCCGTTCACTATGGTGCCCGCTATTTTTCCCCCTTTGTTCAAAATATATTGGAGGGGTTTATTAGAATTGTAGTGTTTTTGGGTTATGTGCTGGGAATTTCCGTAATGAAGGACATCCAGAGGGTATTTCAGTATCACGGTGCGGAACACAAAGTGATCCACGCCTATGAAGCGGGAGAAGATTTATCCCGCATAGAAAACATACAGAAATACAGCACCCTTCATCCCCGCTGTGGAACCGCTTTTCTCCTTATGGTGGTGCTGCTTACCATTTTCTTTTTTACCTTTTTGGGAGAACAGACCCTTTTCTGGAGAATCACATCCCGCATTATTCTTCTGCCCCTTATAGCGGGAGTTGCTTACGAAATAATTAAATTTTCATCCAGGCATATGGATAATAAAGCTGTTTGTCTCATGATACTACCCGGCCTCTGGCTGCAGAAATTAACCACCAGGGAGCCCGATGATCACCAGGTGGAAGTGGCTCTGCGGGCCCTAAACGAAGTTCTTCCGCCGGAGGAAAAGATAGATCTAAAGGAAAACTCCGGGGAAAATTTCGACAGTTCCCTTGTATATATGGAGGCAAGTCAGCCCGTGGGGAATTGATGGACAGTTTAATTTTGCAAACGTTATAAAATATGCCGCTTAACGAGGTGAAAGTTATGTTTGATAAATTGGACAGTATAGTTCAAAAATATGAAGAGCTGGAAAAAACGTTGGCTGATCCTGAGGTAATTGCTGATCCTGAGAGATTTCAGAAAAATGCCAAGGCCCATGCGGAGCTTCAGGAAGTGGTCAGCGTATACAGCGATTATAAAAGGGTAGAGAAGGAGCTGGAGGATGCCCGGGTTCTCTTGGAAGAAGAACAGGATCCCGAATTTAAAGAGATGGTTGAAAAGGAGATAGAGGTTCTGTCCCAGAGAAAAGAAGACCTGGAAGAACAACTGAAGATACTGCTTCTCCCAAAGGATCCCAATGATGAGAAAAACGTAATCATGGAAATACGGGCCGGTGCCGGGGGCGACGAGGCAAGCTTGTTTGCGGGAGATCTGTTCCGCATGTACAGCCGCTATACCGAAGGCAAGAACTGGAAAATAGAGGTTATGAATACCCACCCCAGCGATGTTGGAGGATTTAAGGAAATTATTTTTATGGTTAAGGGAAAGGGAGCTTACAGCAGGCTCAAATACGAAAGCGGAGTTCACAGGGTTCAGCGCATTCCCGTGACGGAGTCTGGGGGACGGATCCATACTTCCACCGTCACCGTTGCCGTTCTGCCCGAAGCTGAGGAAGTTGACGTGGAAATAGATCCCGATGATCTCCGTATAGATCTCTTTTGTTCCAGCGGACCCGGGGGACAGTCCGTCAACACCACCCAGTCTGCCGTTAGAATAACCCACATTCCCACGGGAATTGTGGTTTCCTGCCAGGACGAGAAGTCCCAGCACAAGAACAAGGAAAGGGCAATGAAAGTTTTAAGGGCTCGCCTTTTAGCCAAGCTCCAGGAGGAGCAGAGAAGCCAGATTGACAGCGAGCTCAGAAGCCAGGTTGGGTCTGGAGACAGAAGCGAAAGGATTCGCACCTATAATTTCCCCCAGGGCAGAGTGACGGATCACAGAATTGGTCTTACTCTTCACAAGCTGGAAGCCGTTTTGGAGGGCGAACTGGATGAAATAATCGAAGCCCTGATCACCAATGACCAGGCGGAAAAATTGAAAGAGGTGGAGCATTAATCTTGGTTTCCGAAGAGGCAAAAACCGTTAGGGAAGCACTGCTTTGGGCTGCTTCCTGCCTTAGGGAAAAGGGAATTGAAAACGCCCGCCTGGAGGCGGAAGTACTTTTGTCAAAGATTCTGGGTATGAATAGGGGGAAGCTCCTGGCTTCCCTGGGAGACCCCCTGGAGAAAGGGGAATTTCTGCGGTTTAGGGAGCTTGTTGCCAAACGTCAAAAAGGGTACCCCCTTCAGTATATAACCGGAGAACAGGAATTCATGTCCATGAATTTTCTTGTGGAAGAAGGGGTATTCATTCCCCGGGGAGATACGGAAGTCCTTGTGGAAGCGGTGCTGGGTTTAGGGGAAAAATTTGAGAATATACTGGATGTCGGCACCGGAAGCGGTATTATTGCAGTAATCCTGGCCAAATATTTTCCCCAAAGCAGGGTTACGGCAGTGGATATTTCCCCAAGGGCCCTGGAAACTGCAGCGAAAAACGCCGAAGGACATGGAGTAAAGGATAGAATAAACTTTACTCAGAATGATATATTTCTTTGGCAACCCGGGGAACAGTATGACCTGATTGTATCCAATCCCCCCTATGTTCCTTCGGGGGATATTGACCGGCTGCAGAGGGAAATTTCCTTTGAGCCCAGAGAGGCCCTGGACGGCGGGTACGAGGGCCTTAGGTTTTATTACAGGCTGTCGGAGCTGGCTTTGGAATGTCTTTTGCCGGGGGGAGTCCTTGCCGTGGAAATAGGTTGGGATCAGGCTGCCGGGGTGCGGAGGATTTTTGACGGAGCCGGGATTTTTGACAAGGAAATTCAGGTGGTAAGGGATTACGGTGGCAGGGACCGGGTTGTGGTCTGCCGAAAAAGCGTTAAAAACGCGGGAGGCTCTGGATAGTGGGCAGCGGAGTTAAAAAAATTGGCCTGCTAGAATTTTTTTTACTTTTTGTGAAAATAGGTATTTTTACCATTGGAGGGGGTTATGTGATGATCCCCCTTCTGCAGAAAGAATTTGTGGAAAAAAGGAAGCTTATGGATGTGGAAGAATTCCTGAATATTATGGCCCTGGCCCAATGCGGTCCCGGGGGAGTGGCCATAAATGCTTCCACCGTGGTGGGTTATAACATCAAGGGCTATTTGGGTGCTCTTTTGGCAACGGTGGGCACAGTCTTACCTTCATTTTTTGCTATTCTCCTCTTGGCCTTTTATTTATTGGAGCATGGGAGCACCGAACACATTGAGCAGTTTCTCTCCGGTGCCCGCCCTGCAGTGGTAGGGCTCCTGTTTGCTTCGGCGTATTCTCTGGGCAGGGAAGCCATAAAGGATGCCAAAGGTACTTTTATTGCCCTGGCAAGCCTTTTAGTCCTGGTTTTATTTAATGCCCATCCAATCCTGGTTATTATAGCAGGGGGTATTTTGGGCGTGCTCCTTTACTTTCCTAGGGAAGGAAAGGAAACTAAAACCTTTAAGAAGCGGGATTAAAAAGGGCTGGTGGTAGAGTGTTTTTAAAGCTTTTTTTTGTCTTTTTTATAATTGGAATGTTCAGCTTTGGCGGGGGCAATGCCATGTTCCCTATTCTTTTGAGGGAGATTGTACATAAACACGGATGGCTTTCCCAAGGGGAGCTCATTGACCTTTTTGCCTTTGCCCAAATGACCCCGGGCCCCGTGGCCACAAACGCTGCTACCTATGTGGGTTATAAAATCGGAGATGTTTTGGGCGCGGTCCTGGCAACGATGGGGGTGAGCATTCCGTCGGCAGCGGCTATGCTCCTTCTTTTAAGATTGATGCCCGGGCACCAAGCTTCCTGCCATACCCATAATGTTTTTGCGGGTTTAAGGCCCGTTGTTGTGACCCTTATTCTTTATGCGGGAATAGTGATTATGGGGCAGTCGGTGTACGACCCCCTAGGCTGGTTGTTGGTTGTGGGCAATATCCTGGGGGCCTTGTATCTGGAAGTTAATCCCATAATTCTCATCATAATTTCCGGAATGCTGGGCCTTGCTTTTAATTAAAATCTGCCAGTTTGAATCTATCAGTGAAGGGGGAATAAATTAAAGAAATAATCAGAGGATAATAGCGCCGCAGGCAAAATGGCATAATGTTTACTTTTATATATGTGGAGGAGGGATATTAATGTTTACGGCAGGCATAAGTTTTCTTGATTTATTCAAGCCTTCCCCGGAGGCTTTGGAGAAAACCGAATTTTTAATTATTATAATCATCGTTCTTGCAGCGGTGAAGATTGCTGGGGATCTCAGTGTTCGCTTCGGTCAGCCATCGGTTTTTGGGAAATTACTGGTGGGTATAATTGTGGGACCCAGCGTGCTGGGGCTGGTGCACGAAACGGCAATGCTTAAGGAGCTTGCAGAAATTGGGGTCCTTATGTTGATGTTCATTGCCGGGGTAGAAACCGATGTGGAAGAGTTTTTAAGAAGTGCTAAGGGTGCCTTTTTGGCTGCCGTCCTTGGGGTGCTGGTTCCCCTTGCTGTGGGTTATTGGATTGCCATTGTTTTCGGCTACGACTGGGCGAGGGCCCTTTTTGTGGGAACAATCCTTGTGGCAACCAGTGTGAGCATTTCCGTGCAAACCCTTCGGGAGCTGGGCAGGCTTCAGAGCAGGGAAGGTTTCACCATTTTAGGGGCGGCAGTTATCGACGATATTTTAGGTCTCATTTGTTTAAGTATTGTTCTGGGGATAGAAATGGGGCAGGGAGGCGGATTTGCCGGTGTGGCTATGATAGCCGTTAAAGTTGTCCTGTTCTTTGCCTTGGGCATTGCAGTGGGTCTTACCGTCGTCCCCAGAATATTGAATTTTGCGTCCAAAATGGGCATTACCGTTCCCGTTTTAACCGCCGGAATTATTATCGCCCTTGCCTATGCCATAGCTGCGGAATATATGGGCATGGCCGGAATAGTGGGAGCATATCTGTGCGGACTTATGATAAGCATGACAAAACACAAAATGGATATTTTTGAGGGCGCCGAGCAGGTGGGTTATTCCTTTTTCATTCCCTTCTTTTTTGTAAGCATAGGGGTTGCTGCGGATGTCCGGGGAATGACCGGGGATATGATACTCTTTACCGTTGTGGTTACCCTCCTGGCAGTGCTGGCAAAAATCATTGGATGCGGCGCGGGAGCAATGTTTTCCGGAATGGATCTTAAAAGCTCTTCGATAGTCGGTATCGGAATGGTTGCCCGGGGTGAGGTTGCACTAATTGTGGCAAAGATCGGCCTGGACGGAGGGCTGATCAGCGAAGCTCTCTTCACTGCAATGGTGGTGGTGGCTATTGTTACCACCGTTGTGACTCCTCCCCTTTTAAGATGGGTATTGAGCGGAGAGGCTAAGGCTGATCTTAAAAAGGCATAAAAGGGAAATACATAAGGATGTTAAGGGCTCAAATTTGGAGCCCTTTTTTAATTTAGAGAATGAAGACGGTTTTGGACCTTGCTAAGATGAAAGGCAATATGTGGTATACTAATTTGGGATAGGATTAAGGACTAAATATAAAAACTTTAAACAGAAGGTGATTTTTATAATAAAAAGAAGGATGCGCACCAGGTACTGGAGGGTAAATCCTTTTCATCCTGAGAAAAATAAAATAATTGAGGCAGCTTCCCTTATCCGGGCAGGAAATACCGTAGCCTTTCCCACGGAAACCGTATACGGTCTGGGGGCTGATGCCTTTAATCCCGAAGCCGTGCAGAAAATATTCACTGCCAAAGGGCGTCCTGCGGACAATCCTTTAATAATCCACGTGGCTTACTGGCGTCACCTTGAGAAAGTGGTGCAAGAAATTCCCCCGGAGGCAGCTCTGCTGGTTCGGAGGTTTTGGCCCGGGCCCCTTACCCTTGTTTTACCCAAAAGCCCGGAGGTACCTCATGTGGTTACAGCGGGGCTGGATACTGTGGCGGTGCGTATGCCCAGGCACAGGGTTGCCCTGGAGCTCATACGCCGTTCCCGCTGCCCCGTTGCCGCTCCCAGCGCCAATGTTTCCGGAAGACCCAGTCCCACCGCTGCAGATCATGTACTTAAGGATATGTACGGCGTTATCGGTGGAATTCTGGACGGCGGTTCTACCTCTGTGGGGGTGGAATCCACCGTTCTGGATCTTTCTTCGGATGTCCCGACCATTCTTCGTCCGGGAGGGGTTACCAGGGAGCAGCTGGAAAGGGTGTTGAAAAGGGTAAGGGTTTCTTCGGAGAGGGAAAATTTAAATGGGGATGAATTTATTCCCCGATCCCCGGGAATGAAATACAGACACTATTCCCCCCGGGGTGAATTATATATAATCCATGGGAATATTGAGAAGGCTGTGGGAAAAATAAAAGAGCTGGTCTTAAATTGGCAGAAAGAGGGCAAAAAGGTTGCTGTACTATGTTCCCGGGAGACGCAGCAGCACTACCTCCAAAATGATTTTAAGGCGGATCTCCTAATGGTTCTTGGGAGCAGAAAAGAACCCAAAACCGTGGCTCGAAAATTATACGAAGCCCTTCATCGGTGTGATGAAGAGAATATGGACGTTATCCTGGTGGAGGAATTCCCCTTTAAGGGAATTGGGTATGCGGTAATGAACAGAATAATAAAGGCTTCGGGGAATCGTATAATCCAGCTGTAATGGAAAATAGGCCCAAAGATACTATGCCTCTCCTTTCCTGAATAGAATTTTTTGAGAAAGGGGAACGAGGTGGATTTTTTTGTTTGAAATACTGCTGCTTAGCTTTGCCGCGGGGATTTCTACTTTTTTGGGTAGCTTGATGGTAATGTTTGCGGGGAGGTCCACGGAAAGGTCCCTGGCTTTATTTCTGGGTCTTGCCGCCGGGATAATGTGCGGGGTTGTTTTTTTTGACCTTTTGCCTTCAAGCCTTGAGTACGGAAACCCTTTAACCTCTGCTGTGGGCTTTCTTTTGGGTGTTGTGGTTTTGTTAATTCTGGACGGCATGATGGGAAAAATAATGAATTTTGTGGACGGTTCCTTTAATGCTTCAGGGCACCTTCTCCGTCTGGGCACCCTTGTGGGAATTGGGATAGCACTGCACGATTTTCCCGAGGGGATAGCCATAGCAGCGGGGTACACCGCAGAGGTGCGCCTCGGGGTAATAATAGCTTTGGCCATAGGCCTTCACAATATTCCCGAGGGAATGGCAGTGGCAGCTCCCCTTTTGATGGGAGGAATGGGAAGAAGGCGCACTGCCCTTGTGGTTGCCCTTGTGAGCCTTGTTACACCCTTTGGAGCGCTGCTGGGGTTTTGGCTGGTAAATTTATCCGAGAACCTTATTTCCTTAATGTTGGCCCTGGCCGGGGGAGCCATGTCCTACATTGTGACCCTTGAACTGGTACCCGAGGCGGTCCGAACTCATACCCTTATGTCTGCCATAGGAGCCCTGGCGGGTTTTGTTATCATTTTTTTGCTTTCCGGAACACTTTAAGGGGGGTTTTTATTGAATAACCTGCTTACAACGGTGCTTTTGGCCTGTGCCCTTGGCACCGATGCCTTTTCCATGGCTGTGGGAATAGGGGTTGCCGGGATAAAGGTTCAGCGGGCCTTTATGGCATCAGCAGTCATCTGCCTTTTCCACATTCTTATGCCCTTGATAGGACTTTCCATGGGAGCTGTTCTTGGGAGGGCTGTAGGACAGGCTGCCGGTATATTGGGGGCGCTGGTTCTGATATTCATTGGTGTTCAGGGGATAGCCGAATATATCAGTACATCCAAAAAAGGAGGAAATTCTTCCGAAAAAGGGGGTAAGCTTAAATTAATAGGGGGTTTCTGGGGTCTTATTCTCCTTGCAGGCAGTGTAAGTTTGGATGCCCTGACCGTGGGCTTTGGGCTGGGGACCTTTAATTTTAACCTTCCCCTGACGGTGGGGATTTTTGGGGCTGCGGCGGGATTGATGACCGCTGTAGGGTTTCTTTTCGGAAACCGCATTGGGGGATGGTTGGGGAATAAAGCTGAACTTGCCGGTTCGTTAATCCTTTTGTTGATAGGTATAAAAATGATTGCCGCATAGGGGGTGACTGCGGTGTACACCATTTTGTATGTATGTACCGGGAACACGTGCCGCAGCAGTATGGCGGAGGCCATTGCAAAAAAACTGCTCCGGGAAGAGTTTAAGGATTGTGATATTGAGGTGATTTCAGCGGGAACGGCTGCCCTGGAAGGGAGCCCCGCTTCTCCCCAGGCAGTGGAGGCTTTGAAAAAAAAGGGCATTGAGCTTTTGGAACATAGGGCAAAACAGGTAACCCCGGAATTAGTTGAAAAAGCGGACCTTATTTTAACCATGACCGAGGGACATAAAAGGCAGATTCTTGCCGCGGCTCCCTGGGCATGGGGAAAGATATTTACATTAAAGGAATATATTTTGGACAAGCTTGATATTATTTCCCCCGAGTACCTGGAGACTAAATCACTCCTTGAGGAAAAGGAAAGGGAATTTTTTAAAAAATACGGAAGAAAAATGGAGGAGCTCAGGCAGCGGCACAGGGAACTGGGAATTAAGATGAGAGAAATAGAAAATGAAATGATGGAGCTTGAACGGATGTATGGGGAGCTTACCAATCCTTTAAGGGAAGAGCTTCATGAGTTAAGCAAGGGAGCCAATATTCTTGATATAACCGATCCCTACGGAGGGTCAGTGGATGAGTATGAAATCTTATATCTGGAACTTGAAGAGTATGTGCAGCAGGCCATTGAAAAATTTTTAGCTGAAAAAAGAGAGGAAGGCAATTTGTGAAGGAAATAATCCGATTTTGTCGAAGAAAATGCAAGTTATAATTTAACAGATTTAACAGGCGGTTTAAGAAGGTGAATTAATTGAAGATTGGAATTGGGAGCGATCATGGAGGATACAATCTCAAAGAGCTTCTCAAGGATTATTTAAGGGAAAAAGCAGGCATTGAAGTGGAGGATTACGGCACCTTTGACAGCCGTTCCGTAGATTATCCCGATTTTGCTCTAAAGGTGGCCCGTGCCGTGGCTTCCGGTGAGGTGGACAGGGGTATACTGTGCTGCGGAACGGGAATCGGTGTGGCCATCACGGCCAACAAAGTGCCGGGAGTCCGGGCTGCGGTGTGCAGCGATACCTTTTCTGCGCGGATGTCCAGAGAGCACAATGATGCAAACATATTGTGCCTGGGAGAAAGGGTAGTGGGGCCGGGCCTTGCTTTAGAAATTCTAAAGGTCTGGCTTGAAAGCGAGTTTGAAGGGGGAAGGCATAAGCGCAGGGTTGACAAGATACCCGCTGTGGAGCGCCAATATATCGAAGGGGAGAGTGTGCAATGAAAAGTCTTGAAAAAGTAAAGGAAATCGATCCCGAGGTGGCTGAAGCCATAGAGCTGGAGCTCAACCGCCAGAGAACAAAAATTGAACTCATAGCATCGGAAAACTTTGTGAGCGAAGGGGTCCTGGAAGCCATGGGTTCGGTGCTCACCAACAAATATGCCGAAGGCTATCCGGGACGGAGGTATTACGGCGGCTGTGAATATGTTGACATTGTGGAAAACCTTGCCATAGAAAGGGCAAAGGAGCTCTTTGGGGCGGATCACGCCAATGTTCAGCCCCACTCGGGAGCCCAGGCCAATACTGCCGTTTATTTTGCCGTTCTTAAGCCCGGAGATCTGATCATGGGAATGGATCTGAGCCACGGAGGACATCTTACCCATGGGAGTCCCGTAAGCCTTTCCGGTTCCTATTTCAAAACGGTTTTTTACGGCGTAGACAGGGAAACCCAGCGCATTGACTATGACCGGGTGAGGGAAATTGCTAAAAAGTACAAACCAAAAATCATCGTTGCCGGGGCCAGTGCTTATCCCAGGATTATAGATTTTTCAATTTTTGCGGATATTGCCAGGGAAGTGGGGGCTTATCTCATGGTTGATATGGCTCATATAGCCGGCCTTGTGGCCGCGGGCCTCCACCCCACTCCTGTCCCC
>JAAYIF010000056.1 GCA_012523575.1 Clostridia bacterium
AAGGTTTCTGGTGGCAATAGCGGAGGGGGAACACCCGTACCCATTCCGAACACGGCAGTTAAGCCCTCCAGCGCCGATGGTACTTGGGGCGCGAGCCCCTGGGAGAGTAGGTCGCTGCCAGAGCATTTTTAAAAAAGAGCTCCTCCTTTTGGAGGAGCTCTTTTGCTATTATTTTACTTTCTTCAAAGGAAACGAATGTTTTAAAGCTTTCTTCTTAACCTTTATTATTAGTATAAAAAATTATAAAATATTAAAGGAAAAAAGGGATTAATTTTGATAGGAGGCTGTGTTTTTATGTCTCAAAAGGCTGTTTTGGTTATAGATATGCTGGAGGACTTTATAAGGGAAACGGGAACCCTTTATGTGGGAGAACAGGGAAAAGAGATTATTGATGATATAAAAGAATTATTAGACAGAGAAAGAAGTTCGGGTTCTTTCATTATTTATATATGTGATAATCATTTGATGGACGATGCTGAATTTGAAATGTTTCCCTGTCATTGTGTAAAAGGCACTAAAGGAGCGGAAATTATTGAAGAGCTTGCGCCCCAAGAGGGAGATTATATTATAAAAAAAAGAAGATACAGTGCCTTTGCCGGAACGGATCTGGAAATAACTTTGAGAGAAAAGGGGATTGAAGAATTAATTTTAGTGGGGGTATGCACCAATATCTGTGTATTATACACCGCAGCTGATGCAAGAAATTTGCATTATAAGGTTATCGTTCCGAAAAATTGCGTTACGTCCTTTGATTTAGAAGCCCATAAGTTTGCCTTAAAAGAGATGAAAAATACCCTTGGAGTTGAAGTTATCTAAAATTAGATAGAGGGATAAATTATGAAAATTGCTGTTATAGATGGACAGGGTGGAGGAATAGGAAAGCATATTACAAAGGAAATAAGGTCTACTTTTGGGGATAGTGTTGAGATACTTGCCCTGGGAACTAACTCCGTTGCTACCACAATGATGCTTAAGGCCGGTGCCAATGAAGGAGCAACGGGTGAAAACGCTATAATTCAAAATGTTTCAAAAGTAGATGTTATTACAGGTACCGTTGCCATTTTAGTGGCTCATTCCATGTTGGGGGAATTGACCCCTGCCATGGCAGAAGCCATAGGAAAAAGTAGTGCGGTAAAGTTTTTATTACCAATAAATAGGGTGGGGATAAACATTGTAGGAGTACAAGATGAGCCGCTGCCGCACCAAATTGAGAAGCTCATTGATCAGCTGAAGGAATTTAAGGAGGTGGAATAGATGTGCGAATCCAACGTCTATTTGTACAGTGAAGATAAAGGGGAAGAACTTCTGCTGGAAAGGGTTGATAAAATTATACCTTCCGGTGACGAATTATTTTTGGAAAACATTTTTGGAGAAAGAAAAATTGTAAAAGCCAGGATCAAAGAGATGACTCTGGTAGAACACAAGATAGTTCTAGAAAAAATATAACTCGGTTTTAAAGAAGGTGTATTTCTGTGAAAGTTCGTCTTGAAAAAATTGCCCTTTGGATTAAAAATAAGGTTTTGGAAGCAGGGGCAGAGGGTACTGTTTTTGGTCTGAGTGGGGGTGTGGATTCTTCTATAGTGGCTGTTCTCTGTAAGAAAGCCTTCCCCCATAATATTTTAGCATTAATAATGCCGTGCCACAGCCATCCCCAGGATATGCAGGATGCAATTAAAGTAGCTGAGAAATTTAATATAAAGTATTTCGTTATTGATTTGAGTAAGGTATATGATAAATTGCTGGAAGTAGTTTTACAGAATGTTAATAAAAATTATTTCATTGCTGAGGCCAATATTAAGTCCCGCCTGAGAATGACAACCCTCTATTATTATGCAAATTTGTATAATTATCTTGTGGTGGGCACAGGCAACAAAAGTGAAATACTTACAGGATATTTTACAAAGTACGGAGATGGAGGAGTGGATATAGAACCCATAGGCAACCTTTATAAAACAGAAGTTTATGAGGCAGCTAAAATCCTTGGGATTCCGGAGAGTATAATAAATAAAAAGCCTTCCGCCGGTCTCTGGGTAGGTCAGACGGATGAGCAGGAAATGGGTATGAGTTATAAGGAGCTTGATAGATATCTGATAACCGGTGAAGGTCCTTCACATGTTGCAGAACGGGTTCAAGACATGATAAAAAAGAGCGAGCATAAACGGAATATACCCCCTATCCCTGATTTTTAAATTAAAATTTAAATTAAAAGTATAATCAGTATATTGGAAATGGGGTGAAATAAATGGCTGGTCATTCTAAATGGGCAAATATTAAACGTAAAAAAGCAAGAATGGATGAAAAGAAGGGGAAGCTGTTTACAAAATTGGCAAGGGAAATATCGGTAGCAGTTAAAGAAGGGGGGGCAGATCCCGCTTTAAATCCCCGTTTAAGTGCTGCAATTCAAAAAGCAAAGGCTGCAAATATGCCCAATGAAAATATTGAAAGGGCAATTAAAAAGGGCTCCGGGGGAATGGACGATGTAAATTATGAAAATGTTTATTATGAAGGATACGGACCAGGGGGAGCTGCCGTTCTCTGCAGTGCTTTAACGGATAACAGAAATAGGACAGCCGGTGAAATAAGGCATATATTTACCAAGCGCGGAGGCAATTTGGGGGAGAGCGGTTGCGTTTCATGGATGTTTGAAAAAAAGGGTCAGATTATTGTGGATCTGAAGGAGACGGAACAGGATGAGGACGATGTTCTCATGGCTGCCATAGATAGCGGGGCTGAAGATGTGGAAGCGGAAGATTCAGTGGTTGAAATTATCACTTTACCCGAGGATTTTAAGGAAGTAAAGGATTTCCTTGAAGAAAAGGGAATTAAAATTTCATCAGCTGAAGTTACCATGGTTCCCCAGAATACCGTTGTGATTAATGACCAAGAAACAGCCGAAAAAATGTTGCAGCTCATTGAGGACCTTGAAGATCTTGATGATGTTCAAGAAGTTTATTCCAATTATGATATTCCTGAGGATTTATTGAAAAACCTTAATTAAATTTATAGATTTTTGTTAAAAATTTAGTAAATTATTCCACCCCGTATATATTTGGATAATAATGGTTATATTAAAGAAAGTATTAATCCCAAAAATGGGGTGGATGTTTTTATGTATTTTCTCAGAGATTTTAAAAAAGTACTTATAATTATTGGAGCGGCGGTACTTATGGGTGTTGCCTTGCATTTTGCTGCAGTAACGGATACATTTGAAAAATATTTTAAAGATTTTAAAACAGCTAGAAAGCCCATTGCAGCAGAAGATAGGGTTGAAAAAATATTTGATGTTGTAGAGGCCCAAAGGGTTTATGATATATGCGGCCATAAGGAACCCCTTAATTTGGGAAGCATAAGTAATGTTTCAATCAAAGAGCTTCGGGAAACATTCCCTACCAAAGAGGGTTGGAATATAGAAGAAAAAGGAAATAAGCTGATTTTAGCACAAAAGCTTAATATCCTTTGCAGTAAATGCGAAGGGGAACGTCATTTGGGAGCCTTTGGCGAATATGTAGCGGTTATCAAGGGCCCTCCGGGGGTTAACGGAGGATATTTGGAGGTAACAAATATAAAAATTAAAGAACTTCCACTCCAATGGCAGGAGATGATAAAAAAAGGGGAACTCAATTTTCCCAGTGCTGAAAAGATGCTTGAGGCAATGGATTCCTTAGATGAATATAGAAATTATTAAATTTTAGATTTACTTTGAATTTACTCCAAAAGTTAGTTAAGTTTTTCGCAAACAGCAGCAGATACCTTATGAGATTTACTTAAGATTATTTGTCTACAGCCTTGCTCCGTTGGGAGCTTTTTTTATTTCCTGCCTATTTAAAGGAGAAGTTATTCCATCGTAGAAATAAAAATCGAGGAGGGGAAAGAGTTGGTAATAATGGGCATTGATCCTGGTACTGCAATAACCGGATATGGAGCTATTGAAGTCAATGGAGAAAATTTTATTGCCCGGGATTTCGGATGCATACGTACCCATGCAGACCAGACGCTTTATATGAGGTTGGTTAAAATATATGATGAACTTATTAATATAATGAAAACAAACAGACCCGATTGTGTGGTGGTGGAGGAGATTTTTTTTAATAAAAATTCCCGTACAGCTATGGCGGTGGGTCATGCCAGGGGTGTTGTCATACTGGCTGCTGCCCATTTAAATATTCCCATAGTGGAATATACGCCTTTACAGGTTAAGCAGGCTCTTGTGGGGTATGGAAGGGCCCATAAAAGTCAAGTGCAGAAAATGGTTAAAATACTTTTAAATTTACATGAAATACCTAAGCCCGATGATGTTGCAGATGCATTAGGGCTTGCCATTTGTCACGCTCACCATAAAAGCTTTAATGATTTTGTAAAGGGTTTAAAATAAAGGTGGGAGTTATTAATGATTTCTTTTTTAAACGGTGTATTAGATATGAAGAGGGGAAATGAAGCAGTTGTTGATGTCAACGGCGTAGGATATAAGGTCTTGATGTCTCCCGATGAGTTTTTATCCCTTAAAATAGGTCAAAGGGTAAAGATTTATACATATCTAAATGTTAGGGATGACTGTATTGAACTATATGGCTTTCTCTCCTTTGAAAGGCTGCAGTTTTTTGAAACCCTTATTAAAATAAGCGGAATTGGTCCAAAAATTGCGCTGCAGATAACAGCGTCCATCTCCTTTAATGATTTTAAAAATGCTGTGATTTTAGGTGATACTAATAGGCTGAAGAGCCTTCCGGGAGTGGGGAAAAAGACGGCCCAAAAGATTATTCTTGAGTTAAAGGATGTATTCAAGAAAACCGCTGCGAAAGTATTTTCGGAAGAAAAGTCGACTCCCGAAAACTTAATGGAAGCCCGTCAGGCATTGGAAGGTTTGGGCTTTACGCTGGATGAGATAGATAAGTTTTTAATGGAGGCAGTATCTAATTTTGGGAAGGAAGCAGAGAGCGAGGTTTTAGTAAGGTATGTGCTCCAGTGTCTTGGTAATCAGGGGGGATAAACAGTGAAAAAGGATGAGCCCAGAATTATGTCTGGTTGCATAAATGAAGAGGACAGGGAGATAGAAAAAACCCTTCGTCCTAAAAGGCTTAATGAATACATAGGGCAGGACAAGGTTAAAAATAATTTGGAGATTTTTATTAGAGCTGCAAAGGAAAGGAATGAGGCCTTGGACCACGTTTTATTGAGCGGTCCTCCCGGTTTGGGAAAAACCACATTGGCCCATGTTATTGCCAATGAACTTAACGTTCAAATAAGGTTGACTTCAGGGCCTGCCATTGAAAAACCCGGTGATTTGGCAGCAATTTTAACTAATCTCAAGCCCCATGATGTGCTGTTCATTGACGAAATACACAGGCTTAATCGTGCAGTGGAGGAAATATTATACCCTGCTATGGAAGATTACTGTCTGGATATTATTATAGGTAAAGGCCCCAGTGCAAGATCCTTAAGATTGGAACTCCCAAAATTTACTTTGATAGGAGCCACTACCCGTTCCGGCCTCCTTACTTCACCCTTGAGGGATCGTTTTGGAGTATTGGCCAGGCTGGATTTTTACAACGTAGAGGAACTGGAGCAGATTGTTTTACGATCTGCTGACATCTTAAATGTGGAAATTGACAAGGAAGGGGCTTATGAAATAGCCCGGCGTTCTCGGGGGACGCCGAGGGTAGCCAATAGGCTTTTGAAAAGGGTAAGGGATTTTGCCCAGGTTAAAGCCGATGGGAAAGTATCTTATGATGTGGCCACAGAAGCTTTAAATATGCTGGAGATTGATGATTTGGGCCTGGACAGCCTTGACCGCAGAATCGTAGAAGTAATTATTGAAAAATTTGACGGGGGTCCAGTGGGGTTAGAAACCCTTGCAGCAGCAGTGGGGGAAGATCCTGAAACTATAAGTGATGTTTATGAGCCCTATTTACTGCAGTTAGGGTTTATTAAAAGAACTCCTAGGGGCAGAGTAATTACAAAAAGTGCTTACAATCATTTGGGATTATCTTTTGGGGATCTTGAACAGCAGCAGTTGAATTTTTAGATTAAACACTAAAAAAGAAAAAGGGAGGAAAATTTTTTCATGAATGAAATGCATGAATTGGGGAAAATGATAATCTTTTTTGGGATTATCATGATCATTATTGGCGGAACCCTTTTGGGGTTTGGGGGTCTGTTTAAAATAGGTAGGCTTCCGGGAGATATAGTAATTAAAAGAGGTAATTTTACATTTTATTTCCCAATAGTTACTAGTATAATTTTAAGTATTTTACTGTCGTTAATTTTTACCCTTATTCTTCGACGTTAAAAATTTTTTTGCAGGAAATTTCTCTATAATATTGAAAAAATAATATACCTTTTACCTTAGGAAAGTTGAGGATGAAGAGGATGATAAAGATGCTCAAAAATAATAAAATTGCTTTATTTGCTGCTGCTGTGCTTACCGCGACAGTGATTTTGTTGGTTGACTGCACAATTGCCTCGGCGGCGGAACCTAATATTAGGGTGGGTCTTGATAGGGGTAAAACAGTAGCGACTTTTAAATCCTATAAAGGGGTTTTTGAAATTGCCGATGGGGCAACGGGAGAAGCAGCGGCATACCTGACGGAAGGGGATACTTGTACCGTAATAAAGGAAGAAGATTCCATAAGAATAATGAGCGGAAGTGTAAATTCTATCTATGGCGGCCCCATTATCGTGCGTCCCGTGGATGGGAATAAAAGTTGTATTTTCAGTTATAATAATACGCAATATCGGGGCTCCCTTGTTATTTATAATGATGCAAATGGTTTAATTATGGTTAATTCACTGCCATTGGAGCAGTATCTTTACGGTGTGGTGGGAAAAGAGATGGGGTACAGTGCTCCACAGGAAGCCCTTAAGGCCCAGTCTTTAATATCCCGTTCCTATGCTTACAGCAGGCTGGGTTCCGGAAGTTATTACGATGTGGATACTACGCAGGCTACTCAGGTTTATGGAGGTTACAGTGCGGAGATTTTATTTGGCGGTGAAAGGGTTAAGGCAGCCGTTGACGCAACCAAGGGTGAAGTGATCTGCTATAACGGAGCAGTAATTGAGGCTTATTTTCATTCCAATGCTGGCGGGTATACGGAAAACAGTGAAAATGTGTGGGAAAGTGCCCGTCCCTATTTAAAGGCAGTTCCGTCTCCCTATGATGAATATGCTCTCCGCATTTCTCAGAGCAGCACGGGTTGGCCGGGAAGCAGCTATCAGTGGACCAAGGTTTTGACTAGGGAAGAGGTGGAAAGTCTTCTTGCTAAAAAATCCATTGATATCGGAACCCTAATGAATATTAAAATAAGCCGTTTGGATCGCAGCGGCAAAAAAGAAACCGTCTCGGGCAGAGTGACGGAATTAACCTTTATAGGAACCAAGGGTTCAAGGTCCTTTTACAGGGATAATATTAGATCCGTTCTTGGACTACAAAGTACGTTATTTAATATTGAGTTTGATTCCGGTATTGTCATTCTTGATCCCCAGGGTAAAAGAGAAGTCAATAGTATGAAGGGACTGTATATCATAGACGGTAATAAACAGATCACCCCCGTTGATTATTCCGAGACGGATCTGTACTACGTAGCGGGTAAGGATACTGTTAGAAGTGTTTCCGATGAATTCGAAGAAATTAAAATTTCAGGAAAAGGATATGGCCATGGAGTGGGCCTCAGTCAGTGGGGAGCCCAGGGGATGGCTGCAGAAAAAGGTGCTGATTATAGAGAAATAATAAAACACTATTATACTGGAGTTGACATTGTAAGAAAATATTAAAGTTTAAGAGGGATTATGCATGAAAGTAGAAGATTTTGATTATTATCTGCCGAAGGAGCTCATAGCTCAAAGGCCTATCTATCCCAGGGATGCTGCTCGCCTTATGGTTCTCCACAAAAACACAGGAGAAATTGAGCACAAAGTTTTTAGGGATATCGTCGCCTATCTAAAAGCTGGCGACGTTTTAGTTTTAAATAAGACCCGTGTTTTACCGGCTAGGCTTAAAGGACGCAGGGCTGATTCCGGAGGAAAGGTGGAAATTTTACTGCTTAATGAAATATCTTTAAATAAATGGAAAGTATTAGTTAAGCCGGGAAAGCGAGCCAGGCCGGGGAGAAAACTTATCTTTGGCAAAGGGGAATTATTGGGTGAATTGATTGGAGAAACTGATGAAGGGGAAAGGATTCTTAGTTTCGACTATGAAGGAAACTTTTACGAAATATTAGAACGGCTGGGGGAAATGCCTCTACCTCCATATATAAAAGAAAAGTTGAGCGAC
Source organism: Clostridia bacterium (assembly GCA_012523575.1). Lineage (GTDB taxonomy): Bacteria > Bacillota > DTU086 > DTU086 > DTU086 > 41-269. Next base: position 8,267 of record JAAYIF010000056.1, read on the forward strand.
AGGGAGAGGTATCAAACGGTTTATGGAGATATAGCAGGTTCCGCAGCGGCTCCCACCGCCGGCCTTCATTTTACACAGGAACTTTTGAATGAAATTAAGAATAAAGGGGTTTTCCTAGCTTATATACTTCTACATGTGGGTTTAGGAACCTTTAGGCCGGTGAAAACTGAAAATATTGAGGATCATAGGATGCATTCAGAATATTTTCAAATAGAAGTAAAAGATGCCGAAACCATTAACAGGGTTCGCAAAAATGGAGGAAGGGTTATAGCTGTAGGCACCACAACGGTAAGGACTCTTGAAACCGCTGCGGGCAGTAATGGTGAAATTTTTCCCAAGGAAGGTTGGACGGATATTTTTATTTATCCCGGGTACAAATTCAAAGCTGTGGACTGTATGATAACCAACTTTCATCTGCCTAAGTCCACCCTTATAATGCTGGTGAGTGCCTTTGCCGGAAAAGAGAATATTTTGAATGCCTATAATATAGCAGTCAAGGAAAAATATAGGTTTTTTAGTTTCGGGGATGCGATGTTTATTTTATAAAAAGCGGGAGTACCATAAAGGAGGAACGGATTTATTTAATGTCTTTGGATTTTAAAATTGTAAAAACCTTAGATAACGGTTTAACAAGGGCCGGGGTAATTTACACACCCAATGGAGTTATTGAAACCCCTGTTTTTATGCCCGTGGGCACCCAGGGAACGGTAAAGGCAATGACCCCTGATGAACTGAAGATGGTTGGTGCCGAAATAATTCTCAGCAACACGTATCATCTTTATCTAAGGCCGGGGCATCATTTAATTGCTGAAGCAGGTGGTCTGCATAAATTTATGAATTGGGAAAAACCCATTTTAACTGACAGTGGGGGTTTTCAGGTTTTTAGTTTGGGGAATTTACGGGAAATAAAGGAGGATGGAGTTGTTTTCCGTTCCCATATAGATGGGTCAACGCATTTTTTCACCCCGGAGAAGGCTATGGAAATCCAGAGGGCGTTGGGTTCGGATATAGCAATGGTTTTTGATGAATGTACGCCGTACCCCTGCACGGAAGCGGAGGCCCTTGAATCAGTAAAAAGGACAACCAAGTGGGCCGAACGCTGTTTAAAGGTTAATCTTAATAAAGGTCAGAGCGTGTTTGGCATTATCCAGGGTAGTGTGTTTCGTCCGTTAAGGGAGCGAAGTGCGGCGGAGATAACTTCTTTAAACTTTGACGGATATGCTGTAGGGGGGCTCAGCGTAGGGGAGCCTAAAAATTTAATGTACGAGGTTTTAGATTATACGGTTCCTCTGATGCCCAATGACAAACCCAGATATTTAATGGGTGTGGGGTCCCCTGACTGCATTGTGGAGAGCATAAAGAGGGGCATTGATATGTTTGACAGCGTGCTTCCCACAAGGATGGCACGAAACGGTACTGTTTTTACTTCAAAGGGTCGGCTAACCGTAAGAAATGCTGCCTTTGCCAAGGATTTTTCTCCCCTTGATCCTCAATGCAGTTGCTACACGTGTAGAAATTATACCAGGGCTTATATAAGACATTTGATAAAAGCGAAGGAAATATTGGGGATAAGGCTTACAACCATACATAATTTGTCATATATCATCGGTGTTGTCTGCCGCTTGAGGGAATCAATTATTAGGGGAAATTTCGATGAAGTGGCTGAAGAAATTTTAAGATATTATCCTTCGGAAAATTAAAGGGGATTGTAAGCTAAAGGTAAAATAATGAAAAGGACTCAAATAATTAAGAAAAGGGGTGTAGTATAACAAATGGAAAATGCATCGGGTTTATTATTTTATTTAGTTCTCCTTGGGGCGATCTTTTATTTTTTAATTATTAGACCCCAGCAAAAACACAGGAAAAGCCGGCAGGAACTCCTTAATAGTTTAGAGGTGGGTAAAAACATTGTAACCATAGGTGGAATCCATGGGACCATAACAAAAGTTGATGAAAATACCATTAACCTTAAAATTGCTGACAATGTGGAAATAAAGGCGCAAAAGGCCGCGGTGGGCTATATTGTTGATGAAGAAAAAGGAGATAATGAATCTTAATAATTAAATTTTTTGGAACAGTAATGGTTAGGGTATTAATAAATAACCGTTACTGTTTTTATTCTTTTTAAAGGGAAAAAAATCGTAAGAAAAGGAGTGCTAGACGTAATAAATGATCACCCTTAAAGACATAAAAAATAATCATGAAATTGACACCTATATACGTAGAGGCGATGAATATCTTAAGGCCATGGGTTTTACGGAACATGGTTACAGACATTTAAATCTGGTGTCCCATATTGCAGGCAATGTTTTACAGATATTGGGTTATGGAAAAAGGGATGTGGAGCTGGCCTCTATAGCCGGTTATCTTCATGATATAGGGAATGTTATAAGCAGGCATGATCATGGGGCTGTGGGAGGGGCACTAATTTATAACATCTTGTCTAAAATGGGGATGGATCCCGAAGAAATTGCCATTATTGTTTCGGCTGTCGGAAACCATGAAGAGGAATATGGTCAGCCCGTTAATCACGTTGCAGCAGCCCTTATTCTTGCGGATAAATCCGACGTACATCGTTCAAGGGTTAGGAACAGGGATATTGCCAATTTTGATATCCATGACAGGGTAAACTATGCCGTTGAACGTTCCTTTTTGCGGGTAGATCCTGAAAAAAAAACAATCAGGCTGGAACTTGATATTGATTTAGAAATTAGCTCGGTTATGGAGTATTTTGAAATTTTTTTGGTTCGAATGATGATGTGCAGAAAAGCAGCGGAATTTTTAGGCTGCAGTTTCGGGATGGTGATTAATGGAGCAAATTTATTATAAAATCATAAAAAATAAATCAACAGGTAGGTTTGTTAATCCCATAGGGCTGGGAAATTATTCAAGAAAATTTTATACATGCGCGAATGCTTAAAGGCTTTTTAATTGACACTGGATGGGGGTAGGTTTATAATTAGTTCGTATAATTTTATGCGCTATGTAATTATATGTGTTGTAGCAAGGGGGCAGAAGTATGCGATGGGCAAAAATTATAGCAGTAGTACTAATTGTACTGGTTGGCGGCTATTTTGCCTTAGATCCTATTTTAAATAACATAAATCTTGGCTTAGATCTTCAAGGTGGTGTACATGTTGTTCTTCTTGCGGAAAAGCCCGAGGGTGGAAAAATCACTGATAAGGATATGCAGCAGCTGAAAGCGGTTATGCAGGAAAGGGTAGACGAGCTGGGAGTGGCTGAGCCTGTTATACAAATTGAAGGGGACAGACGCCTCATAATTGAACTGCCTGGCGTTAAGGATCCGGAAAAAGCTGTTGATATTATTGGAAGAACTGCCTATCTTGAATTTAAAACCCATGACGGACAAACCATTTTGACGGGTTCAGACCTTTCCGATGCCCAGGGGGTTATTGATCCAACCACCAATGAACCCATTATAGATCTGCAGTTCAATGAAAGGGGAACAAAGATTTTTGCAGAGACCACCTCTGAATTGGTAGAAAAATACCGGGAAGGGGACCCCCGAAGGGTCATTGGTATTTATCTTGACGGAAAAATGTTGACAAGTCCCTTTGTAAAGGATGTTATTTCCAACGGACGGGCACAAATTTCCGGCGGATTTGCAGATTATGAGGAGGCGGCAAATCTTGCAGCCCTGCTGAGAGCGGGAGCACTGCCCGTTAATGTTAAGATTATTGAAAAAAGAACGGTGGGTCCTGTTTTGGGACAGGATTCTCTGGAAAAAAGCAAGAAGGCTGTTTTTTGGGGAATTGTTTTGGTAATGATTTATATGGTTTCCTTCTACCGGGTACCTGGATTAGTTGCTGATTTTGCCCTTCTTGTTTATGCCCTACTGGTGCTTGCGGTACTGGCGGCTTTAAATGCCACTTTAACACTGCCGGGTATAGCGGGATTTTTACTGTCTGTAGGCATGGCGGTGGATGCCAACGTGATTATTTATGAGAGAATAAAAGAGGAGATTCGAAGTGGAAAATCCCTCAGGGCCAGTGTGGAAGCCGGTTTTAGAAGGGCAATTTTAACCGTAATGGACGCGAACATTACCACTCTGCTGGCTGCTGCCGTACTGTTTAAATTTGGCACGGGACCCGTAAGGGGTTTTGCAGTAACTTTAAGCATTGGTGTTTTAGCCAGCTTATTCACTGCTATTGTTCTTACTAGATACATTTTACGGGAGCTTACTTCTAAGGGTCTAATAAATAATCCAAAATTATTTGGCCTGGGGCTTCAGGGGAGGTAATATCAGTGGATTTTGTAGGTAAACGGAAGATATGGTTTACAATTTCCCTGCTACTCATTATTCCGGGACTAATTTTCTGTGGAATTAAAGGACTTAATTTGGGTATTGATTTTACGGGAGGCAATATTTTAGAGGTTCAATTTGGTAAAAATGTTTCCACAGGAGAGGTGCGCAGTGTACTAAAGGATTTTGGACTGGAGAAGAATCCCGTACAAAGTGCGGAGGGAAATCGCATTATTATCCGTACCCCTTCCATAGATGAAGAAAAAAGCAGTGAGCTTATAAATGCCTTTGAAAAAAAATTTGGAAAGGTAAGTATACTGCGAAATGAGAAAGTCGACGGTGTGGTGGGAAAGGAAATAACCAACAAGGGTATGATTGCCCTTGCCATTGCGTCTATTCTTATGCTCCTTTATATTGCTTACCGCTTTGAATTTAATTTTGGCGTTGCAGGGGTGCTGGCTCTTCTACATGATCTTTTGTTTATTGTAGCTTTTGTAGCTATTTTCAGATTTGAATTGGGTAGTTCCTTTATTGCCGTTATACTTGCAATCATTGGGTATTCCATAAATGATACCATTGTTATTTTTGACAGAATTAGAGAAAATTTAAAACTGCAAAAAAAGAGAGATCTAAATGTTCTTGTTAATGAGAGCATTCAGCAGACCCTGGCAAGATCTTTGAATACTACCGGAACAACTTGTGTTACCCTTCTTGCTCTTATATTATTCGGTGGGGAAACCACCAAGGTTTTTGCCATTCTTCTATTAGCGGGAATTTTAGTGGGAACCTATTCTTCTATTTTCATCGCCGGCCCCCTTTGGATTATTTTTAAAACAATGAGAGAAAAGCGTGGAAAAGTACAGGCTCAAAAAGCATAGCGGAATCAAAGAAGCCTTATTTTTTAAGGCTTCTTTTTTTAAATTGATTTTATGCAATTTATCTTAAAGGATTTTACCTGGTTTTGGGGAATTAAACTATAGGGGTTTTGGGGGAAAGGGTTTCCCAAGGGGTGATCCGTTTGGTCTATTTTGTATTGGTATTGTCCCTTCTTTTTGCCTTGATAGTAGCAATATTTGCTGTGCAAAATAATACGCCTGTGGATATTGCTTTTTTAGGTTGGAAATATTCAGGGATATCCCTAGTTTTGGTTATAATTGGTTCTGCAACGGCAGGGGCGGTTATTATTTTTTTCATAGGACTTTTTAGACAGATAAAACTAACCGTTGAACTCCGTCAATTAAAAGCAGCCAATGAGCGGCTGACAAAAATGCTTGAAGATTTTAAATCCAAAGAAACAGAAACCCAAGAAGAACTGAATAAAACAGAAAATACAGAAAAGGTGCAGGAATAAATACCCTAAAAAAAGGAATTAAATTGATGGCGGCTTCTAATTTTAGTTTGCAAAGGCAGGGAGTCGACATATTTTATGTTTAAATACAAACAAGAGGGTGTTTCAATTTGGAATGTTATTCTGTGGGAAGATGGAAGATTCCAAAGAGAAAATATGATTTAATAAAGAAGATAACATCTGAAATTGATATTTCTCCAATTGTTGCCCAAATACTTATAAATCGCGGCGTGGATTCCGTTGAAGCTGCCAAAGATTTTCTGGAAGTGCCCATATCAAAAATAGCTAGACCCCCTTATCTTGATGGTTTTACTGAAGCCGTGGAACTCATAGAAAAAACAATTAAGTCCTCTAAAAAAATTTTGGTTTTCGGAGATTATGATGTGGACGGACTTGCCGCTTCAGCCATTATGATAAAGATTTTAAAAAAATTAGGCGCCCAGGTTGATTATTACATACCCGATAGAATAGAGGAAGGATATGATTTAAACGAAAATGCGGTGCAACTGGTTTCGGAAGAAAACTACGGGCTTGTTATTACCGTAGACTGCGGCATAAAGGCCTATGGGCACGTCGAGGCTATTCGTAAAAGAGGAGCAGGCGTAATAGTTACTGACCATCACGAACCGGGGGAGGAAATTCCCTGCGCAGATGCTGTAATAAATCCAAAGCTCTGCTCCATGGATTCTAAACAATACCTTGCCGGGGCAGGGGTATCTTTTTTTCTTGCCCAGAAAATAGCCGAATATTCTGGACTGGAACCTGTGGAAGGCGTTTATTGTGGCGACATGTTGGATCTTGCAGCCCTGGGAACTATTGCCGATGTTGTTCCCCTGCTGGGTTATAACCGTATTTTGGTAAAACACGGACTAAAACGACTTTTACATACTTTTAATGAGGGACTTAAGGCCCTGCTTGAAGTGGAGGGACTGCTAAACAAAGACAGGATTTCTGAAGTGGAAGCTTCATTTAAACTTATACCCTGCCTTAATGCCGCGGGCAGAATAGGTGATGCGGTAGAAGCTTTAAAACTATTATTGTCGGAATCTCCCCAGGAAGCCTGGGAACAGGCCGTTAAGCTGCATCGCCTCAATCTTAAGCGCCAGCTTTTGGAAAAGCAAGTTGTGAATGATATCATTTCTTACATTGAGGAAAATCCTGACCTTGAAAAGGATAGGGTAATAGTTCTTGCTTCGGAAAAATGGCATTCAGGGATAATAGGCATAGCTGCTTCCAGGATTATGGAAACTTTTAAGAGGCCGGCTGTGTTAATTTCCATTCAGTCCGGTATAGGCAAAGGTTCCGGAAGGAGCCGTGAAAACTTTGATTTATATGAAGCCTATAAATATTGTGAGGATCTGTTTATTAAGTATGGGGGGCACCGACAGGCGGGGGGTTTTCTTATAGACGTCGATAAAATACCTCTGCTTCGTGAGCGCATTAATGCCTATGCGGAAATACACTTTAGCAGTGAAAGGGAGGAAATAAAAGAGCCGTTTTTACAAGCGGATTGTGAAGTTTTTTTCAGTGAAATTAATGAAAGCGTTGCAGAGCAGATTCAGATGTTAAAACCCTTTGGTTGCGGCAATCCATCTCCAAAATTCCTGTATAGAAATGCCAAAATGATAGAATGTCGAGCTGTGGGGAAAACGCAGGAACATTTAAAGATGGTTTTTGAAGGAGAAAATCAGCGTTTTAACGGAATAGGGTTTGGACTGGCTGAATGTCAGGAAGAGCTGGAAAGCCGGGTTGATATAGTGTTTTGCCCGGAAATTAATAAATACAATGGTTTTGAGGAAGTTCAACTAAATGTTGTTGATATTTTTCCCTATGTTCCGGAAGGTAAAAATTATGGGGCACTGTTGGAATCAAATAATTTTGAGACTTACGATGAACTTGTAAAATTAAAAAAGCGCATACAATATGTTGGTATGCCGGAAAGGGTTATTAATGAATTAATGATGTATGGGGAGCAATCTAAAATTTTGGGTTGTTTCATATTTCCACTTCAAAGTATGGCGTTGGATTTTGAAAAAACTGCCAGAGGAACCCATGGTTTTTTAAGGATTAAGAGAATAGACGGTTCATTGTTTGACCAAGAAATTAATTCAGTAATTTCAGAAATTAACGAAGGGGAGCTTGGTTTTTTAATAACAACTCTTGACTGCTGGGGAGCACTAGAGAGATTAAGATCTGCCGTAGAAGTTGTTCCCAATTTTCTTTGCATTCATATGGGGTATTGGAATAGTAATTCTCCGGAGTTACAGCAGCTTGTTGTTGATATAAAAAATGTGCTTAAAAATTGGGAAGGTTCAGTTTTTTTTGTGGGTAAAGGGCCTTCTCTGAAAGGGGATTGGATAAAGAAGTCCCTTGAAGTAGACCAAATTTTTTCTATCCAAAGGGATTTTGATGCTGAAATAATAAACATGTCCAACAGCGGTAAGGATTGGTTTATTAATGATTTTATTTCCCATAGGCTGTCCACAATAATTTTTGTAAACAGTGAGCGGGAAGTTTTATCCTTGGCTGGAAGACTTAAACAAGAAGATTCTTTAAAACCCCATGAGATTAAGTATTATTTTGGAAGATTAACGGAGAGTCAGCGGGAATTGGCATTGGAAGACTTTAATAACGGTTTAGCTAAAATTTTAATTACTTCCCGTAGATTGGAACAGCATTTAGTGAATATGGCAGAAAGGGCGATTATCCATTCTTTTCCCCTTAATGTTTTTGATTACGGCCGCTTTATTGTAGCTCCAAAACTTTACTTGGCTTATAATAATATTGGTGTACAAAAAACCTTCAATTATATAAGAAGAATTTTTCCCAACAGGGATACTTTAAATTACGTTTATCAATTATCTGGTAGAATAAACTCCAATGATCTTCAAAATATTTTCAGGAAACTCTATGAATATTTTAAATTAAAAAATGCTAAAAAGTTTGTCAGCGTTCATGCCTTAAAAACTGCCCTGGCAATAATAAATGAGCTGGGGATTCTGGGGAAGAGAAATATAGGTAAAGTGAATGCCGAGGCGTCATGGCGTTTTAGGGAAATAAAAAGGGAGTACCAGGCATTTTACAGTCTCCTAAATCAACTTGAGATAAACCGTAGTGAAGCGGCATTAACCAGTGATCACTGTGATTAAAGATAGAGGTTGTGATGGTTATGGATATTGAAACTATTATAGAAGTTGTAAAATCCTATAATAAAAAGGCGGATATTTCTCTTATCAAAAAAGCCTATGATTTTGCTTTGGAAGCTCACCGCGGCCAGTATCGCCTGTCCGGTGAGGAATATATAGAACATCCCCTTAATGTTGCTTTAATCCTTGCGGAACTGGAACTTGATGTGGCTACCATTGCTGCGGGCATACTTCATGATGTGGTGGAAGATACGGAAGTAACTTTAGAGGAGATAAAAGAGGAATTTGGGGAAGAAATAGCTCTTTTAATTGACGGGGTTACCAAGCTCAGCCGCATTGAGTTTACTTCCAAGGAAGAGCAGCAGGTTGAAAATCTACGTAAAATGTTTTTGGCAATGGCTAAGGATATAAGGGTTATTCTCATAAAACTTGCAGATCGTCTGCACAACATGCGCACCCTTGCCCATCAGTCTAAAGAAAAACAGAAAGAAATTTCAGAGGAAACCCTGGAGATATTTGCTCCCCTTGCTCACAGGTTGGGTATTTTTAGAATTAAATGGGAGCTAGAAGATCTGTCCTTACGTTTTCTTAATCCAAACCGCTATTATGATCTTGTAAAAAAGATTTCCAAGCGCCGCCAGGAACGGGAAGAGTATATCAATAAGGTCATTGAAATACTTAAAGAGGAATTGGAGAAAGTCAATATCAAAGCGGATATCAGCGGCAGACCCAAGCATTTTTACAGCATATACAATAAGATGGTTAAAAAAGGAAAAAGCTTGAATGAGATATATGACCTTATAGCTGTAAGGGTTATAGTGAACAGTGTAAAAGATTGTTATGGGGTGCTGGGCATAATCCATGCCCTTTGGAAACCCATACCTGGAAGATTTAAGGATTATATAGCAATGCCCAAACCCAATATGTACCAATCCCTCCATACTACTGTTATTGGTCCCCAGGGGGAACCCATTGAGGTTCAGATACGAACCTGGGAAATGCACAGAACTGCTGAATATGGTATTGCAGCCCACTGGAAATATAAAAACCAGGTTGAGGGGGATGAGGATTTTGAGAAAAAGCTGTCATGGCTGCGGCAGCTTCTGGAATGGCAGAGGGACATGAAGGATGCAAGGGAATTTATGGAATCCCTTAAAATAGACTTCTTTTCAGATAGGGTATACGTATTTACTCCTAAGGGGGATGTTGTGGAGCTGCCCGCCGGCAGCGTACCCATTGATTTTGCATATAAAGTTCATACACAGGTTGGACATACCTGTGTTGGTGCTAAGGTGAACGGAAAAATAGTTCCCCTGGATTATAAATTGAAAACTGGGGATATTGTGGAAATAATTACCTCAAAGGGAAGCGGTCCTAGCAGGGATTGGCTCAATATTGTGCAGACATCCCAGGCAAAAAATAGAATAAGAAATTGGTTTAAAAAGATTGGTAAAGAGGATCGTGCGGCAAAGGGAAAGGAACTCCTTGAAAAGGAAGTATTGAGAAATGGATTAAAGGTTGGGGATGTTGTTAACAATGAAAGACTGTTGGAAGTGGGCAAAAGGTTTAATTTGAGTAAAGTTGAGGATGTTTATGCAGCCATAGGAGACGGCACCATTACCCCGCAGCAGGTAATTTCAAGAATAAAAGAAAAATATCTTGAGGATGACACGGAGCAGATAATACCCGAAATAAAGCCCGCGAGAAGATCTGATAAGTCCTCCAAGGGTGTACGTGTAAAGGGCGTAGGGGACATTATGGTACGTCTTGCAAGATGCTGTAATCCTTTGCCCGGTGATGATATAGTGGGATATATTACCAGGGGAAGGGGTATTACCATTCACCGATCCGACTGCCCAAATATTTTATATTACAGAGCAGAAGAAGAGCAGCGTATTTTAGACGAAGTTTCTTGGGATACCAATAACGCCGCTACTTATAGGGTTGCCATTGAAATCGAAGCCATCGATAGACCGAGGCTGGCAGCGGATATAATGAATGTTGTGGCGGATTCAAAAATTGTTATTAACGCCATTAACGCAAGGGCTGTTTCCAACAAGCTGGCATTGCTCCATTTAAAAGTTGAAGTCAAATCCCTGGAACAGATGGATCGATTAATGGAGAAACTTCGTAGGGTTCATGATGTTTTGGAAGTTAGACGGGTTGTTCCCAGAAGCGAGTCCAGGTCTAAAACTTTAAAAAGCCATGGTTAGAGGTGATTTTTTTGAGAGCAGTGGTCCAGAGGGTTGTTAAAGGGGAAGTCCATATATCCGGGGAAAAAACTGCTTCCATTGGAAAGGGACTTGTGGTCCTTCTGGGAGTTGGCGGTGACGATACAGAGAAGGATGTGGACTATCTGGCGGAGAAGGTGGCCAACCTCCGCATTTTTGAAGATGACCAGGGAAAAATGAATCTATCTTGTTGTGATATAGGAGGGGAAGTTCTGGTAGTTTCCCAGTTTACCCTTTATGGGGACTACAGAAAGGGAAGAAGACCCAGTTTTACTGCAGCAGCGGGACCCCAAAGGGCAAATTATCTCTATGAATATTTTGTTGAAAAATTGAAAGAGTTTGGAATCAAAGTAGAAACGGGTAAATTTAGGGAGGAAATGCTTGTAGAAATTCATAATTATGGGCCCGTAACCATGCTGCTGGACAGCAAAAAAATTTTTTAGGGAGGAACATACAGTGGCAGAAGCATGCCATATAAAAATTAAAACTATAATTGTTGGGAAGCTGCACACAAACTGTTATATTTTTTTTGATCCGGAAACCAGGGAAGGAGCTGTTATTGATCCCGGTTCCCAAGGGGATAAAATTTTGGATTATATTGATCAGTCAAAAATTAAAGTTAAGTACATTATCAACACCCACGGGCATTACGATCATATCGGGGCAGACCTCTTTTTAAAAGAAAAACTGGGAGCGGAAATTTTGATTCATGGAAAAGATGCAGCAATGTTGAAAGATCCCATGCTAAACCTTTCTTTTTATGATGATGTTTCAGAAATTGGAGGAATTGTGCCTGATAGACTGCTGAAAGAGGGGGATACTATATCTGTGGGTAATATTTCCTTCAAGGTTCTCCATACCCCCGGTCATACACCGGGAAGTATATGTCTTCTTTCCCAAAGGGAAATATTTACGGGGGATACTCTCTTTGAGTGTTCAGTGGGAAGGACGGATTTACCGGGAGGGTCCTTTAAACAGTTAAAGGACAGTTTAAAAAATAAGATCTTAAATTTGCCGGATCATTTAATTGTTTACCCAGGTCATGGCCCATCCACCACAATGGAACATGAAAAAAAATTAAACCCGTATTTGAAGCAAGTATATTAATAAATTTCAAACTATTTGACAATGAAGGGGTATTGGGATAAAATTACTTTGAGTATTTTGAGGGGTCCTCTCGTCCATTGGCTGGCGAGAGGCTTTACTTTTTGGGAGGTGCAAGTTTTGATCACAAAAAGACCCAGGGGTACCGAAGATATACTTCCCGGGGAAGTGGAAGTATGGCAGTTTATTGAAAAAACAGCCCGGGATTTATGCCGGGAATATGGATATGGGGAAATTAGGACACCTGTTTTTGAGCATACGGAACTTTTTCATAGAGGGGTTGGAGATACAACGGATATTGTTGAAAAGGAAATGTATGATTTTGAAGACAAAGGTGGGAGGAGTATAACCCTTAGGCCCGAAGGAACTGCTCCGGTGGTCAGGGCCTATCTTGAGAACAAACTTTATACTAAATCTCAGCCCGTAAAACTTTATTACATTGGGCCCATGTTTAGATATGGAAGACCTCAGGCAGGTCGTCTTAGGCAGTTTCACCAGTTTGGAATTGAAGTTTTTGGTTCAAAGGATCCCGCAGTGGATGCAGAGGTTATTTCCCTTGCGGCAAATTTTTACAAGCGATTGGGAATTAAATCATTTGATGTTCAAATAAACAGCATTGGGTGTTCTGCTTGTAGGCCTTTACTTAAGGAAAAATTGCATGAATATCTTTATTCATACCAAAAAGACCTCTGTAAAACCTGTTTGGGCAGGTTGGATCGAAATCCCTTAAGAATATTTGACTGCAAAAGCCAGGTCTGCCAGAAAATAATGGCTTCAGCACCAAAACCTTTGGATTTTTTATGCCAGGAGTGCAGGGAACATTTTGATAAAGTTAGAAATTATTTGGATGTTTTAGAGGTGACTTATTCTGTAAATCCAAGGCTGGTTAGGGGATTGGATTATTATACCAATACAGCCTTTGAGTTTTTTGCTGAAGGGATAGGAGCCCAGAACTCTATAGGCGGTGGAGGGAGATATGATAACCTTGTGGAGACCTGCGGTGGTCCTCCAACTCCCGGAATAGGTTTTGGTTTGGGTTTAGAAAGAACTCTTCTGTCCATGAAGAGACAAAAAGTGGAGATACCTTTGGATAAAACCCCGGATATATTTGTTGCGGTGCCCGGAGGGGAAAATAATGATTTGATGGTAAAGGAAGCAGTAAGGATATTGGCTCTATTACGCAAAAAAGGTTTTTCCGCTGATAAGGATTATATGCAGCGGAGTTTGAAAGCCCAAATGAAATATGCAGATAAAAAAGGTTTCAAGTATGCCGTTATCATAGGGCAGGAGGAAATAGACAGAGGCTTTGTGTTGTTACGGAACATGGAAAGCGGTGAGCAACGGGAAGTACCCACGGCTGAAATAGCGTCAAAAATAAAAATGCTGATAGAGGGGGAAAAAATTAATGGGTGAAAGCATGGGTGGACTAAAACGTACAATTATGTGCGGCAAACTCAGAAGGGAACATTCAGGCAAAAAAGTAACCCTCATGGGTTGGGTTCACAGAAGAAGGGATCACGGTGGTCTGATCTTTATAGATCTTAGGGATAGGGAAGGCATTGTGCAGGTTGTTTTCAGTCCCCAAGTAAGCGAAGAAGCTTTTAAAAAAGCCGAGACGGTTCGCAGTGAATTTGTTTTGGCTGTTGTTGGAGAAGTGAGATTACGGCCGGAAGGGACAATTAATGAAAAGTTAAGCACAGGGGAAGTAGAAGTCTACGCGGATAAAGTAGTAATTCTTAATGAAGCCAAAACTCCGCCCTTTGTAATTGACGAATCTGAAGAAGTGGAAGAAGCGGTAAGGCTTAAATATCGTTATCTTGATCTGCGCAGACCTGAACTGCAGAAAATCATTATTTTAAGGCATAGAATAACCAAAAGTATTAGAGATTATTTAGATAGGGCTGGTTTTTTAGAAATAGAGACTCCAATGCTTACGAGGAGTACTCCCGAAGGTGCAAGGGATTATCTTGTCCCCAGCAGGGTTCATCCTGGTGAATTTTATGCCCTTCCCCAGTCGCCTCAGTTGTTTAAACAGATTCTAATGGTATCCGGATTTGATAGGTATTACCAGATAGTACGTTGCTTTAGGGATGAAGATCTTCGGGCTGATCGTCAGCCAGAATTTACACAATTAGATATGGAAATGTCCTTTATAACTGAAGAAGATCTCATTGAAGTGGTTGAAGGCCTTATGGCTTATTTATTTAAAGAAAATTTAGGAATTTCTATAGTTGTTCCTTTTCCCCGTATTACCTATGAAGAGGCTATGGATAAATATGGTACGGATAGACCTGATTTAAGATTTGACCTGGAACTGGTGGATATCAGCGATATAGCAGCGGATGTCCAGTTTAAGGTCTTTTCTGATACTGTAAAAAAGGGAGGACGGGTCAAAGGCATTAATGCCCGGGGCTGCGGTGGTTATTCCAGAAAGGAAATTGATGATCTTACCGAATTTGTAAAGGGATTTGGTGCTAAAGGACTTGCTTGGTTTATCATTACCGAAGAAGGAATAAAATCTCCCATCGCAAAGTTTTTCACCCAGGAGCAGCTGGATGAAATAGTTAAAAAATTAAAGGGAGAAAAGGGGGACCTGCTTCTTTTTGTTGCCGATGAGTCCAAAATTGTTGCTGAGTCTTTGGGAAATTTGAGGCTTGAATTGGCCAAGCGAATGAATTTAATTGAAAAAGATAAATACGACTTTGTTTGGGTAACTGATTTTCCCCTTGTGGAGTACGATGAAGAAGAAAAGCGCTGGGATTCTAAGCACCATCCCTTTACTTCCCCAAAAGAAGAGGATATCAAATTACTGGAAACGGATCCCTCAAAAGTAAAGGCCAGGGCTTATGACTTGATTTTAAACGGTATTGAAATTGGTGGGGGAAGTATCAGGATAAGCAACAGGGAATTACAACAGAAAATTTTCGAAATCCTTGGAGTGAATCTTGAGGAAGCTAGAGAAGAATTTGGGTTTTTACTGGAAGCTTTTGAATACGGTGCTCCTCCCCACGGAGGTATAGCCTTCGGGCTAGATAGATTGGTGATGCTTATGGCAGGCAGGGATACAATTAGGGACTGCATTGCCTTTCCCAAAACCCAAAGTGCATCATGCCTCATGACCCAGGCACCTTCCGGAGTATCTGAAAAACAGCTGAAGGAACTGGGGATAAAAATTAAGTCATAAGTAAAAAAGAAAGTTGGCTTATACATTAGCCCATTGCATGTAGTTTACTAAATTTTGGGTTTTATTCAAGGGTGATTTTACTTGCGGAAAGCATTTATTTGTGTTAATATAAATTCCGGAAGCAGCGAACCCTAAGCCCTGCGGTGCTCGTGATTAGCCGTAAGTTTTGAGCCAACACCTATACAAAGGGAGCCTGGTCTCTGGATGTGGCTTGTAAGCCCCGGTAAGGGGAAACAAAAAGCATCCAGGAGGGCACCCACCTGAGAGATCAGGTTCATAAAACTACGGCGGATCACGGCATTTGTGGGGTTGAAAAGTTCCATAAGTTACATAAATGAATTTAAAAAGCACCTTTAAAGGGGTGCTTTTTTTATTTGTGTAAACCTTGTATGAATATTTTAATATGATTAGAGAAAGACAATTAAAGGGGTAGATTTTTTAAAAAATTTATAGTAATATTAAAAATAAAATTAAGTATAACTGAAGGGAGGTTGTTTTTAATGTCAGCTGTTATAAATGTAACCGATGATACCTTTGCCCAGGAAGTTAAAGAAGAAAAAAACATACCCGTTTTGGTAGATTTTTGGGCAGGGTGGTGTGCGCCCTGTAGAATGATTGCGCCGGTTCTGGATGCCATTGCACAGGAATATGAGGGAAGGTTAAAGGTTTGCAAAGTTGATGTTGATAAAAACTCCAAAACATCCGCCGAATATGGGATAATGAGCATTCCCACATTGGTTATTTTTAAGGACGGAGAGGAAAAGGAAAGATTAATTGGTGTACAGTCCCAGGAGAATTTAAAAAAGGTAATTGATAATTACTTATAATCTTTGAAAGGGCCGGAAAACGGCCCTTAATTTTTATTTAAATGTAAAATGATAAGTAAGAGGGGGTGGTGAGTCATGGATTTATTTGATTACAGTATGGAAAAACGTTTAGCAAAGGAAGCTCCCTTGGCAGTTAGAATGAGGCCCAAAAACCTGGATGAATTCGTTGGACAGGAACACATCATCGGTCCGGGAAAGTTCCTAAGAAGGGCCATCGAAGCAGATCGGTTGGGTTCTATTATTTTGTACGGTCCTCCCGGTTCCGGAAAGACTGCCCTTGTCCATATTATTGCCAACACTACTTCGGCAAATTTTATTAAGATAAATGCAGTGACTTCTGGTATTGGGGAGATTAAGGAAATAATTGAGACTGCCAAAAAGGATTTGGGGATGTATGGCAAAAAGACAATTTTGTTTATTGATGAGATACATCGTTTTAACAAGGCGCAGCAGGATGTTTTACTGCCCCATGTGGAAAACGGCATAATCATCTTAATAGGTGCCACCACAGAAAATCCTTATTTTGAAGTAAACCCGCCCCTTCTTTCCCGGGCAAGGGTTTATAAATTGGAGCGCCTTACCAGGGACGAAATAAAAAAGATTTTGCTGAGGGCTCTTTCAGATAAGGAAAGGGGTTTGGGCAATGAAAGTATTAAGATTGATGATGAGGTTCTAGATTATCTCAGCGATGTTTCAGGGGGCGATGCAAGGGTTGCCTTAAATGCTATGGAGCTAGCTGTCCTGACAACGGAAGAGAAGGAATCCGGTGTTAAAGAAATAAGCATTGATATAATTAATGACTGCCTGCAAAAACGTTCCCTTTCCTATGATAAAACCGGGGACAACCATTATGATGTAGCTTCTGCCTTTATTAAAAGCATGCGGGGTTCAGATCCCGATGCGGCCCTCCACTGGCTTGCGCGTATGCTGGAAGCCGGTGAAGATCCAAGGTTTATTTGCAGGAGAATGATAATTTTGGCTTCGGAGGATATAGGACTTGCTGACCCTCAGGCATTAACTATTGCCGTTTCTGCTGCCCAGGCGTTGGATTATGTCGGTCTTCCGGAGGCTAGATTTGCCCTTGCCCAGGCTGCTGTATACCTATCCTGTGCCCCCAAAAGTAATTCCGTAAAGAAAGCAGTGGAAAAGGCCCTTTATGATGTAAGGAAAAAAGACATAGGAACCGTTCCTATTCATTTAAGGGATGCCAGCTATAGTGGTGCTAAAAAGCTTGGCCATGGAAAGGGATATCTCTATCCCCATGATTTTCCGGGAAATTTCGTAGAGCAGGAATATTTACCCGAGCCTCTGCGGGACAGTCGGTATTATTATCCAGGGGATAATGGCATGGAAAGGGTTTTTAGAAGCAGAATAATAAAAATGAAGGAAAAAAATAAAAGCCAGAATAATCCCAGGTAAGTTAATAGACATTGTTGACATAAATTTATTTGTTCTGGTACAATGAGAAAAGCCTAGAAAATTACTTGGGATTTGTGAGGTGAAGGGATATTTGAAATTTACAACAAAAAGTGAATACGGCCTTAAAGCAACAATGGATCTGGCTGAGAATTTTGGAAGGGGACCTAGAACCATTCGCAGTATTGCAGAGAATCAGGGGATACCGGAGAATTATTTGGAGCAGCTCCTTTCTACCTTACGCAGGGCCGGTTTGGTAAAAAGTATTCGGGGAGCCCAGGGGGGATATATGCTTGCTGGCAGTCCTAAAGAAATCACCATAGGGGAAATCATAAGAACTTTGGAAGGGTCCGTTGCTCCTAAAAATTGTGTAGATGATGAAAATCCCGAAGTATGTGAACGTGCGGAAAGTTGTGTAACAAGAATGGTATGGGAAAGACTGAAGGACAGCATAAATGAAGTACTTGATTCCATTACCCTTTATGATTTATGCGAAGAAGCCAAAAAAATGTGTTCGGCCAATAGTTTCATGTACTACATTTAGTTAAGAGGTGAGAAGATTTGAAAAGAGTTTACCTGGATCATAGTGCCACCACACCTGTAAGACCTGAAGTGGTTGAGGAAATGATGAAATATTTAACTGATAATTGGGGCAATCCTTCAAGTGTGTACAGCAGGGGAAGGGAAGCCAGAAAAGGAATTGATGAAGCCAGGGAAAAAATTGCTCACCTTTTAGGAGCAAATCCCCAGGAAATAATTTTTACCAGCGGTGGAACGGAAGCGGACAATTATGCTGTAATGGGAGCAGCCTTTGCTAACCAAAAAAAAGGAAAACATATTATCACAACCAGTATTGAACATCATGCCGTGCTGGATACGTGCAAATTTCTTGAAAGGCAGGGTTTTGAGGTCACTTTTCTTCCTGTAACACCCGAAGGAATAGTTAGAGTAGAAGATTTTGAAAGAGCCCTAAGGCAGGATACCATTCTTGTTTCCGTTATGCATGTGAATAATGAGGTGGGAACCATACAGCCCGTGGAGGAGATAGGCAGAGTCTGCAGAGAAAAGGGAATTATATTTCATGTGGATGCAGTTCAAAGCTTTGGGAAAATCCCGGTAAATGTTGATGAACTCAATGCTGATTTGCTTTCTATTTCTGCCCATAAAATCTACGGGCCGAAAGGTGTAGGTTGCCTCTATATTCGTAAGGGAACAAAAGTTCAGAAACTTTTTTATGGAGGAGCTCAGGAGCGTAGAAGACGTCCTGGTACGGAAAATGTGGCCGGTATTGTGGGCTTTGGTAAAGCAGCTGAATTGGCCATTAAAGAAATGGGCGAAGAGACTGAAAAACTCACAAAATTAAGGGATAAATTAATTGCAGGTTTACAGGAAAAAATAAGCGATATTAAATTAAATGGTGACCCTGTCCAGAGAATATGTAATAATGTAAATGTAAGTTTTAAGTACGTTGAAGGGGAATCCCTTCTTTTAAGCCTGGACATGAAAGGCATTGAAGCCTCTAGCGGTTCAGCATGCACTTCAGGATCATTGGATCCTTCCCATGTATTAACGGCTATGGGCGTTCCTTTTGAATTTATTCATGGTTCAGTGCGTATGACCCTGGGCAGAGATAATACAGAAGAAGATATAGATTATGTTCTGGAGGTTTTTCCGGAAATTGTGGATAGGCTGCGTGAAATGTCGCCGCTTTATAATAAATAAAGATTTGCATTGTTGAAAGGAGAAGTATAAAACTGAGAGAGCTAAGGGAGGGTTAAAATATGTACAGTGAAGTTGTGATGGATCATTTTACCAATCCTCGAAACGTTGGGGAAATGGAAGATGCCGATGCTGTAGCTGACGTAGGGAATTTGTCTTGCGGAGATACTACGAGAATTTATATAAAAGTGAAGGATGATGTTATAGAAGATATTAAATTTAAAACCTTTGGCTGCGGGGCAGCCATAGCTTCCAGCAGTATAGCGACGGAAATGGTTAAGGGAAAGACCCTTGATGAGGCTTTAAAAATAACAACCGAAGAAATTGTTGATGCCCTTGGAGGACTTCCCCCGGCTAAAGTGCATTGTTCTGTAATGGCAGCGGATGCAATTAAAAAAGCCATTGAAAATTACAGGGAGAAAAACAAGGAGGATTGATAAGTGGGTGAAACCATTGAGCAGAAAGAGAAATAAAAAGGTGCTCGTGGCAATGAGCGGAGGAGTAGACAGCTCAGTAGCTGCTGCTTTGCTGAAAGACTGGGGATATGAAGTTGCAGGTGTTACAATGCAAATATGGCCCAGGGAGACTGATGATAGTGATGAAAATGCCTGCTGTTCTCTTTCTGCTGTGGAAGATGCCCGTCGAGTGGCAGAAATTCTTGATATTCCCCATTACGTTATGAATTTTCGTAGTGAATTTGAAAATAAGGTAATTAGAAATTTTATAGAAGAATACCTTCAGGGAAGAACCCCAAATCCCTGTATTGTCTGCAACAGGAGAATAAAATTTGAGACTTTTCTTTTAAAAGCACGGATGCTGGAATTCGACACCATCGCAACGGGACATTACGCAGTAATAAAATTTGACGGAGAAAGGGAAAGGTTTTTGTTGTATAAAGCTGAAGATAAAGCTAAAGATCAGTCCTATTTTCTTCATTGCTTAACCCAAGATCAGATGGCCAAAACCATTTTTCCCTTGGGTTCATATACCAAGGAACGGGTGCGCGAAATTGCCCGGGAACTGGGACTACCGGTTTCAGAAAAGCCGGAAAGCCAGGAAATTTGTTTTGTCACCGATAACAATTATAGAGGTTTTATTCAGGAAAGAGCCGGGTATCAGATCAAACCAGGTCCCTTTTTAGATAAGAAGGGAAATGTTTTGGGACAACACAAAGGTATCCCTTTTTATACCATAGGTCAAAGAAAAGGGCTTGGGCTTGCATTGGGATATCCCGTATATGTTACGGATATTGATGTGGAGAGAAATGCCGTTATCGTAGGAAAAAAAGAAGATGTTTTTCATAATGAATTCATTGTCAAAGATAACAATTTTATTCCCTTTGATGAATTAAAAGAAAAAATGCGGGTTAATGTGAAGGTTAGATATAAAACCCGGGAGGCTTCGGCTACAATATATCCCATGGATAAAGGCAGAGTTAAAGTTATTTTTGACCAACCGCAGTGGGCCATAACCCCGGGACAGGCTGCGGTATATTATGACGGTGAAATGGTTGTTGGGGGCGGAACAATAGAAAAGAGGGTTTAACGAAAATGCGTGCGTTGGCACGCATTTAATTTGTTTACCAGGGGTCTCTGCTGCAGATTTCTCTACTAGCGAACACACGCCGGACATCTCTAAGCGCAGGATTATGGACAAAAACGGGCCGCCCAAAATTCGGCGTCCATGCGAGAGGATGGCTGGCGCCAACGTCCTGTCGGGGGCTCCCGGTTTTAAACGGCGTTCATTAAGTCGTTTCGCAAACTGCAGCAGAGACCTGCGTAATCTTTGCTGAAAAAGTTTTTTTACGTTCCAGATGCGTGCGGAGGCACGCATTTTTTATTGAAATACGGTCAATAATAATAAAAGAATGGGGATAGGGAGGTTTCATTTGTTAAGGTGTAAAGATATCCTTAATGCAGCGGTTATTGATGCTGACAAAGCCGAGGAATTGGGGAGGGTTAAAGAAATAATTTTTGATCTTAATAACCGAAAAGCCCTTGCCATAGTTATTTCCCGTAAAAATCAGCCCTTTACGTCATTTTGGATAGATTTTGGATTTATAAAGGAATTCAATGACGTAATTTTATTAAATTCCAACGCTGATATCATTCCTGTAAGTGAAATTCAGGATGCCAAAAAAAAGCTTAAAGAAGATACGGTTAAAAAGCTTTGGAATGCCAGGGTCGTTGATAATTTTGGAAAATTGATAGGTACTTTGGAAGACCTATTTTTTGCTGTTCCCGAGGGAAACTTACAGGGAATTGAACTTTCTTTGGGTATTGTCAGCGACCTTTATAACGGGCGAAAATTTATATCGGCTGAGGACATCAAAGTTTTGGGGAAGGATGCAGTAATATTAAGGGATAACGATAATTTTGAATTTTAGGAAGTGGTAGCATTGGAAAACTGTCCTTTATGCGGAGGAAAACAGACAGGGAAAGTTGGAAACGATCAGTTTTTTTGTTCAAACTGTTTTGTAGAATTTAATACCCAAAATAAAATTTTTGAAATTAATGAAGACGGAACCCTTACGGAATTAACATTTTAGAAATTGTAAAAATAATTGGGGAAGGAGCGAGGGATTTGTTCAGCAGCAGATTTTGGAACGGTTTGTTAGCCGGTAGTGTATTGGGGATAATTATGGTAATGTTTTTTAGTCCAAGAATAAGAAGAAAGGCCTTATCTACCGCTGACCCTGTGGTTAGAAGAATGGTTGGGGGTTCCGGGATGCTAAGGCGTAATGCAAGAAGGGCAGTATTAGGTATGCGTGAGGGGATTGGCACCATAGTAAAGTAAGGAGGTAGAAAAAAACTTTTTCGGAAGTGTTAAAAATGAAAATAAATTTTAATTCAAGGGTTTTAAAGTTTGTTCTAGCCGGATTGATTTTCCTGCTGGGACTTTACTTTTTATTTTTGGTTAGGGGAATTTTTCTTCCCTTTATTTTTGCCGTCATTTTAGCTTACATATTAAATCCCATCGTTGTAATTATAGAACAGTATCTTAATGTTTCCAGATTAATAGCCATATTAATGATTTATGCAGCAGGGTTAATTTTAGTGCTGCTTCTTTTTTTCTACGGAATTCCTTTAATTACCCAAGAGCTAAATACTCTAGCAGATATGATACCGGTCTTAATGGTTGAAATTCAGGGTTATGCCCAAAAGCTTTATAATAATTTCCAAGGCATTGCCGTTTCCGATGGGATAAGGCAGGTTATTGATGAAGGAATAAGGAATGTAGAGGAAATTATAATAAGGGGAATTAGGCAGCTGATAAATGCCATATTAAGTATATTTTCCGGTATTTTAAGCATTGTTCTTGCGCCGATAATGGCCTTTTACCTTTTAAAGGATTGGCAGGTATTGGGGGAAAAAATACAGCTGATTTTCCCGGTTCAAATTAGGGAAGAGGTTATTTCTTTATGGAGCGAAATTGATAGGGTTCTATTAGGTTTTATTAAGGGACATTTAATCGTTGCGGCTTTTGTGGGGATTATGACTGCTTTGGGATTAACATTAATAGGAATGGATTATGTTCTACTTTTAAGTATAATTGCAGGCATTGGCGAAATCATTCCTTATTTTGGTCCCATTATAGGTTCCATTCCTACATTAATCCTTGCATTATTAAAATCAAAGCTTACGGCTCTTTATGTGCTAATATTAATAATTATTATTCAACAGATTGAAAATAATGTTCTATCCCCTACCATATTAGGTGAAAGTGTGGGTCTCCATCCCATTGTAGTTATTTTTGCCCTGTTAGCCGGGGGCAAAATTTTCGGTTTAGTGGGTATGTTGCTCGCTGTTCCCACTGCCGCCGTGTTAAGAATTATTTTTATATATGTTTTTTCAAAGTTAACAGCTTAATTGACAAGGTTTTAAAATTTACAGTATAATGAAGGAAAAATTGGAGCATTTAAGTTTTGTCAGTAAAGGAAGCTGACATCAAGGGAACACCTCGTCCCTGATGCTCAAGGTATCAGCGACGGGGTTTTATTTTGAATAAGGGGTGAAAGGTCTTGTACATGTCAGGTAATGAAATAAGACAAAGATTTTTAAAATTTTTCGAAAAACACGGTCATACCATTGTTGAAAGTTCTTCCCTCATACCCCACGATGATCCTACACTGTTGTTTACCAATGCAGGTATGGTTCAGTTTAAAAATGTTTTTCTGGGTATAGAAAAAAGACCTTATAAAAGAGCGGTTACATCTCAAAAGTGTGTTAGGGCGGGCGGAAAGCATAATGATTTAGAAACCGTGGGCCGTACAGCAAGACATCACACTTTTTTTGAAATGCTCGGCAACTTTTCCTTTGGGGATTATTTTAAAAGGGAAGCCATTATGTATGCATGGGAATTTTTAACGGAGGAATTAGGCCTTGAGAAGGAAAGGTTGTGGGTAAGCATTTACAAAGATGACAATGAAGCCCGGGATTTATGGATTGAAGTTACCGGTATTTCGAAACATAAAATAATTCCCCTTGGGGAAGAGGACAATTTCTGGCAGATGGGCGATACCGGGCCGTGCGGTCCATGCAGTGAGATTCTTTACGACCGTGGGGAAAAGTATAAATGCGGCGATTCCTGCGGCATTGGTAAATGCGACTGCGATCGCTGGCTGGAAATATGGAATCTTGTCTTTATGCAATATGACAGGGACAAAGATGGAAATTTAACACCTTTACCAAAGCCCAGTATTGATACCGGTATGGGGCTGGAGCGCATTGCTTCCGTCATGCATAATAAAGCCAGTAACTATGATACGGATCTTCTTAGTCCCATAATTGAAGCAATTGAAAATCTCGTAGGAAGGAAATACGATCTCGGCAAATCGGGTTTTCCCTTTAGAGTAATTGCTGACCATATAAGGGCCTGTACTTTCTTAATTAACGACGGAGTTATTCCCTCAAATGAGGGCAGAGGTTATGTTTTAAGAAGAATACTGCGGAGAGCTGTGCGTTTTGGGAAATCATTGGGGCTGAATGAACCTTTTATGTATAACCTAGTGCCCGTTGTGGTCAAAATAATGGGCTCCGCATATCCCGATTTGGTGAAAAATCAAGATCATATTCAAAAAATGATTCTTGGGGAAGAAGAGCGGTTCCACGAAACCCTTCATGAAGGAATGAAAGCCGCGGAGGAAATTATTGCCAGAACCAAGAAAAATAACTCCCAGGTTATAAATGGGGCAGATGCCTTTATGCTCTATGATACTTACGGATTCCCCTATGATCTGATGGCAGATATAGCAGAGGAGCACGGGCTTGAGGTTGATAGGGAAGGCTTTGAAAAGGCTATGGAGGAACAGCGGTGTCGGGCCAAGGCTGCTCAGGGAAATAATGAAGGTTTTCTTGATATACGGGCTTATGCAGAGTTGTTGTCAGATTATCAATCAACGGATTTCGTGGGTTATGATCACACTGTCCTAAACACCGAGATAATAGGGATAATAAAGGACAAATCACTGGTCCAATCCGCTGGGAAAGATGAAGAAGTTGGGATTCTTTTACCCGAAACACCTTTTTATGCCGAAAGCGGCGGTCAGGTAGGGGATACGGGCATAATGGAAACAGAATCGGGAATTGTGAGAATTAATGATACCAGAAAGTTGCCCGATGGAAAATTTATTCATATGGGAGTTGTTGAAGAGGGAACAATTTCTGTGGGGCAGAATGTAGAGGCCAAAATTGATGATGAGCGCAGAAAAGATATTGCCCGTAATCATACGGCCACCCATCTCCTCCATAAAGCACTTCGGGAAGTTCTTGGGGAACATGCACAGCAAAGGGGTTCCCTTGTGGCTCCGGATCGGTTGAGATTTGACTTTTCCCATATGCATCCCCTTACTCCCGATGAGCTCAATGAAATTGAGAAGAAAGTCAATGAAAATATCATCAAAAATATTGAGGTGGACATTTTTTATACCAGCTATAAAGAAGCATTAAACCTTGGTGCAGTGGCGCTCTTTGGTGAAAAGTATTCGGATGAAGTTAGAGTGATAAAAATAGGGGAATATGCTAAAGAATTATGCGGAGGGACCCATGTAAGCAATACCAGTGAAATTTGTTCCTTTAAGATATTGTCGGAAAGCGGTATAGGCTCAGGATTGCGGAGAATAGAAGCTGTAACAGGTAAAAGGGCTTATGAGGAGTTTAAGAATAAAGAGCAGGTTTTGAATGAATTATCATCCCTAATGAAAACTTCGTCGGACAAAGTTGTTGACAGGACCAAACAGCTTCTTAATGAAATTAAGGATTTGGAACGCCAACTGGAGTCCATGCAGTCAAAACTTGCTAAATATGAAGCCGACAGACTGTTAGACGAAGCTGTAAACGTTGATGGAGTAAAACTTCTTGCTGCCAAGGTGGAGGCTAAAGATATGGATGCTCTGCGTTCCACCGCCGATATTTTGAAAGAAAAAATAGGATCCGGCGTTGTGGTGTTGGGAGCAGTGGTTGACAATAAAGTAAACTTTGTGGCTATGGCTACCAAGGATACCATTGAGAAGGGAGTTCATGCCGGCAAACTTGTGGGAAGTATTGCGAAGATAGCCCTTGGCGGTGGGGGGGGACGGCCGGATATGGCCCAGGCCGGGGGCAAGGATCCCGGTAAAATTGAGGAAGCCCTTAATGCAGCGGAAGAAATTTTGAAAGCACAGTTAAATGGGACCTAAAATTCATAAAATAGATAGAGGAAATGGGCTGTAGTGGGCGAATAAATCCCACAAGCAGCAAAAAATGGGGGTGCACCCGTTTGAGAGATAATTTTGATGATACTATGCATTTCAAAAAAGAAAAAGAAGAACATATGGATCCCAGGGAAATATTATTATATGTATATGAAGCGCTGGAAGAAAAAGGTTATAATGCCATTAATCAGCTGATTGGTTATCTTTTATCCGGGGATCCGGCTTATATTACCAGCCATAAGGGTGCTAGGAATATGATTCGCGGTCTTGAACGGGATGAGCTTCTGGAAGAATTATTAAGATTTTATCTTAAAAACAATTGACGATTAAATTAAGTATTGTGGGGTATGAATAGTTGCATTACATTATTTTGGGCAATACGGGGCTTAAAGTTTCAAGAATCTGCTTTGGGGCATTAACCATAGGGCCAAATCAGCGCAATTTGTCTTTAGAAGAAGGAAGTAAGGTTATAATTAAAGCCCTGGAAATGGGGATAAATTTCATTGATACAGCCAAAACCTACGGTACTTACCCTTATATTGCCAGGGCATTGGCAGCGGTAGGTGGCAGAGGAAATATTGTTTTAGCAAGCAAGTCCCATGCTTATACCGAAGCCCAAATGAAAAAGGATCTCTTTGAATGCCTTAAGTCCTTGAAAATATCGGAAATTGATATTTTTTTGCTCCATGAACAGCAGAACAGATATACATTAAAAGGACATAGGCCTGCACTGGAGTTTTTGCTTAAAGCAAAGGAAAAGGGTTATGTGAGGGCTGTGGGAATTTCCAGTCATACTGTAGAAGCTGTAAGCATTGCTGCGGAAATGCCTGAAATTGATGTAATCCATCCCCTTATTAATATAAAGGGAATAGGAATTTGCGATGGAACAAGGGATGAAATGTTACTGGCCATTAAGAAAGCTTACGATAACGGGAAGGGAATTTATGCCATGAAGCCCTTTGGCGGAGGGCATCTTATTCCCAATGCCCGGGAAGCCCTTCAATGGGTGTTGGGTCAATCCTGCATACATTCAGTAGCCGTAGGGATGCAGTCAGAAGATGAGGTTAAGGTTAATGTCATATGGGCTTCAGGGGAAGATGTTGATGAAGATGTGCTGGCCCGACTCAAGACGAAGAAAAGGCGCATAACCGTTGCAGACTGGTGTTTGGGCTGCGGTAGGTGCGTGGAGCGTTGTACCAGTGGGGCTGTTGAAATTATTAATCAAAAGGCTTGTATATCCGAGGTAAAGTGTATTCTCTGCAGTTACTGTGCCATGGTATGTCCTGAATTTTGTATAAAGATTTTCTGAGGGGTTTACAATAAATTGCGAATACTATGCCTTGATATCGGAGACAAATACATAGGGGTAGCGGTAAGCGACGCTTTAGGCATAACTGCCCAGGGTGTCGGAACTTTAAAGCGAAGGGATAATATTGACGAAGATATTTTAGAAATAATAAAAATGGTGCAGAAATTCAATGCTGAAAAAATTGTTGTTGGGTTGCCCAAAAATATGAACGGAAGTCTGGGGCCCCAGGGAAAAAAGGTTTTGGAATTTATTGATAATTTGAAAGAAAAAATAGACATTCCCGTGATTAAGTGGGATGAGAGGCTGTCCACAAAGTCCGCCGAAAAAACTCTTTTGGAAGGTAATGTAAGCAGAAAGAAAAGAAAAAAGGTAATTGACAAAGTAGCTGCTGTTTTTATTTTGCAAAATTATTTAGATTTTTTAAGAAGTTGATGAAATTTTTAATGATTTAAATATATTAAGAAAGGAGTAAACATATGGTAGACGAGGAAAGCAGAATGGAAGAGGAAAATTTAATTGTTCTTACTGATGAAGAGGGAAATGAACATGAGTTTGAGGTTTTAGATATTTTAGAAATTGATAACAGTGAATATGCAATCCTCCTTCCCTTGGAGGATAATGACGAAGAAGAAGCTATAATTCTCAGGATCGATATAGATGAAAATGGAGAGGAAATATTGTATGAAATTGAAGATGATGATGAATGGGAAATGGTAGCCGAAACGTGGCAGAAGGTTGTGACAGCAGGTAAAAACGGAGAGGCTTTCTAATAAGGGGTTATTATCGGTATAAGGGATTAAAGATTGAGCAGAACTTCGCAAAAAACGGGGTTCTGCTCTTTTTTATTAGCGAAGACAAATCATCTTGGTAATATTCTTTGGGTATCTGTTGCGGTTTTTCACTCCGGAACTCATACTGCAAGTTGTAGGATTGTGAATTATAGCCCTTGATAAGGACACAAAATATAACAGATACCCATGCCTTTTACGAGGAGGAAAAATTTTTGGGAAAGCGGAAATGGTGGGCAATAACAGCAGTTTTTGTATGCATAATTATTGGTTTGGTTTTGCTTTATAATTTGAAACTGCAGCAGAATGAAAAAATCATTGGAAATATATCCATTGAAGGAATTCAAGTGTGCGGAATGAGCAAAGAGGAGGCTGCCCTTAAGCTTCGTTCCAAAGGGGAGGAAATTTTAAAAAAGAAAGTAATTTTTAAATGCTTGGATAGGGAATTTTCAGCTTCCTTTTCAGAAGCGGGAGTTGAGGTTGATGTCAGTGGTGCTTTGGAGCAAGCTCTTCAATGGGGTAAAAAAAACAATACTTTACTGTTAAATAACAAAAAGGAATATTCATTAAAGATACCGCTTAGGCTTAACGAAAAAACTGCCCGTGGGTATTTTGAGAAAATCGCTGCCGAAGTCAATCGCAGTCCTGTGGAAGCCAAATATATTATAAAAAATGGAAAATATTCGATAATCCCTTCCACTTTAGGCCAAAGGATTGATATTGAAGCTACCATGGAGGGGTTTTGCAGAATCCTTAACACAAAATATACATCTGGTAGTATTTTAACGGTGCCCATTGTGGTTAGAACCGTTGAACCTAAAGTGAAAACCGAGGATTTAACGAAAAGAAAAATAAATGTTCTTAGGGGGACATTTACCACTGAATTTAATGAAAAGCTTTCCACCCGCGTTAAAAATATAGCTGCTGCTGCGGAAGCCATAAACGGAAAGGTTATTCCCCCAGGAAGTACTTTTTCCTTTAATGACACGGTGGGTCCTAGAACGGAAGAAAATGGTTACGAAGAAGCTTTGGTTATTATTGAAAATGAGTTTGTGGCGGGTATCGGAGGGGGTGTTTGCCAGGTTTCTACTACCCTTTACAATGCTGCCTTAAAGGCCAATCTTGGCATAGAGGAAAGGTTTAGACATTCAAAGTTAATAAATTATGCGCCCCCGGGGCTTGACGCAGCTGTTGCTTACGGTTTACTTGATTTAAAATTGTCCAACAAATCAGAGAACTTCATGGTCATAAATGCCCAGGTAAATAATAACAGTATAACAATAAATATTTTTGGAGAGGCAGGTATATGGCCCAAAGTTGAAATAAAGCATTATATAGAAAAAACCATACAGCCCGAAAGGATTTATAAATACGATCCGGAAATAGAGGAAGGGAAAGAATTTGTTGAACAAGAAGGAAAAGTTGGATATATTACAAGGGTAGAAAGGATTTGTACTTTGGGAGAAAAAATTATATCCCATGAAATTATTTCTGAAGATAAATATCCCGCTGAACCCGAAATAATCTTAAAAGGTATTAAGAAGAAAAAGTCAAACTAAAATACTTATGAATACTTATGAAACTTAATTATTTTATTTGAGGAGCATAATGAATGTTGTTTCCTTCTGTAAAAAATATTAAAAACAGACTGATTGAGTCTAAAACCCTTGGGAAGCTTAATTTTTTGCTTAAAAACAGGATAGGGCGTATTAAGGTTTTAGTGCTTGCATTTTCCTTATTGTTTTCAGTATATATTTTATCTCCCGTTACCCTTAAAGAAAGTGTAACTCTTACCATTTCACCGAAGACAACAACCTCTGAAATTGCAGAACTTCTAAAGGAAAAAGGGGTAATTCGTAGTGCAACCCTATTTAAAATCTATGCGGTTCTGTCTAATATTGATGAAAAATTAAAAGCAGGCACATATGTATTTGAAGGAGCCCAAACAGTTTCAAAGGTAGCCGCTGAATTACAGAAAGGTTCTACCAAATTGATTACCTTTACTGTACCCGAGGGCTATACCCTGGAGCAAATTGCCCAATTATTATCGGATAAAGGACATATAAAAAAAGAGGATTTTTTTAAAGCAATGGAAGAAACAAAATTTAAATTTCCATATATAGATGAGCTACCAGCAGGGGAAAAGAGCTTAGAAGGCTTTCTGTTCCCAGATACGTATAAAATCCCGGAATATTACAGTGCTGAGGATATTATACAAATGATGCTAAACAGATTTGTTGAGGTTTACAGTCCACAATATGAGAAAAGGGCCCGTGAATTGGGAATCAGTACTTTAGAGATAATAACCCTTGCTTCCATAATAGAAAGGGAAGCCCAGAAACCGGAAGAGAGGCCCATTATTGCGGCAGTATTTCACAACCGTCTAAATAAAGGTATGAAGCTGGAGTCCTGTGCAACTGTTCAGTATGCCCTGGGGGAAGTAAAGCCCATTTTAACATTGGAAGATCTCAAGGTTCAATCGCCATATAACACATATATCAATGAGGGGCTTCCTCCCGGTCCCATATGTTCTCCGGGAGAGGCTTCCATAAAAGCTGCCCTTTATCCGGCTGATGTGCCCTATTATTATTTTGTAGCAAAAAAAGATCGCTCCCATGTTTTTAGCAGAACCTATGAGGAACATTTAAAAGCTAAGGAAGATAACCGGTCTTCATAATAACGCACAATAATTCATTAAAAGACAGGTGATATTATTGAAAAAACCGGAAATTCTTGCTCCTGCGGGCAATTTTGAGAAGTTAAAAACAGCGGTTTTGTACGGAGCAGATGCTGTTTACGTTGGAGGAAAGGAATACGGTTTGAGGGCAGGAGCTGAAAATTTCACTTTTGAAGAATTAAAGGAAGGGATTGATTTTGCCCATAACAGGGGCTGTAAGGTTTATATTACGGCAAATATTTATGCCCACAATAAGGATTTGGACGGAATAAGAATTTATTTTAAGAAACTTAAAGAATTAAATATAGACGGACTCATCGTATCCGACCCCGGAGTTGCTTTAATAGCAATGGAAAATGATCCCTCCATTCCCCTTCATTTGAGCACCCAGGCGAACTGCACCAACTGGGCCAGTGCGCTTTTTTGGGAAAAAATAGGGTTTAAAAGAATTATTCTTGCCCGGGAGCTGGGCATTTCGGAAATAAAGGAGATACGCAAGAAAGTTTCCCTGGAGCTTGAAGTATTTGTGCACGGTGCCGTTTGCGTTTCCTATTCCGGACGCTGCCTTTTAAGCAGCTTTCTTACCGGAAGGAGTGCTAACAGAGGCGACTGTTCCCATCCGTGCCGCTGGAAGTATTATTTAATGGAAGAGAAGAGGCCCGGTGAATATATGCCGGTTTTTGAGGATGACCGGGGTACGTATATTTTTAATGCCAATGATTTGTGCATGATCGAACATATACCTGAACTTGTTGAAGCCGGAGTAGACTCCTTTAAAATAGAAGGAAGAATGAAAAGCTTGCATTATGTTGCGACGGTTGTGAAAGCATATAGGCAGGCTGTGGATAGTTATTTTGAAGATCCCGAAGGGTGGCAATGCAGAGAAGAATGGAAAGAAGAGTTAAATAAAGTCAGTCACAGGAAATATTCCACAGGCTTTTTTTTCGGCAAGCCCGATTCTAATGGTTATAACTATTCCGAGTCTGCATATTACAGGAGCTGCGAATTTGTTGGAAAAGTTTTAAAATACGACCCTGATAAGGGTATGGCACTGGTGCAGCAGAAAAACAAATTTTCTGTAGGTGAAATGGTGGAGATAATAGGCCCCGTGGGGGACCCCATAAAAATAAAAATTACTGAGATGAAAAATGAAGAGGGGGAGCCCATTACTGAAGCCCCCCATCCTGAACAGCTGGTATATATTCCCGTTGATATACCCGTTGAGGAAAATTATATTATTAGAAAACCCATAGCCGAATAATATATTCCATTTTTGCCCAGGA
Organism: Clostridia bacterium; assembly: GCA_012523575.1. Taxonomy (GTDB): domain Bacteria; phylum Bacillota; class DTU086; order DTU086; family DTU086; genus 41-269. Next base: position 40,254 of record JAAYIF010000056.1, read on the forward strand.
TATATAAAAACAAAACTGGGCAGGGATGGAAGGTAATGGTTCTAAAACAGAGGCGGTTTCTTTTTCTTTTAATTATGTTTAATATAATTTTATTTTTCCTGCTGTTTAGATTGGCGCAGCTGCAAATTTTGGGCAGTAAATCTTTGGCAGTTAAAGCCCAGGAAGGCCGCCTGCGTTTAATTTCCGGTGAGGATTTCCCCAGGGGGGATATTCTCGACCGGAATGGTGTTTCCCTAACGGATTCTAAAATAATGCCCGCCCTTATGGTATTCCCGTCCATGATTAAGGATAAAGAGGGGTTTTCCTTCTCCACTGCCCAAATATTAGGTATTTCCGCAGATCTCCTTAAAAAAAGGCTTTCTAATAAAAATGAATATCTAATATTTCCCAACCTGACAAATAGTCAGATAGAAAAGATAAAAAGCTTGAATTTTGAGGGTGCATTTATTGTACCATTAAAAACCCGGTATGGCCCCAACTCCCTTTCCAGACATTTTGTGGGACATGTAAACAGTATTGATTTGGAAACATGGAAGGCTTTCCAAAATAAGACAAATTTAGAAAAGAAATATAAAATAAATGATTTCATCGGCGTTAAGGGTATGGAAGTAGTATATGAAAAATATTTAAGGGTAGAAAAGCCCCTTTTTTATTGGATTGTAACCGTTGATGCCCGGGGAAGAGTTATTCCGGGACTGTCCTTTAATAAAATTACCGGTTATGAAAAAGCCCCCAGACCTTCCGTCGTTACTACCCTTGATTTTAAACTACAAAAAGAAGTTGAAAGAATAATGGATCAGAAAATACCTCGTGGGGCTGTAGTTGTCATGGATGTGTTTAATGGCGATATCCTTGCCGCTGCAAGCAGGCCCAATTATGACCAAAATAATATAGTAGAGTATGTGGCCTTGGAAGAAAAAAACAACAATAATCCCTTTATTAACAGAGCTTATGAACATTATTATCCGGGCTCCATTTTTAAGATTCTTATAGCCACTGCTGCCATTGAAGAAAAAATTGTTGATCCCGATGAACTTTTCACTTGCAGCGGAGAATATGTATTAAACCCCCAACATATAATTGGCTGTTGGAAAGAGGAAGGACATGGTCCCCTTACCTTTGAAGAAGGTTTTGCCCATTCTTGTAATCCGGTTTTCGTTGATATTGCCCTGTCTTTAGGAAGGGAAAAACTACTGGAGTATGGAGAAAAATTTGGTTTAATATACGATGATGCTCTCATTGGTTATCCCAAAAGCAGGTTTAAATCCATTGATATCAGCCCTTATGGAAAGGGGAAAGTAGCAAATGCTGCACTGGGGCAGGAGGGAATTTCTTTGTCACCCATTCAAGTTGCCAGCATGGTATCTGTAATCGCGAATGGAGGACATTTAGTGGTTCCCAGGATTGTACAGGAAGTTAAGGATCATAATGGGAAAACCATAGTTTCCTACGATTATGAGGAACCGAAACCGGTTATTTCAGAAAGAACTGCACGAATCATTCAAAAAATGATGGTTAAAACCACCACAGAGGGTACGGGCAAAAAAGCCTGGGTATCTGGATACGGCAGTGCAGGGAAAACGGGTTCTGCTGAAACAGGATTTAAGGGTGCTGGTAAACCAAGGCACTTTAATTGGTTTGCCGGTTATGTTCCCATTAAAAATCCAAGGTTTGCCGTGGTTGTAATGGTTGAAGGGGGGGAAAGCGGAGGTGAAACCGCAGCACCGGTTTTTAAAGAAATAGCTTCATTTTTGTTAAATGATTATTAATGGGCTAAAGGCTTTAATTGTTGATCTGTTTTCAAATTAAATAATTTCAAACTTTGACAAGCACAGCACCGTTAATCACCCCATATAATAAATTGTACTTATTGCATTCAGGAGGTGGCTGTGCTGTATCATCCCTTATTTAAGATAATAATTTTTAGCAATTATATATTTAGCAATAGAAGAAAAGGCAGAGCGATATTTGCCTTTATAGGATATCTAAATAACAGTTCTTTTCCCCATCCCCTTTCGGAAGAAGAAGAGAAGATTTATATTGATAGATTAGTAAAAAATGATGTGGAAGCAAGAAATATTTTAATAGAGCACAACCTGCGGTTGGTTGCACATATTACAAAAAAATATGAGAATTCCGGAGAGGATGTGGAAGAACTTATTTCTATCGGCACCATGGGACTGATTAAGGCTATAAACACTTTTGATCCCCAAAAGGGGACAAGATTGGCCACATACGCAGCAAGATGCATTGAAAATGAAATTTTAATGCATTTGCGGGCAAAAAAGAAACAGCGAAGTGAGGTTTCCCTTTATAATCCCATAGGCATTGATAAAGAAGGTAATGAGATAACCCTGATAGACGTTTTAGGAACGGATACGGATACAGTGGTTGAGGCAGTGGAAAACGAATTCGATCAGGAAAAAATAAGAAAATATGTGAGTAAACTGAATGAGCGGGAAAGAAATGTTATTGAACTTCGTTACGGCTTAATAAACGGGCTTAGAAAAACCCAGAAGGAAATTGCAAAGAGAATGGGTCTGTCAAGATCCTACATTTCAAGAATTGAAAAGAAGGCTATCCAAAAGTTAATTAAAGCAATAAATGATTAAAAAAGCGGTATAAACCGGCTTTTTTTTATAGGAACTATTTCTTTGCTTTTTGTTTGGCTTTTTCTATGGTTTTCATTGCTTCTTCTTTATCAGCCCAGCCCCTAACGATTACCTCTTTCCCTTCGAGATTTTTGTAAACTGAGAAAAAATGCTCAAATTCCTTTAGTATATGTTGTTCAAGATCTTCCAGGGATTTAATGTTGTCAAACCGGGGATCATGGACAGGAACCCCTAAAATCTTTTCGTCTTTTCCCTTTTCGTCTTCCATAATGAACATACCGATGATTCTTGCTTTAATAAGACATCCGGGAAAAGTAGGAAAAGTGGTCATAACCATTGCATCAAGGGGATCGCCGTCATCTGCAAGGGTATCGGGAATAAAGCCGTAATCGGCCGGATAAAAAACCGGGGAATATAAAACCCTATCTAATCGAAAAAGTCCCTTTTCCTTATCAAACTCGTATTTATTGTTGCTTCCCCTTGGAATTTCAACAAATACTTCAATGGTAAAATCTTCCATCCCAAAAAACCTCCTAAAATCGTCATAAATTAAGAATTTTTTTATATATTAGCTAGATGATTTTTTAAATCCTTCTTTAAACTTTGTCATGTTTATTTTTTTATTATTAATAAAGCCGGGGAAATTCCCCGGCCGGTGTGTAGTTATTTTTGCGGGTAGCTTTGATCACCGGAAATGCTTCTTTCCGCCCTTTCAATGGCTTTTTTTACAAGCATTCCACATTGGCGGGAAGGAACTCCTCCCCAACCTTCCCTGGCAACAATGTGATCAACACCCATTTCCTTGGCGAGTTCCCACTTCAAGGCTTCGGACATTATTGATCCTTTTCTTGCCAAATTTGGGACCTCCTTTTGGTTAACTACACACCATTAATATTTTTTATTTTTTATAGAGGTTTATGCTGCAAAGAAAATTCCTTAAAAACCACTTTATTTTTTATTTTAAATTTTTAAAATTCAAAATATTTTTGCTGCAGAATGCAACTTCAATAAAATGGTAATATGCGACATTGTTGACAATCACTGTATGTTATAATAGCATAAGATTAATGGGTGTCTCGCTCTTTGGCGAGACGCCCTTCCTTTATTTAGATTTTTACCATTTAGTGATTAAATGAGGAGGTAATATAATGAGTGACATTGTACTGTCGCAGCAAGCCTTTGAATACCTGGTTAAACAATTGGTTGAAGTTAAGGAAGGAAAAAATGATATTCTAGATGAATTTTTTCCAATGCTGTCAAAGGAACGAGAGGAGTTTGAAATCCTTATTGAAAAATATATCAATCATTTAGATGAGCTTATCAGAAAAGCTGAAAAATTACCGGAAGCAGAAGATAAACTTCCCTTTGTGACTGTGGGCAGCGAAGTGGAAATACAGAGTTTATCCGATATGGAAACTTACAAATATCGCATTATACCCCCTTTTAAGGGCAGTATGAAAAATGGAGATATATCCTATTTATCTCCCGTTGGCAAATCTTTACTGCTAAAGAAAGAGGGCGAAAAGGTGGAAGTGGAAGCACCGGGCGGGACATTCCGTTACAAAGTAAAGTCCGTTAGATTGCAATGCGATTCAGATTAAAATGTTGTATTTCTTATAGTCACTGTTTATCATGAAAGGAGCACCATATGATTACCTGGCTTAACCCTGCTAGCCTCATGTTCGGTATAATCGCTTGGATGCTTTCTGTTATTAATCATAGACTAGTTAAAAAGTACGACCAAAGCAATTGGGCCGCTTTTTCCATTATAAGCATCAGTGCCTGCGCTGTTTCCCTATGGCTTCAGATTGTTTATGGATATTATCTGGTAAAAATTGAGGACTGGGCTGCTCATATGGACACAAGGGGTGCTGTGGTGTTTTTTTCAGTGGTTTTGCTTATGGTTACCTTTATTTAAATGCAGTTACTCTGTTTGTGTATCGTGACAGAACAGCAAAATAAGATAGCAAGATTCAAGTTAAAGTTCCAATCCTAATTCTGTTAAGAATTAGGATAAAGTACTTTAAATTTTATAAAAAATGTAATATAATATGCTTTGAATAAAATTAAATAAAATTTTCCGCCGGGGGAGCTCATCTTTAAGCTGAGAGTGCGGCTATATAAAAAGCTGCAGACCCCTAGGACCTGATCTGGTTAATACCAGCGTAGGCAGGGCGGTAGTGTTAAAAGAAATATAATTTATAAGCTACTGCTGTGCAGTAGCTTTTTTAATTCTCCACGGCGGAAAAATATGGAAGGGAGGATTAACATATAGTCATGTAGACAGGAGGAGGATTTTATATGAGTTTGTTAACGATTGTTTAAAAGATTTTTTATAGGGGGAATTAAAATGATTTTATGGTTGTTTACTGTGGTCATGCTGTTTACCATAATCGCCGTGGCATATATTTATTTAACCAATGATAAGTACTTAAAGCTCGACGACTATTTAACAGCCCGAAATCGTTTTAGCACTTTTCCTGCCACAATGACTATATTTGCCTCCATAATGGGCTCATGGATATTATTTACGCCTGCTGAAGCAGGTACATGGGGCGGCATTGCTGCCTTTGGAGGTTATGCGCTGGCTCAGGCTCTTGCAGTAATGGTTTTTGCTTATTTCGGTCCAAGAATGCGGAATCTTGCCCCAAAGGGAACCACCTTGTTTGAATTTGTTTTTTACCGCTATGGGAAGGGTATGTACATGCTGGTACTGTTGATTGGGGTTTTTTACATGGCTGTGTTTTTAGCCGCTGAGCTAACAGGTATTGCTACTGCTGTTAATTTGGTGGCCGGTATCCCTCTTTGGGTTACAGCACTAATCATAGGGTGTGGAACTCTTATCTATACAGCTTATGGCGGTATTAGGGGATCTATTTTTACCGATGTTATCCAAGCTTTGGTTATTCTACCAACGGTTTTAATTGCTTTTTTTGCAACGGTTCGTTATACAGGCGGGTTTGGGGATATAGTTGTTAGAATTAAAAACATCAACCCTGATCTGCTGAGCCTTCAAAATATAGGGGGTTTGAATTTTGCAGCATCTCTGGCTATCGCGGTGGTAGCAGCCAATATGTTCAATCAAGGCTTTTGGTCCAGGGTTTATGCCTGCAAGGACAACACAGTTGTGCGTAGATCATTTTTGATTGCCGGTGTTTTAATTATTCCAATTATGATGATAACAGGTTCCTTTGGACTATTGGCAGTTGCTGAAGGCACACTTCACTTTCCCTCTGCTGCTTTATTTGAAGTTGTAATGTATAAAGCAGCTCCCTGGGTAATATATGTTGTGGTTCTGCTGGCCATTGCCCTCGTTATGAGCAGCGTTGATACATTGATCAATGCTTTGGCTGCAATTTTTACCGTGGATATTGCACGGTTTAAACCGAGACTAAAGCCTTCCGTTCTACAAACCTATGCAAGGATGATAACTGCAGCAATTTGCGGAATTGTTATATTCGTGGCTTCTAAGGGTTACAGCGTGCTTTATCTTTTCTTAATTGCGGATCTTGTTTGTACTGCTGCTGTCTTTCCCACATTTTACGGCATGTTTTCTAAAAGATTTAACGGCACCGCAGGTGTTATATCCATATTAACAGGTATTGCTGCGGGAATACCGTTTTTCCCCGATCCTTCCATGCAGGGGGGAAATCTTCTCAATAGCTTTCTGATGGCGGCTGCGGTTTCCATAATATTGGCCTTGGCATTGGAGAGATTTTCCAAATATGAATTGAATTTTGAAAGTTTAAAGGAAAATGTACAGGATATTCAGGGCTGATTTTTATACAAAAGTTAAGGAGGGTTTTGGATGGAAGAAAAGTTGTATTATGATATTGATGTTGAAAAATTAATTGAAGAACGCACGGAAGAACTTATTGATTTAGCTTCAAAACTTATTTCATTTCCAAACGTCAGCCCGCCGGGCAGAAATAGCGGGGAAGTCCAAAATTTTATTGAAAATTATCTTAAAAATTTAGATGCTGAAATTATACGCTGGGAAACTTTTAAAGGGGATCCAAACATTGTAGCCGTAATGCACGGCACTCACCCCCAAAAACATAAAAGCCTCGTCCTCAATACTCACGTTGATGTTGCAGAGGTTGGGGATAACTCTCAATGGTCCTTCGATCCCTTTAAGCCCTTTGTAAAGGATGGGAGACTCTTTGGCAGGGGCGCTTCGGATATGAAAGCTGCCCTTGCATCATATCTTTTAATTATGAAGCTCCTCAAAGAAAAAGATATTTCACTGGGAGGAGACCTTATTTTTCACAGTGTTACGGGGGAGGAAGCAGGGGAAGGAATTACATTTGAAGCCGTTCAAAGGGGCCCTAAAGCAGATTTTGCCATAGTGGGAGATATCAGTGATTTTAAGCTGCAATACGGACAGGGCGGTGTGATTACCGGCTGGATAACGGTTCAAAGCCCGAAAACCTACCATGATGGAGTGCGCTCCAAAATGATTCATGCAGGCGGGGGATTATTTGCTGCCAGTGCAGTGGAAAAAATGGTGAAAATAATTCAAGGTTTGCAGGATTTAGAAAGGCATTGGGCTGTGGTAAAGAGTTACCCGGGATTTGCGCCGGGAAGTAACACCATTAATCCGGCGGTAATTGAAGGGGGAAGGCATGCTGCCTTTGTAGCGGATAAATGTTCCCTGTGGTTAACGGTTCATTTTTATCCCAATGAAAACTATGAATTGGTTTCCAAAGAAATTGAAGAGCACATATTAAATGTTGCAAAGGCCGATCCATGGCTTAAGGAAAATCCACCCCTTTTCCGCTGGGGAGGAAAATCCATGCTGGAAGATAGGGGTGAAGTTTTTCCATCCCTTGAGCTAAACAGGGACCATGAGGGGTTAAAGCTTCTGGAAAACATTCACGGGGAAATTGTGGGCAGTCCGCCTGTGGTGGATATGTCACCCACGGTAACCGATGCAGGTTGGCTTGCGGAAGCAGGAATCCCAACTGTAATTTATGGACCTGGGGAGCTGGGGGAAGCCCACAGTGTGGATGAGAGCATAAGTGTTAAAAATTTGGTGGATTATACGAAAGTAATTTTTAAATTCATTTTAGAGTGGTGTAATGCACAGAAAATTTAAGTAAATTATATAAACCCTGGCGGCCCGATTCCCAGCCTGTTGATCAAGGGTCTCTGCTGCGGTTTTCTTTACTTGCGAACTCACACCGGACATCTCTGAGCAAAGCTTTAAGGCAAAACCGGGCTGCCCCAAATACGGTGACCGTGCTTCAGGTTAGGGCTGGCGCGAGTGTCCATGCTGGCGCCTCCCGGTTTTAATTGGCGTTCGTTAAGTCGTTTCACAAACCGCAGCAGAGACCTGTATAAAATTTATTAAGAAGGTTTGTCTTTAGTCTTAAATCCCGGTCAATCCGGGATTTATAATTAATATAGAAATTTTTTAAAGTGGGTGGGAGTAATTATGGAAACCATAAAATTTACCGACATAGGTGTAAAGATAGGTCATGAGCAGGATCTAGAAGCTGCTACGGGCTGCACCGTTATTCTATGTGAAGAGGAGGCAGTTGCCGGTGTGGATGTAAGGGGAGGTGCTCCCGGTACAAGGGAAACGGATCTATTGAATCCCAGCAATTTAGTTGAAAAAGTTCATGCCGTACTTTTAACAGGGGGCAGCGCCTTTGGTCTGGATGCAGCTTCCGGGGTAATGCAGTATTTGGAAGAAAGAAGTATTGGATTTGATACAGGTGTTGCAAAGGTGCCCATTGTGGTGGGGGCTGTTCTTTATGATCTTCAGATAGGAAAGCATGATGTTCGGCCGGATAAAAAGATGGGATACAAGGCCTGTCTTAACGCAGAAAGTAGCGATTGTTCTGAAGGCAATGTAGGGGCAGGAACCGGGGCGACCGTAGGAAAAATACTTGGTTTAGATTATGCCATGAAGGGCGGTCTTGGAACATATGCTGTTCAGCTTGGTGATTTAAAGATAGGTGCGGTAATGGCGGTAAACTGCCTTGGAGATGTAATTGACCCTTTTTCTGGAAACAAAATAATTGCCGGTGCTCTTAATGAGGATAAGCTTTCCTTTGCCAATTCCGCTAAGCGTTTAATGGAACTATGCAGCGGTGAAAACCTTAGTTTTTCGCAGGCAGGCAATACTGTAATTGGAGCTGTGGTTACCAATGCTGTATTGAATAAGGTTCAGGCAAAAAAAATTGCTTCGGTGGCCCATGACGGGCTGGCAAGGACCATTCGACCCTCCCATACCATGGTTGACGGGGACACCATATTTGCCCTGGCAACCTGTAAAGTGAAAGTTGATTTGAATCTCCTTGGATATCTTGCGGCATACGTTGTTGAAAAAGCTGTTATTAGAGCTGTAAAAAGCGCTGATACACTTCACGGCTGCATAGGTTTCGGTGATTTAAATAAAAGCTCAAATATAGAAGGATAAGCTTTTTAATTTACAATTTTACAATAAAGGCGTATTGATGTGTTTTTCTTTTTTAATCCATGGTGTGGTATAATTATGCTCAGTTTACGGTCTATTGGCAATAGATTTTTAAAGGTGCTGAATAATGAAGGGACTTTTAAAGCCTGACTTACAAGTAAAGTCCATATTTGATATACCGCTAAGGGAACTGCGGAAAAAAGGAATTAACAGTCTCATTATTGATCTTGACAACACCATTACCCAATGGAATTCCCTTGAAATAAGTCAAGAGGTTTTCCAATGGTTTGAAAAAATAAAGCATAGTGGATTTAAAGCCTGCTTAGTTTCCAATAATCCCGGAGAAAGGGTATCCTTAATTGCCAAGGCACTGGGCATACCCTCCATCCCCAAGGCCGGAAAACCGCGGAGAAAAGCTTTTAGACAGGCTCTAAAGCTGCTTAATTCAAGCCTGCAGGAAACAGCTGTGGTTGGGGATCAGATATTTACCGATGTGCTGGGTGGCAATAGAATGGGGCTTTATACAGTTTTGGTTGATCCCATCAGCAGTCAGGAATTTATAGGAACAAAAATCATGCGCTTTTTTGAGAAGTTCTGTCGTTAAATTGTATTTTTAGTATTTGGAGGTTTTTAAAGTGAATAAACTTACTTCCAGTATCAGGGTTATAGGTGTAATAGGGCATCCTGTAAAACATTCCCTTTCTCCGGTGATGCACAATGCGGCCATTGATTACTACGAATTGGATTTATGCTACCTTGCCTTTGATGTACTGCCTGAAAGGCTTGAAGAAGCCGTAAAGGGAATGATATCTTTGGGTTTTGTGGGTTTTAATGTTACCATACCCCACAAAGAGACAATATTAAATTATATAGATAAATTGGATGACAGTGCCCGTCTTATGGGAGCAGTAAATACAGTGCTTATAAAGGATGGAATAACATATGGATATAATACTGATGGGAAGGGATTTTTGGATTCTTTGCAGAAAGAAGGCGTTTCATATCAGGGGAAAAGGGTATTAATTATTGGTGCCGGTGGAGCCGCCAGGGCCGTTGCCACAGCCCTGGCTACGGCAGGTGCATCAAAAATTATCATTGCAAACCGTAATTTAAAGCGAGTCCATGAGCTTGCTGAACATATAGAAAAGGCTGGAGCTGAAAGCTCTGCATTGGGATTAAATGATGATGAAAAGTTGAGATTTGAGCTGGAAAAGGCGGATATAATTGTGAATGCTACTCCCGTTGGAATGTCTCCCCATGATAATGTTCTTCCCATTTCCCACATTGATTGCATAAATCCTAAAACCGTGGTGTGTGATCTTATTTACAGGCCCTCTGAAACACTTTTTCTAAGAAAAGCCAGGGAAATTGGCTGCAAAGTGGTTGGTGGTTTGGGAATGCTTTTGTGCCAGGGTGTGGAAGCCTTTCGTTTGTTTACCGGTATTAATCCTCCTATGGAGGTTATGCAGCAGGCCCTATTAGACGAATTATGACGGAAAGTGTAGGAAAATAATTCCATATTCGCTGCAGGATTTTACTTACGACTGATGAAAAACATAACAAAACTATAATGAAAAAGGGGGCCCTGTCTTGTCAGAGAAATTTACCATAACACAGGTAAGTGAAATTCTGCAGGTGGAGCCCAGTACAATACGTTTTTGGGAAAAGGAATTTGCTGAATATTTAAAAGTTAATTGCAAAGGAAAAAGAAAAAGATATACTGAAGAGCATTTGGAGATGTTTGCACAAATCAAAGAACTGTTGTATACTGAGCAGTATACTATCAAAGGGGCTAAACGCAGATTGGAGCTGGATAAAGCATTAAACAGTGCCTTAGGAATTGAGCAGAACTTTAAAAATACCGTGGTTTTTATGCTGTCATCTATCATGGAAGAGCTGCAGAAGGCAAGGGAAGAAAGCAAAAAACTTGCTAGGCAGGTGGAACTGCTGAGGCACGAGAAAAAAAATATTCAGGAAAAGCTTCTGGAAGAGCAAAATAAGAGTCTGCTGGAATTCTTAAAGGATAAGATTTCCACACGCAAATTAAATGAGGTAGGAAATTAGACCTTTTAATAACTTTGAGAGGGGATAAAATGTTTCGCTTTTTAACGGCGGGGGAATCCCATGGACCCTGTTTGACGGCTATTATTGAAGGAATACCTGCAGGGTTGGAACTAAAGGAAAAAGATATAAATTTTCAGCTTCAGCGCCGACAGAGGGGCTATGGAAGAGGTAAAAGGATGGAGCTGGAGCAGGATAGGGTAAAAATAACCAGCGGTGTCAGAGGAGGAGTTACTTTAGGGAGCCCTATCTCTTTAGTTATAGAAAACAAAGATTGGGGAAACTGGCAGGATATAATGGCAGTGGATAAATCAGCGGATTTAGAGGCAAAAAAAGTGACGGCTCCCAGGCCGGGTCATGCGGATCTTCCAGGTGCTGTAAAATACAGGCATAAGGATCTGCGAAATGTCCTTGAAAGGGCCAGTGCCCGGGAAACGGCGGCCAGGGTTGCTGTTGGAGCCGTTGCTCGAATATTTTTGGAAAGCCTCGGCATAAATATCAATAGTCATGTTATTAGAATAGGAAAGGTTGCTGTGGATACGGGTCAAGTTGATCGCGGCAAACTTGCTAAAGCTATGGATTCCCCTGTTATGTGCATTGATAGGGAAAAAACTGAAGAAATGCTTAAGGAAGTTGATGCTGCAAAGAGGGAAGGGGATTCCTTGGGAGGAATGTTTGAAGTTATTGCTGATAATGTTCCTCCGGGATTGGGAAGTTACGTCCATTGGGACCGGAGACTGGATGGGCGTCTTGCTCAAGCTATAATGAGCATCCCCGGAGTGAAGGGTGTTGAAATTGGTATTGGTTTTGAAGCGGCTGAGAAACCTGGTTCACAGGTCCATGATGCCATATACTATAATGATGATCGAGGCTTTTATCGCTTAACCAATAACGCCGGTGGAATTGAAGGTGGAATGAGCAATGGTGAGCCCATAATTGCCAGGGCTGCCATGAAGCCCATTCCCACCCTTATCAAATCCCTTCCCAGTGTGGACATAAAAACTAAAAAACCTGTAAAGGCTGCTGTGGAGCGTTCCGATGTTTGTGCGGTTCCTGCAGCGGCTGTTATAGGAGAAGCCGTTGTGTCCATTGTTCTTGCTGAGGCTGTTTTAGAGAAATTTGGCGGAGATTATATGGAAGAAATTTTTGCTGAAGTTGCAAGATACAGAGGATATGAAAGGCAGGTATAAGTAAGTATGGCTGAAAGGGACAATATTATCTTAATAGGTTTTATGGGCACAGGAAAAACAGCCGTAGGCAAAAGACTTGCCCAGGCCCTAGGTAAAAAATTTATTGATACGGATAAAGAAATTGAACGGGTTACCGGAATGAGCATATCCCAAATTTTTCGGAAGCATGGGGAATTTCGTTTTAGATCGGAAGAAAAATTGGCTCTTAAAAAAGCCTGCTCCCAAAGCAATGTGGTAATTGCGACGGGAGGAGGTGCAATAATGAATGAGGAAAATGCCGAAATTATGCAGAAATCAGGAAGGATAATCTGCCTAACTGCCAGGCCGGAAGTAATTCAAAAACGGGTGAAGAGAAGGGACGATAGACCCCTGTTGCACCGGGATAAATCCATTGAAAAAATAAAGGAGCTGCTCCAAGAAAGAGAGCCTTATTATAAACGATATGCTGAGGCTTTTTTTGACACTTCTGATAACGAGCACAGTGAAGTTGTTAAAAGTATAATTGGTTATCTTGAAGGAAAAGAACATGAAGGCGCTCAAAGTTAATTTAGGGGAAAGAAGTTATGACATTTTAATTGAGAGAGGGCTTTTAAATGCATTGGGGTATCATTTAAAAAATTTCAAATTATATGAAATATGCCTTCTCATTACAAATCATACCGTTGACAGTTTGTATGGGAATAAAGCGACTGCTTCATTGGAAAAGGAAGGCTTTAAACTTTCAAAGATTTTGGTGGAAGATGGCGAAGGAGCAAAATCCCTTTCTGTGGTTGAGGACATATATGAACAGGCCGTGAACTTTGGGCTTACCCGTAATTCCTTAATTATCGCCCTGGGTGGGGGAGTGATAGGGGATCTTGCTGGTTTTGCTGCCGCTACATATATGAGGGGAGTCCCCTTTGTTCAGGTTCCCACTACTTTGTTGGCCCAAGTTGCCAGCAGTGTTGGGGGAAAGGTTGCCGTAAATTTTATGGGCTACAAAAATTTAATTGGTTCCTTTTACCAGCCCCTGCTGGTTATTATTGACCCAGAAACCCTTAAAACCCTTTCCCCGAGGGAGTTTAGGGCTGGAGCTGCGGAGGTTATTAAATACGGCATAATATGGGATAAAGAGTTTTTTAATTACCTTGAAGATAATGTTCAGAAGATTTTAAATTTTGAGTGGGACCCCATAGAGTACATTATAAAAAAATCCTGTGAAATAAAAGCTGAAGTGGTTTCCGCTGATGAACGAGAAAGCGGTTTGAGGATGATTCTTAATCTCGGGCATACTTTCGGCCATGTGGTGGAAACCCTTGGAGGATTAAAACAGTATAAGCACGGTGAAGCAGTATCCATAGGTATATGTATGGAAGCTTTACTTTCGGTAAAGATTGGATTATTGAGCATGGTTGAAACGGAAAAAATTTTTAATTTGATAAAAGCCTTTGGACTTCCCACTGCTCCTGAATTTGCATTGGATCCAGCAGAGATACTTGAAGTGATGGATAAGGATAAAAAGAACAGAGAAGGAAGGATAACTTTAATTCTTCCTGAATGTATAGGAAAAGTGAAGAGAGTTCAATTTGATAGGAAAGAACTTCTGCAGCTTATACGAGAAAGTCTCGTATAAGTTTTTTTTGAACATCATGATTTAAAGGAAATAGGAAATATTTGGAGAATACTTTTTTAAGAATGTTCATAGGGGTAATAAATGTTGAGATATAAACTGTTGAGCGAAATCCTTGTGGAAAACAAGCTCATTGATCAATTTCAGCTGGAAGAAGTTTTGAAGGTACAGAAAAGAAGTGGGAAAAAGCTAGGGGAAGTTCTTGTTGAAATGGGATTTCTCACTGAGCAGGACATTATTGATGTACTGGAATTGCAGCTGGGAATAAAACAGATTAAATTAGCTGAAACCTTTCCCCATGTGGAAGCGTTGAAGTATATCCCTAAAAATTTGGCTTTAAAATATAAGGTTATTCCCATTGCCGAAGAGGGGGATCTGTTAGTTGTTGCCATGGCTGATCCCCTTGATATTATGGTAATTGATGAGCTGCGCTTACGTACTGGAAAAAGAATAAAATCTGTAATAGCTACGGAAAAGGAAATTACGGAAGCCATTGACAAATTTTACAGCGCAAAAACCGCGGACATTACGAAAAAAGAAGAGACGGCGGCAGCAATGGAACCGGAAGTCTTCGATGAAGCAGTATCTGTTGAACAGATGCCCATCGTAAGGCTTGTGAACTCCATTTTAAGCGAGGCTATGGAAGCAAATGCCAGCGACATACATTTGGAGCCGGGAAAATGGGAGGTGCGGGTAAGGTTTCGGATAGATGGACTTTTAAGGGAAGTAAGGCCTCTACCCCTTACATCCTATAATTCTGTTGTTTCAAGAATTAAGATAATGGCTGGTATGGATATTGCCGAAAAGAGATTGCCACAGGATGGAAGAATACAGCAGAATATAAAAAATAGAGAAATAGATATTAGGGTATCAAGCTTGCCAACAGTTTATGGCGAAAAAATTGTTATGCGCCTCCTTGACAGAAGTACAAGGCTGTTAAAATTAGGAGAACTGGGCTTTTCTGAGGAAGCGTTGAAATCTTTTCGCCAGTTGATCCAACAACCCTTTGGGATGATATTGGTTACGGGTCCCACCGGAAGCGGCAAAACCACAACACTTTACGCAGCCCTTAACGAAATTAGCTCAGTGAGTAAAAATATTGTAACCATTGAAGATCCTGTGGAATATGTTCTCCCGGGAATAAATCAAGTATCAGTTAATCAAAAAGCCGGTTTGAATTTTGCTGTGGGACTTAGGTCCATACTTCGTCAGGATCCCGATGTCATAATGATCGGGGAAATTAGGGACATGGAAACAGCTAAAATAGCAGTAAGGGCTGCCAATACAGGCCATCTGGTTTTCAGCACCCTCCATACCAATGATGCTCCAGGAGCACTGACCCGTCTTCTTGATATGGGAGTGGAACCATATTTGGTGGCTACCACAGTAATTGGTGTTGTGGCTCAACGCCTCGCCAGGAGAATATGCAATTCCTGCAAACAGGAATACATCGTTCCTGCTGATTCTGAGGAGATGGCTTTTCTGGGTTCTCGTGCGGAGAAGAATGCAAAATTATATACGGGTGCCGGCTGTAAGTTTTGCGGATTTACCGGTTATAAAGGAAGAATGGCTGTTACGGAAATATTAAATATAACTTCTAGCATTAGAAGAATGGTTGTACAAAAGCATCATTCGGAAGTCATAAGGGAGCAAGCCTTAAGCACTGAAGGTTTTGTTTCTATGAAAGAGGATGGAATAATGAAAGCTTTTAAAGGGCTCACAACGCTGGAAGAAATAATGCGTATTGTCTGAGATTTTTAAGTCAGGGGGCCATCTGAATTGGAATTGGGTATTCGAGAAATCCTTGAAAAAGCCCAGGAGTTAGGGGCTTCGGATGTACATATTTCCGTTGGGATACCTCCGGTTTTCAGGATTGACGGTGGTTTGTATTTCCAGGATAATTGGGAAGTTATATCCCCAAAAGCTTCTTTCAAAATTGCCCAAAGCATAGCAGACAGTGAACAGTGGGAGATTCTGCAGAAAAAGGGACAGGTTGATTTGGCTTATTCCATATCAGGCGTGGGTAGATTTCGGGTTAACATTTTTAAACAGAGAAACACTATTGGAATAGCCATTCGTACCATTGGTAGAAGAATTAAATCTTTGGATGAGTTGGGACTTCCCCCTGTGGTAACGAACTTTTCTAAATTTAGCAGCGGTTTGGTTTTGGTAACGGGCCCTACGGGCAGCGGAAAGACCACTACCCTTGCGGCGCTTATTGATTTGATTAACACTACCCGCAGCTGTCATATTGTTACCCTTGAGGATCCCATTGAATACCTTCATGGGCATAAAAAAAGCATTGTGAACCAGAGGGAAATTGGTACTGATACCCCAAATTTTGCGGAAGGGCTGCGGGCTGTGCTGCGTCAGGATCCCGACGTAATTTTGGTGGGGGAAATGCGGGACCTTGAAACCATAAGCACTGCCATAACGGCAGCGGAAACCGGTCATTTGGTTTTTGCCACACTTCATACCAGAGGAGCTCCCCAAACCGTTGACAGAATAATCGATGTTTTCCCCCCCCATCAGCAACAGCAGATAAGAATACAGCTTGCTGATACCCTGCAAGCGGTTCTTACGCAGATCCTTCTGCCAAAAAAGGACGGCAAAGGAAGAGTTATGGCAACGGAAATTTTGATTGCCAATCACGCGGTGAGGAATTTAATCCGCGACGGAAAAACCCACCAATTGTACACCGTAATGCAATCCAGCCGGAAATTGGGAATGCACACCTTGGAAAGTGATTTACAGCGTCTTTTAGCTGAGGGCAAAATAACTCCAGAGGTGCTACATAGAATAAATTACATTATGACTGGTGTTAATAAGGTTTAGGGGAGAGATTTATGCCTGAGTTTTTTTACAGGGCAAGGAATTATTCCGGCCGGCTGCTTACAGGTAGCATTAACGCAGATAACCTAAATCAAGCCGCTTCTCATTTGAGGAGTAGAGATTTAATCGTAGTTCATTTAGAAGAAGTTAAACAAAAGAAAAGAATTATACCGTTGATATTACCGCGACAGAGGGTTAACAGACGGGATTTGGGTGTATTTTGCAGGCAACTTTCCGTAATGATTCAATCGGGTATTCCCCTTATGTCGGCACTTAAGGTTTTTGAGGAACAGTTAGATAAAAAGAATCTTAGGGAAGCAGTTACCCAATTGCGTCAAAGCATGGAGGCAGGGGAAAGTTTTTCTGAAGCTATGGAGAAACATTCCTCAATTTTTCCCTTTGTACTGATTAAAATGGTGGCAGCCGGAGAAGCGGGCGGTGTACTGGACAGTGTACTGGAGAAAATGGCAGATTATTTCGAGTGGGAACACAACACAAAGGAAAAGGCTAAGTCCTCATTATTATATCCCATGGTAGTTCTTGGCGTTGCTTTGCTTGCTGTGACCTTTGTGGTTGTTTTTGTTCTACCCATTTTTGAACGTATTTTAAATCAAATGCAGATTGATTTGCCCTTGACGACAAAATTGGTTTTGGCGGTTTCCAATTTTACTAGGCAATTTTGGTATTTGGTTTTAATGGGTATCGCAGGCATTATTTTCACGGTAAGGTACCTATTAAAAACGGAAAAAGGGAGGGATTTACGGGACAGGTGGGTGCTTAAAATTCCACTGATTGGGATGCTCGTAAGTAAAATAATAATTTCCCGCTTTTGCAGAGCCTTATCCGCTCTTTTAAGTGGAGGAGTGCCCATTCTAGATGCCCTTGAAGTGGTGAAGCAAACCGCCGGCAATAGGGTTTTTGAAAAGAGCATATCCCAGGTTGCCCAAAGCTTAAAGGAAGGAGAGGGTATGGCTGAACCCTTAAAGGCCAGCGGGGTTTTTCCCGCAATGGTTGTGGAAATGATTTCTGTGGGTGAGGAAACAGGAACAGTGGATTTAATGCTGGAGAAGGTGGGGAACTTTTTTGATGCAGAAGTGGAGGAAACTGCCGGACGCCTTTCTACATTGATAGAGCCCGTGCTGATAATTATTTTAGGCATAGTGATAGGACTACTGCTGATTTCCATCCTTCTTCCCATTTTTCAGGTTATAGGAAACATTGAAGGTTTTTAACGGGAGCTTTTTGGGAGGGATTTTTATGTTTTTGGGATTATTAAAAAAGCTCTCAAAGGATAAAAAGGGATTTACCCTTATTGAGCTGATGGTGGTAGTGATAATTATTGGGATATTGGTTGCCATAGTAGTACCCAATTTTTTGGGGAGAGTTGATAAAGCTAAAGAGAGTCGGGTTATGGCGGACTTAAATTCCATAGCCACGGCTGCTCAGATGTACAGGATTGATAATGATGAAAATAAATGGCCTAGCAGTTTGAGTGAATTAAAGTCGTATGGTATTGATGAAAATATTTCAGATCCCTGGGGTGGCAATTATCGAATCACGTCTAAAAATGATGAGTTTTCCGTGTCAAATACTAAAGGACACATATATAAATTAACCATTGATGAGGACGGAAAAAAAGTAATTACCTCTGACAGTAATGGGAATGAAACAGAGTAGCAAGTGGGTTATTTAAAGATAAAGAGTTGAGGTGTTGATGAAATCTTTCTGTTTTTGTTTTTCACTGCAGGGCTTTTTATCGGCAGTTTTATAAATACATATGCATACAGGGTCCTTAGGAATAAACCCGTTGCCGCGGACAGATCGCGCTGTCCCCGGTGCCAGAGACCTCTGGCACCGAGGGACTTGATTCCCATTTTGAGCTTTATTTTGCTGAAAGGAAAGTGCCGTTATTGCGGCGGTAAAGTAAGTCTGCGTTACCCCGCAGCAGAGCTTTTTACGGGGATTGTTTTTTTATTTATATATTTAAAGGTGGGCTTTGAAAGGGAGCTAGTGCCCTATTTATTTATGTGCTGTGTGCTTATCGCTGCTGCTTTTACGGATCTGGAAAGCATGATAATTCATGACTCTTTAATATTATTTGCTTTGATGGGAGGCATACTGTTGAATTTTTTATTTGGAACGGCTGGATTAAAGGAAATGCTTTTAGGCTCGGTTGCCGGCGGCCTTCCTCTTTTGGCAGTTGCCTTAATGAGCAAGGGAGGCATGGGCGGAGGGGACATTAAGCTGGCCTCCGTTATGGGAATCTTTCTTGGGTGGAAGCTTGTCCTTGCAGCTCTGTTCATTTCCTTTTTCATTGGTGGGATGGTGGGCATGTTGCTTCTCCTTCTAGGAATTAAAAGAAGAAAGGACTGCATACCCTTTGGACCCTTTTTAGCGCTGGGGGGGATCCTTTCCATCCTTTTTGGCAGGGAATTAATTCATTTTTATACTGCTAATTTTTATGTATAAATGGGGATAAAAATGCTTTTTAGAAAATTGATTTTAAGAGAGCAGAAGGGTTTTACCCTTTTAGAATTGATGGTTTCCATTGTTATAATGGGAGTATTTCTTTCCTGTTTAGTGCCCCTTTCTTTAAGAGTTGTTTCAAAAAATGAGCTTAAACATGCAGCCTATACCATTGCTGCAGATATTAGATATGGCCAGCAGCTGGCGCTTATGTTAAAAACGGTGATAAAATCCCTATAATCACCGGGGAAAAAATCCCCACCCCCTAGAAATATAAACACCGAAGATCTGGCAAATCGGAGGTGTTTAAAATTTACGTAGGGAGTGGGGAATGGTTG
>JAAYIF010000005.1 GCA_012523575.1 Clostridia bacterium
CGCATGAAAAACAAGAAAAAATCAGGCTTATGCCTTAGTAAGGGGGATGATGAAAGCTAGATAATTTTACACTAGGGTGGGGAATTTCTCACCGGAGAAATCGGGGAATTTTAAACCGGTGTTGACACTTACCCAGGAGTATGCTTTTTACAGGATTAAATTTGACCCCCATTCCAATTCATACCGCATGTACTTCAATATGGACGATCCAAAGAAATACGTATTAAAAAAGCTGCCCAAACGGGTGGTTCTTGTAGGGACTAATTTTGATAATAACACTATAAAATTCAATGCCAGAGGAACTGTGGCAAAGGGAGGAACCATAACCCTAGAAGATATATATGAAAAACGTATGTATGTAAAAGTCCAACCCGTTACCGGTAGGGTGAAGGTAGATGGAAACAATGCCGATCTCCAAAAATAATAAGGGCTTTACCCTTATTGAAGTTGTTTCTGCCCTTTTAATTTTGGTTGTGGTGGCTGTACCTTTAACCTATATTTTTTTCCAGGGAAGCTGGGGTTCAGAAATTTCAGGGAAAAGGGCTGTTGCCTTAAATTTTGCCCAGCAGAAAATGGAGGAAATTATAGCTGAGGGGAGAGCCGTTGAAGAAGAAGGGAACTTTAGCGAAGCACCCGGTTATACCTATAGGATATCCGTAACACCCGACGGGAAAATGCATTTAGTAACGGTAACCGTTTTCTATGAAGTTATGGGCAAATCCCAGAGGCTTTCCCTTTCAACTTTACTTCCCGGAGGTTGATGATGTTATTAGAAGTGAAAAAGGAAAAAAGAAATGCATTTACCCTGGTGGAGCTTTTGGTTGCCGCTGCTGTTTTGGCCCTGTTTTCAGCGGGAATCTATCAAATAGTTACATTTGGTCTTAATGCTTGGGAACACAGCAGATTAAAAGTTGATATTCAACAGAATGTACGGACAGCAATAAGCCATATAAGCCGTGAATTGAGGACTGCAAAAAGTTACGAAATCACAAATGAAAAAAAAGCTGTGGTAATGTTTCTCCCCGCAGGAGACGAAATTCGATATTACTTAAAGAATAATCAGGTGCTTAGGGACGTAAATGGAGCCGGACATAATGTGGTGGCCTATGGAATAAGTTCTCTGACCTTAAATGAAACCGGTAAAAACGGTGTGGTAGAGATACATGTAAAGGGCATAACGGGTTTTGAGTTGAGAACAAAGGTTTTTGTAAGAGCATCTCCTTCTTTGTAGAAAGTTTTTTCTTTTGTATGAGCTTTTTCTTTAAGGGAAGTGCCGGAAATGAAATTTGACGGACAGAGGGGCATGGCTTTAATTAGTGTAATTATGCTTGTGGTGATTTTTATTTCCCTTGGAGCAGCTATCCTTTATGTGGTTTTTGGCGAAACAGTGATTTCCGATGATGAGATATCATTCTTGCAGGCCCTTTATGCAGCAGAGGGCGGGATTAGAAAATTTATCGCAGAATTAAACAGCAATCCCGATGTGGAAAGCTGGTCGGAAGAGACATGGGCGGGTTTCAGAAATTGCAAAGTGGGTGAGGGTGAGATAGAAGACATTTTTGTGGAAGATATGGGAGACTATTATGAGATTAGAGTCATCGGTAAAAAGGACAGGGCTAAAAAAACCCTTATGGCTAAAATTTCTAAACCCAAACAGCCTTCCTTTGCAGGGATTTTAAGGGGACTTACTGTTTTTAGTTCCAATTTTTCTCTCACCGGCAATCCCAATATAGAGGGGGACATATTTGCAGCCGGTGAGGTTTTTCTGGCAGGAAATGCC
Source organism: Clostridia bacterium (assembly GCA_012523575.1). Taxonomy (GTDB): domain Bacteria; phylum Bacillota; class DTU086; order DTU086; family DTU086; genus 41-269. The sequence continues at coordinate 1,781 of JAAYIF010000005.1, forward strand.
TTAATAAGAGGGAATATATATTCCAATCAAGACTTTTCTTCCACCGGCAACGCATTGGTTGATGGGAATGTTTTTGCAGCAGGTGAAATATCAACAACGGAAAATTCAAAAATTACGGGCAG
>JAAYIF010000006.1 GCA_012523575.1 Clostridia bacterium
AAAGGATTATGTAAAAATTTGTAGTATTTTTCCTTGGAAAGGAAACCAAAAAGTAGAAAATTGCTGATAGTTGGTAAATTTGCAGAATATAGTATTTGGGGTAAAGAATTTGGGGGTTGATAATAGTGCAGCAGGTTTCTAAAAGCCATCAGCTTCTTTCTTTTCTCAAAGACTTTGCTCTTCTTCGAAGAAAGCGCATTACGGCTTACGGGAGCGGGGATAGGGTTTTATGGTTTGCAGATCTCCCCAATGACTTACCTTCTTCCTGGAAGGATGCATTATGGTCGGTTTTCAGTTCGGATAAGCCGGATGAAACGCCTGATTTGTGGCTGGAGGTCCGTAAGAAGCGCATGCCGGAACTACCTCCTATCCCGGAAGAAGTAAAACGCTGGCTTCCAGAAAATTTTCTTAAAGAACCAGAAGCATATGTCCGTGAAAATACAGATAATATGTTGAGTCTGCTGCGGGAAAAAATTAACATAATAAAATCTTCTGCAGAATCTAAAATAGATTTAACTGCGTTTGATGTTGCAGAGGAACAGTTTTTAAAAGATTATCCTGAAGTTGAGCAGGCTTGGCTTGAATATCTTATTAATCAATGGGAGTCCTGGGCACAGGAAATGCGTGTATGGCAGAAAGTGCAGAATGTTTATGAGAATGTAGACTTTATGCGCCGGCGCCTCGAAGAAGCCGAAGAGCGCTACGAGCTTGTACTGGCAGTAGGCCTTCTGCAGTGGCGCGACCCGGGAGGTAATGTTATAAAACGCCACCTTCTTACAGCTCCGGCGGAGATTTCTCTGGATGCGGTTCGCAGTGTGCTGAGAGTATCTCCTGCCGCAACCTTTGATAAATTTGGGATAGATTTAAGCATGCTGGATTTCCAGCAGATGCCGGATTTGGAACCTGTGAAAGAAGAATTAGATATGCTTCTTGAAGAGTTGGATGTAAGAATATGGGATAGGGAAAAGGTAGGACAAATCCTGAATGTTATTGCCAACAGAGCGAGCTCAGATGCTCAGGTAGATGAAAATGCTTTTAAACCTTTGGAAAGAGCGGATAAAACATTTCGTATTGTTTTTGCGCCAGCTTTGGTTTTGCGCGAGCGGCGTTCTACAGCATATGAAGAACTAATAAGAAGCTTTATAGATGCTTTTGAAAACAATGAAAACTTTCCGACGACTGCTCCATGGGATCAATTTGTTGCAGAAGGAGAAACTTCAGGCGGTTCAGGTGAAGGAATGCCTGAAGGCGATAAGCTGTTTTCTAGTGATTCAAATAACAGGCTCTATTTTCCCCTGCCCATGAATAATGAACAAAAAATGATAGCAGAAAGGCTTAGTATGCGGCCATATGTTCTTGTAAAAGGACCGCCGGGAACTGGGAAAAGCCATACCATAGCCAATTTAATATGTCATCTTTTGGCTTTAGGAGAAAGGGTATTGGTAACGGCCCATGCACCGAAAGCTTTGACTGTGCTGAGGGATCTTCTGCCGGGTGATGTTCCTAACCTTTGTGTTATGGCTTCCGGCTCTACACGTGAAGAACAGAGGATACTTGAAAGCAGCGTTCGTACGATTATATCGCGCCGTAATGAATGGAATTCCGAATGGGCTCACATAGAAATTAAGAGATTGGAAGAAGAGTTATCAAGGCTGGAAGAAAAGCGTGCGGGCCTGGAGGTGCAGCTGCGTCGCTGTCGCGAAGCGGAAACTTACGAACATACTTTATTCGGCGGTTATCAGGGTACTGCAGCACAGATTGCCAAGCAACTGAAGAGAGAACAGGAAACCTATGGCTGGATACCGGATGTTATCAGTCCCGAAAGCCGTTGTCCACTGGAAAAATCGGATTTAAAGTTTATAGCTGAGGTACACAAAACACTTACGGATGAACGTTTAAATGAGCTGCAGATGGAAATTGGTGATTTTTACCTTCCAGATCCGGAAGAATTCCGAAATTTTTTAAAAAATCTGAACTCTGACGAACAGCGCTTGAATGAGCTGTCTGAATCGATAGAAAAAATTAAGCTTGAAAAATTACGTAATTTGTCAGATTATGATTTAAATAACTTTAAAACCTTTTTAGAAAGTCTGGAAGAGGAAATTTTAAAAACATCCCATGAATTCAGCAGCGCTGTTAATCAAATAGTAAATGGACTGCTTTTAGAACAAAGAACACGATGTCGGAATATTATTCAAGAACTTGAGCCTTTGGTTGGAGAGATCAAGGAAGCCTGCGGAAAAGTGAAAGGCATACGGGTAGAGCTGCCGGATAATGTTGAAAGAGCTAAATTATTGAGAGATACCCGATGCCGTTTTGAGCATTTTGAGAAGGGGGGATGGCGCGGTTTCGGTTTCATTGCACCTCAGGTGGTGCGCGAGACGCGTTATGTAGAAGAAAAGTGTTTGATTAATGGTGAAGCACCGCGGGATCTTAATCTGCTGCAGAAATTGGTTAATTACCTTGAATTGGAATTCCTTATTCAGCAGTTATGCAGTGTATGCGTAGAACTTGCTAATTTATTGAAAAAGGTTGATCCCCGATCTGCAGATCGAGTTGTAGAAGAATTTATGAATAAAGTTTCAAATCTTCTTAAGCTGTTTGAAGAGAAGGGGGAAATCTTAAAGATTATCCCATTAAATGATAGGGTACTGCTTGTTAATCCAGATGAGATCGGTAAATGGTTGAAGCTTATAGAAATAGAAATGATCAGACGGTCAGTCGAGAAAGCTGAGGATAAAGCAGAAGCATGGAAAAATAATATTAGAGCTTTATCTGAAAACAATGTGCATCCGTGCATGCTCGAACTTGAAAAGGCAATATTGGAAAGAGATGCTGCTAAATGGAGAAGTGCCTGGGAAACAAGGGAGCGCGTAACAAAAGAGAGAAAGCGCCTTAACCGCTATATGGAGCTGCTAAGCCGGTTGGACCGGGAATGCCCCGGGTTGAAAAACCTTCTTGAATCCAGTCGTGGTGATATAGAGTGGCAGGATCGGATTCTTCAGCTTGATAAGGCATGGGCTTGGGCGGCTGCAAAAGCATGGCTTTATTTGATAGTTAAAGAAAATGATTATAATGTTATTCTAGCGCAGATAAAGGATATTGAGAAAAAAATAAAATCAATAATTTTGAGGCTTGTTGAGTTAAAAGCTTGGAATGCCTTTTTTGAGCGGTTGGATTCTAAAACGCAGCAGAGTCTTATTGCTTGGCAGAAGGCTATAGCACGTGTAGGAAAGGACAAAGGAAAATATGCTTTTAAGCACCGCCGTGCAGCCCAAAGGTATTTAAAGGACTGCATTCAGAAAATTCCTGTATGGATTATGCCGGTCCATAAGCTTTGGGGTACAGTGACTGCTGTACCCGGCATGTTTGATACCATTATTATCGATGAGGCCTCTCAAGCTGGGATTGATTCCCTAATACTGCTGCTGCTGGGAAAACGAATTCTCGTTGTAGGTGATGATATGCAGAACAGTCCAGAGGGAGTGGGTATAGCTGAGGACGATATTGCGCGTTTAGCCAGGGAGCACCTGCGGGATTTTCGCTTTAGGGAAGAATTTAGACCCGATGCAAGTCTTTATGACCATGCAGAAAGAGCCTTTGGCAATGTTATTTCTCTTAGGGAGCATTTCCGCTGCGTGCCGGAGATAATTCGTTTCAGCAACAGTCTGTGCTACTCTAATTTTCTAATCTCACTACGTCAGCCTCCAATAGATAGGCTTCCTCCGTTGAAAACCACTTATGTTTCTGGGGGATATTGTGAGGGAGAAGGGCAGCGTCTGATTAATAGATCTGAAGCTGATGAGATAGTAAAGGCTGTACAGGAATGCCTGAAAGATGAGGCCTATAAAGGTAAAACTATGGGTGTTATAGTGCTTCAAGGCAGCTCTCAGGCTGAGCTTATAGAAAGAAAGCTTGCTGAAGTGCTGGATCCCAAGGAACGGGATAATAGGAAAATCCGCTGCGGTGTACCCGCAACGTTCCAGGGTGATCAAAGGGACGTAATTTTTCTCTCTTTAGTTGTGGCTCCAAATCATTCATATAGGGCCTTAACTTCGCTGTCGTACCAGCGCCGCTTTAATGTTGCCATGAGTCGCGCTAGGGACCAGGTTTGGCTATTTCACAGTGTTCAGCAGCATGAGCTCAATCCTTCGGATCTCCGATATAAGCTGCTGCATTTCTTTAACAGCTCCAGCTTGGAAGACCTTGAGACATATCAGGAAAAAGAACGGTTAGAACGCGAATTTCTAAAAAGGCCCCATGCGCCTGGAAACCAACCTGACCCCTACGAAAGCTGGTTCGAGGTGGAGGCTGCTCTGGAGCTTCTGCGAAGGGGTTACAGGATAAAGCCCCAGTATAAAGTTTCCGGATACCGCATTGATTTGGTAATTGAAGGGTCGGAGCACCGGCTGGCTGTTGAGTGTGATGGTGATGTCTGGCATGGCGTAGAGCAGTATGTCCGCGATATGGCCCGTCAGCGACAGCTGGAAAGGGCGGGCTGGACTTTTGTCCGCATCCGTTCGTCAGAATTTTATGCTAACAAAAAGAAGGCCATACAATTAATTGAAAAAAAGTGCGAGGAGCTTAAAATTTATCCTATGGATTTGGTTAGTTACAGTGGTGGAGAACCCCAAAAAAGGCTTGGTTAAATTTGTGCACAATTGCGAGCATTTGGTTTTATATCTTATTAAAACAAAGAAGGATTTGTTTATCTTTGGAAAGAAAAAAGGAAGCAGAGTAAGCTGCGGTTATATTAAATGGCGTAAAAAGGATGAGGTTTCTGAGGAGTATTAGGCCTTTTTTATAAAGGCTTAGGCTTAGGATGGGGGCTGCAGCAGAAGAAAATATTTTTGGCCGGAGGGGTTTTAATGGGGAACTGTATTTACTGTGGGAAGCCGGCCGGATTCCTGCGCAGGAAGCATCGAGAGTGTGAGCAAAAGAGAAAAAGAGGATCTTTTCGCGGTCGACCCGTTGAAGTTTCCCAAAAGGTGCTTGTGGATAGGGGTATTCTTGCAGTAATAACAAAGCACCTCTACTTCCACGGACAGAAAAAAGTTTTTCGTGTGCGCTGGGATAAAGTGGTTTCTTTTATGCCTTTTTCGGATGGAATAGGAATTCAGCGGGACGCAATGACAGCAAAGCCGCAGTATTTTATAACTGGTGACGGTTGGTTCGCATATAACCTGGTTGTCAATACTGCCAACCTGGGCTAGTTTTTTAGGATCAGTGCTGACAGCTGAATAAAAACTTATTGGAGGTTAAAATAATGACTAAAGTACTGGTTACCGGCGGGGCAGGGTACATCGGAAGCCATGTGGTAAAAGCCCTTGGAGAGAGGGGTTATAGGGTGCTAACATACGACAGCCTTGTAACGGGCCACCCATGGGCAGTTTTATACGGCGACCTTGTGGTGGGCGATCTTTTGGATGCTACAAAACTTGAGGCAGTGATGAAAGAGTTTAAGCCCAGTGCCGTTATGCATTTTGCTGCTTATATAGTGGTCCCAGAATCTGTGGCCCAGCCCCTTAAATATTATACAAACAACGTGCAGGGTACTTTGAATCTGCTGAATGCCATGAAAAACAATGGAGTTGATAAGCTGATTTTCTCATCCAGTGCTGCTGTATATGGAATTCCAGAGGAGATTCCGGTACCGGAAAAAGCTCCTTTAGATCCCATAAATCCGTACGGCCAGAGCAAAGCTGTGGTGGAAAAGGTGCTTAAGGATGTGTCCAATGCTGGAGATTTAAATTACGTGTCCCTGCGGTACTTTAACGTTGCAGGAGCAGATAGAAAGGGTAGGATTGGAGAGGGCAAAGAAAATGCCACCCACCTCATTACCCTGGCTACCCGCACGGCAGCGGGCAAAAGACCGTATTTGAGCGTTTTCGGTACCGACTATCCTACGCCGGACGGTACATGCATCCGCGATTACATCCATGTGGATGACCTGGCAGAGGCTCACATCCTGGCTCTGGAGTATCTGCTGAACGGCGGAAAGAGCGATATATTTAACTGCGGTTACGGGCGGGGATATTCTGTGCTGGAAGTGGTTGAAGCGGTAAAAAGAGTAACGGGTATAGATTTTTCGGTGCAGTTTGAGGACCGCCGTCCTGGGGACCCCCCTGTTTTGGTGGCAGGTGCTGATAAAATACGCTCGTGCTTGGGCTGGAAGCCTGAGTTTGATAACTTAGATGAGATTATTTATTCAGCCTGGCAGTGGGAGGTGAAAAGAGAAAATATTACCAAGAATAAAGGAAATGGGTAGGAATTTTCTTTTTTAATGTTGAAGTTGAAAAGAGATGCTGAAGTTTTGGTTAATTTTTATGGGAACAGGCAGAATTTTTTAAGGAGTTGGTTGATTTTTATGAAGAAAATATTAAGTTTAATGATTTTGCTTGTTTTGCTGATTAATGTTGGCTGCTCTTCTGGGCCTCCTCCAGAAAAAGTGGTAGAAGATTTTCTTAATGCAATGATAAAAGGGAAGTTTGAAAAGGCTTCAGAATTATGCGGGGGGACAAATGTAGAAGAAGATGTGATGAAAACTTCTGAAGATGAACAAGGTGAGCGTTTTGCCAGATCCATTTTGTCAAAGGTTACATATGAGATAGGGGACAAAAAAGTTGAAGGTGATAAGGCAGAAGTAAATGTAAAGATTACAGCTCCGGATTTGCTGCGCATAACTGGTAATGTAATGCGTGAACTGCTTCCCATGGCCTTTGCAATGGCTTTTTCAAAAGAACAGTCTGAAGAGGAAACTAATGCTCTATTTGAGCAGTATTTTGAAAATGCAATAAATGATCCCAATGCGTCCATGACAACTTCGGAAGTTAATTTTATATTAGAGAAAAAAGAAGGTTCATGGGTTGTTGTTCCCAATGAAGAGCTTTTAAATGCTTTAACGGGCAACATGGGAAAGGCATTTGCTGAGATGGAGAGCGGGTTGGAATAAACGGCTCTTATTATTGCATAAATATACTAAAGATGATATGTAAATATTGGATCAATTTTTAAAAGAGAGCGGATCAAGAGTGCGTTCTATGTTTTTGAAGCGCTTTATTGATATAGTATTAAGTCTTATTGGACTTATAATTTTATCGCCGTTGATGATAATTATTGCTGTGCTGGTGTTTATTAATTTGGGCTCGCCTGTTTTGTTTCGTCAGGTACGTCCGGGTCTGCATGGTCGTCCTTTTGTTCTTTATAAGTTTAGAACTATGCGGGACTTACGGGATGATGAGGGCCATCTGCTTCCCGATGAATTAAGGCTGACGCGTTTTGGGCGTTTTTTGCGCTCAACAAGCCTGGATGAGCTTCCTGAATTGTTTAATGTTTTAAAAGGAGAAATGAGTTTAGTGGGGCCTAGACCTTTGTTAATGGAATATCTTGAACGTTACACACCAGAACAGGCTAGGCGTCATGAAGTTAAACCCGGCATTACTGGTTGGGCTCAAGTTAATGGAAGAAATGCAATATCATGGGAAGAAAAGTTTAAGCTGGATGTATGGTACGTAGATAATTGGAGTATAGTGTTGGATTTTAAGATTTTATTGCTTACATTTATAAAGGTTTTGAAGCGCGAAAGCATCAGTGCTGATGGACATGCTACTATGCCTGAATTTAAAGGTTCTCAAGGTTCGGGGCACCAAATAGGGGGATAACAATGGAGGTTTTGAATTATATCGATGGAAGATAAGTTGTTGATTATTGGAGCTGGAGGTCATGGCAAGGTAGTAGCTGATATAGCTATAGAAGCAGGCTACGAAGTAATGGGTTTTATTGATGATAATATCAAAAAGGCTCCTTTGCCTGATCTGAAGGTATTAGGTAGTATTAATGTTATACCTTCTATTTTTTCGCAAGTTTCTAATGTTAGATTTATTTTGGCTATTGGTGATAATGCTACTCGAAGGCGTATTGCTAGTTCTCTTTCAGTGGATGATAAATCTTTTGCCGTTGTTTGCCATCCTTTTACTTCGGTCTCTAAATTTGCCAATATTAACTCTGGAACAGTTATTATGCCAGGGGCAGTTATTAATGCAGGAGCATATGTAGGGAAACATGTTATAATTAATACGGCTTGCTCTATTGACCATGATTGCAATATTGGAGATTATGTTCATATATCACCAGGAGCTCATCTTGCGGGCAATGTAACTGTGGAAGAAGGAACACATATTGGAACTGGTGCTGCTGTTATTCCTGGTTGCAAAATTGGCAAATGGTCTGTTATTGGAGCTGGAGCGGTGGTGATAGAGGATATACCTCCAGGAGTCATAGCGGTAGGGGTACCTGCCAAACCAATAAAAAAGCTATAGTTTACTTGCATACTATTTTAGAGATAAATTATAGAGGAGAATTAAAATGCAAATCCCTTTATCCCGACCGGACATTACCCAAAAAGAAATAGATTTGGTCAATGAGGTTCTTAATTCAAGTTATTTAGCCTTGGGCCCTAAAATTAAGGAATTTGAAGAAGCTTTTGCTGGTTATGTTGGACGTAAGTTTGCTGTGGCTGTAAACAGCGGTACCAGCGGCCTGCACCTTCTGGTAAGGGCCCTTGGTATCGGTGAGGGGGATGAAGTGATTACCACCCCCTTTAGTTTTATTGCCTCAAGCAACTGTTTGTTATTTGAGAGGGCCAGGCCTATTTTTGTAGATATAGATCCTTTAACCTTAAATATGAATGTTGATTTGACAGAAGAAAAAATAACCGAAAAAACGAAGGCTATCTTAGCGGTGGATGTTTTCGGGCATCCTGTAGAAATGGATAAAATTGAAGATCTGGCAGCAAAGTATAATTTGTATGTTATCGAGGATGCGTGTGAAGCAATAGGAGCAAAGTATAAGGGTAGAATGGCTGGAAGCCTTGGAGATGGAGCCGTTTTTGCTTTTTATCCCAATAAACAGATAACAACTGGAGAAGGTGGCGTTATAGTAACAGATAATGAAGAAATCGCTTATTTATGCCGCAGTATGAGGAACCAAGGTAGGGGAGAAAACAGCGAGTGGCTGGCTCACGAAAGGCTGGGATATAATTATCGTATGGATGAAATGAGCGCTGCGCTGGGGATAGCACAGTTGGAAAGGATTGATGAAATTTTAGAAAAACGTTCTCAAGTTGCCTGTATATATAATGAGAAGTTTAAGGGTGTTGAAGAGGTTGAAATTCCCTATTCTGCTCCCGAAGTGAAAATGAGCTGGTTTGTATATGTTATCCGATTGAAAAAGAATATTGACAGGAATAGAGTAATGGATTATTTAAGGAAAAATGGAGTAGGCTGCAGGGCTTATTTTCCCCCTATTCATTTACAACCTTTTTATAGGGAAAAGTTCGGCTATAAAGAGGGAGATTTTCCTGTAACCGAAGGTATTTCAAAAAGAACCATAGCGCTCCCCTTCTATAATAATCTTTCTGAAGCAGAAATAGATTATGTGGTTAAAAAACTTTGTGAGGGTATAAAATATGCTAAAAATAATTTGTAAGTGGTTTCGGAGGCATTTTGCTGGAAAATAATTGTCTGGTATAAAGTGGTATTAAAAGGAATTTGTAAAAATTTGTAGAATTTATGGAGCATTAAAGGAAAACTTTAATGCTTTTTTATTTTTTTGCTACGAGGGAAGGAATATGAGCAGAAGAAAAAAAGCTTTGCTGTTAGCAGCATTTGATGCAGTCCTTGTGAATATGGCTTTTATATGTGGTTTATTGATCAGATTTGAAGGCATTGTTCCAAAAGAATTTTTTGCCGCTTATTCTAAGCTGGCATTTCCCTTTACGGCGGTTTGGCTTTTAACTTTTTATGTTTTCAGGCTCTATCACAGGTTGTGGAAATATGCCAGCATCGGAGAGCTTACGGCTATAATAGGGGCCGTCAGTGTGGGCACTCTGGCAAATATTGCATTGACATATTTTATTACTGTGGGAACTGATGTTGTTGTTCCCAGAAGTGTTTTTGTTCTCTTGTGGATATTAAACACGGTTTTTATAGGTGGATCCCGTCTGGGCTGGAGAATATTTAGGGACAGCTTTATTGTCAAGCGCCGTATAAATGGAGGACTCCCGGTATTGATTGTAGGCGCTGGGGATGCGGGCGCAATGGTGGCCCGAGAAATAAGAAATCACTATGCACCCCAGTTTAATCCCGTTGGCTTCATAGATGATGCTCCGGAAAAGCAGGGATTAAAGCTTTTGGATATTCCAGTGCTGGGAACCAGGAAAGATATACCGCATATAGTGGAAGAATATGCAGTCCAGCAGATTATTATTGCCATACCCTCAGCTCCGAGAAAGGAAATTAAAAAGATAGTTGAGATATGTCAGGAAACCAAAGCTAAAGTGAAAATACTCCCTGGGGTTTATGATCTCATTGACGGTAAGGTGAGCCTGAAGCAGATTAGGGATGTGGAGGTTGAGGACCTGCTTGGAAGAGATCCCGTTTCCGTTAATTTGGAAGAAATAGCCGGCTATCTCAAGGGCCGTGTGGTTGCAGTTACGGGAGCAGGCGGTTCTATAGGATCAGAACTATGCAGGCAGATAGCCCGTTTTGAGCCAAGAGAGCTTATACTCCTTGATATATATGAAAATTCTCTTTACGATGTGCAGCTTGAATTGGAATATAAATACAAAAATTTAAAACTACAAGTAAACGTAGCTGATATTAAGGATAAGCCGGCGGTGGAAAAGATTTTTAAAAATTCCAGGCCCGATGTTGTTTTCCATGCTGCTGCTCATAAGCATGTTCCGCTGATGGAAAACAATCCTGCGGAGGCTGTTAAAAACAATATAATTGGGACTAAAGTTCTAGCTGAGTTGGCAGGCAGCTTAGGTATAAAAATTTTTGTTTTTATTTCGACGGACAAGGCTGTCAACCCAACCAGTGTTATGGGGGCAAGCAAAAGAGTGGCCGAAATGGTGGTGCAGCATTACAATACTCTCAGCAGTACAAAGTTTGCCGTTGTTCGTTTTGGGAACGTGCTGGCCAGTAAGGGCAGCGTTATCCCCATATTCAAGCAGCAGATAGCCAGGGGCGGGCCGGTTACTGTTACCCATCCAGAAATGACACGGTATTTTATGACTATTTCTGAGGCGGTGCAGCTTGTAATTCAGGCTGGAGCCATGGCAAAAGGCGGGGAAATTTTTGTCCTGGACATGGGGGAACCGGTTAAAATTGTTGATCTGGCCCGAACGCTGATAAAATTATCTGGTTTCGAACCTGAGAAGGATATCGAGATTATATATACTGGGATAAGGCCGGGAGAAAAGTTATATGAAGAGATATTGACAAAGCAGGAAGGGATAGCTGCGACGCGCCATGAAAGGATTTTTGTTTCAAAGCTGGAGGGCTACGATGCAGGACTTCTTGAAACTTATTTGGTGCGTTTAGCAAAGAAGGGCAGCATGATTGACGATGAAGAGGCAGTAATGATGCTGGAAGTGCTTGTCCCCGGGTACAGGAAATTTTCTTATTCCAATCAATATGGGTATTTAAATATGGGTAAGTTTTAGATGGAAATTTAAAAAAACCCCTTCCTATGGATTTGAATAACTTTTAAACAGATAAATGCTTTGATAGTAATTTGTAACCTTTGGCCGGTGAGCTGGATCAAATTATTTTGAAAAGGAGAAATGAAAGTTGCGTTTCAGGGGACACCATTTGGTTTGTCTTCATTTTTATCGGGGAGAGGGATATGATAAGAAGTTTATAGATAACCTGACAGCACTGGTTGAGAGAGCCGAATCCGGTGAAATTGTAGAAGTGGTCTCCGGTCCCGATGATGTCTGCCGCTGCTGTCCGTATCTACAGAGTGCGCGCTGCAGTCTCCAGGGGGATTCAGAGGAGGAAATCCGGCAGCTGGATGAAAAGGCATTGAACTTTTTAAAGATTAAGCCGGGGCAGCGGGTGATGTGGCGTGAGCTCAAAAATAGGTTGGCCGGGGCACAGGAATGGCTGCAGGACTTCTGCTTTGGCTGCAGTTGGGCTGAAGTTTGCAGGAGGGTTTAAAAGTATGAGCAAAAATGACGGGGAAAGTGGGGAAAGAGCTTTCCCCTTATAATTTTTTGTATTTATTTCTTTTTAGGGCAATGGTTTTCTTTGTTCTCATGCGAGGGGGGGTAAATGCTGTTTTTTCAACGGATATGGGCCTTGAAAGGTAGCGGGGTGTGCTTTTTTTGATAGAAGGGGCCTCTTCTTGGTCAGCGGGTGCTGACTTTTCTGAGGCTTTGCCATATTCTTTTTGCTCCTGTAGGGATAATTTTTGGTCCCTGGGATTTTCAGGTGCGGGCTCCTGACCAGTGTTTTTAATCTCTTTTTTGGTTCTATTATCTTTTTTGCCAGATGCCATAGGCTGAGGGGTTGCTGTCAGAGTTGCGAGTCTTTTGATCTTATTAGTTTTTTTCTCAGGACATCCAGGTGCTTTAAATTCAACGGCTGTAATTTCCAAAAAAACGATCTCAAATATGGTGCATCCGTTAATAAGAACTATGAAATCATGCATTACGCAAACAAGAACACCGCTAAATTTATAGCCTCCGGCGAAAACGGTGATAAAATGAAGTATCAGTTTTTCCAGTTCTTTTTTGAATTTAGAGGGCGGTTCTTTTATAAATCTGGTTGAGGAAGGCTCAAATTGTTTGTTTATGTCCTTATCTGGTGCTTCGGGTTTTTCCAGATTGTCTATTTCACCGGTGATTTCATAGGCAATTTCAATGGGAGCAGTGTTTTCCGTTTCCGAGGACACCGGGTTTTTTTCATGCCAGTCAGAAGCATTTTTATCGTTTAAGTTATGCTCTAACATATTTTTCTTCCTTTCATTCTTTTTTACTATTATGTTATGTTATGGTAATCGTTTTTGATATTGTTTGTTAAAAAATTGGGGCTACGGATTTTTGCCGTAGCCCCTGCTGATACGTTTTCTGTTGAGGGATTACAAGGCTGCTAATCTTATTCCTCTTCTGTGTCGCGGTGGTCTTTATCACGATCATCATCGCGGTCGCGATCGCGGTCACGGTCGCGGTCGCGGTCGCGGTCGCGGCGGTCAGGGCAGCCCTCTGCTCTTCTTTCGATGGATTCAATTTGATCAATGTGTATTTGAAGTATTTTACAGCAGTCAATTAAAATTACAAAGTCATCTTTAACATCGCAGAGGACTCCTTTGAATTTTTTGTTAATCACAACAAACTTGAAACGATTGTCTCTTAAGATATCACGGAGATCATCTTTGTGCACAAAAATCAGGCCTCCTTTAAAATTTTTGAATTGTTAATTTTCAATTCCATACTATGCCGTTAAAGGATAAAGGTTCCATTATTGGTGTAATGTGTTTAAATTTTTTTATAAATAATAAAAGGTTGCTATAGATGTGGATAAGCCTGTGGAAAAGTACATTTGTTTGTGGATAATTTGTCCCAAATATTCTAACGATCCACATAGGACCTTTAAAATAAAAAAAGACCGTCTCGGCCGATACGTTAGCTGGGCTGTTTCCTACAATGGGAAAAATGAGGCTGTTGCACTGCTCTTATGATTTTTTTGTCCCAGGGCACAATATTAGTGCATAGATTATAAAGTGTAGGAGATGATTTTATGGGTACTGTAAAGGGTCCGGGAGGAATGGGCTTGGGGCGCTCTGAAACTCAAAGGGATGTCCACCGCCCTGCAGGTTCACCCCAGAAAAGGGAAGCAAAATCCCAGCTGGCGCAGCTGAAAAGCGTTCATGATCATGGTACGAAAAAAGACGTTAAAAGGGGAATGGAATTCAAAGACGGAAGGGCAGAAAAAGAAATGTGGGGGGAGTGGAACGAGCCTTTCAGTGATTGGACCCTTGAAGAGCGAGTGCAGATGTTATTGGACAGCGATGCTGATTTATGGAAGTATGACCTTCATTCCAGTGTGGAAAATGGTGTAGTGGAAGTAACCGGTGTAGTTGATGTGGAAGAAGAAAAGGAGCGTCTGGAAAAGTTAGTGCGGGGTATTGAAGGAATAAAGGGTTACGAAATCAATGTTGCTGTTAATGCTGATGAGGCCAATGTGCTGCCACCAGAAGAAGAAAAAAGGATAAGGGAAGGTGAGGAGGGAGAAGAGGGAGAGGAAAGGCTTATTGCTTCAATGGAAAATGAAAGGATCTTTCACAACCAGGTAAGAAACGATGATGAAGATTTTGGATAAAGGCCGTGCAGCTGGGACAAATTGACTGCTGTATAATGTTTTCCCCTTTTCGACATAACTCGACAAATTTCTCCCATTGAGGGTGTTATAATACTACTAAGCTTGACTCCTATTATCCGGGTGGAGCCGGTTGGTTTGTGATCTTTTTCTCTCCTTTCCTAAAGTTTTATATATTATTTCTGTGATAACAGCTTTTCTCCACCCGGATTTTTTAAAATTAAATTTCAATGGAGGGAGCGATGAATGGGGAAGGTCGAAAGAAAACTTCTCCTAGCATACGTTAACAATGTTAGGCCGATAACCCGTTATGATAAGCAACTTCATAAAGATTTTTTTTATTTTAAGATGATTATGGAAGAAGAGTTTGATTTGCGCCCAGACCTCTATTTTGAGCTGATTGACGAAAAAAAGGGGAAGACGGAGTTTAAAAATGAACCATACTGCCATGGGCTGGAGATGCTGGTTTTTAAACTGCTTGAGGAAGGAAAATTTGAATACGTTGAAGCGGGTTTAATCGATATATCCAAAGAGGGGTATAAGGAGCTTGTGGAGCTAAGAAAGGTGGTTGACCCCATAGCTCCATCGGTACGCTATATGATAACAAGGTTTGATGATGATAAATATCATCAAAAATACCGCCTTAAAATTAAGCAGATGAAAGAAAAAAAAGAGCCCTATTAAAGGGAGTGGGCCTTAAGTTGGCTTTTTGCAATACCAGATGTTAATCTGGTTTTTTTATTTTGAGCCGTTGTCCATGGGCATGAAATCAAAGGAGTTTGGAATTAACTTTGGGTCCCATAAGGGCTTCTCGCTTTTCAGAAATGCGGTAAGAAAGCGTTTTTTTATTTTGGGATAGCGTTTTTGTAGATAGTTAACCACCTCTTTTATGTCTTCCCGTTTGGTTTTACCGCTTGCGGGGCAGGGATTTTTCACCACAGGGAGGTTCTCTGCTTTTGCTATGGCAGCCACCGTTTCTCCGGTTAGGTAAACCATGGGCCTTATGAGCCACAGGTTTGTCCGGTCGAGATATGTATTGGGTTTAAAGGTGTTCATCTGTCCTGTATAAATTAGGTTAAGGAAAAAGGTTTCAATGGCATCATCAAGGTGATGCCCCAGGGCAACTTTGTTGCAACCCAATTTTATAGCGGTTTCATGAAGGGCACCCCTGCGCAGATTGGAGCAAAGGGCACAGGGGTTTTTTTCCTTTCTTATGTCAAAGACTATTTTTCCTATATCAGTTTTTTCTACGTGGTAGGGCAGCCCTTCTTCTCTGCAGAATTGTTCCACCGGTAAAAAGTCCATATTAAAACCAAGGTCAAGGGATATGGGATATATTTCGAATTTAAAATTTGACCACTTTTTTAAAAGGTTGAGGATAAAGAGAAGGGTGACGCTGTCTTTTCCCCCGGAAACTCCCACGGCAATTTTATCCCCATCCTGGATCATTTTAAAATCAATAATGGCATGCTTTACCTTTGTTAAAAACCATTTGCTGTAGTTTTTGCGAATCTTTCTGTTCATATATGCTTCCTCCGTTTTTTTAATTTTTTTATTTTTTATACGGGATATAGTTTTTCCTTTAAAAGGCCCATTCAATTTTTCCTTTAATGTAAAATTAATAATTTTTTTGTGGTAAAATAGGATTTGCCGGGGAGGTGTGTCGATTTTGGAAAACGGCATTCTGTCGGATATGGACCTTTTAAACCAGGCAAGATATATCCGCAAAAAGCTGCGGGAAACCCCCGAGATTTTTGATTGGAAGCAGCTTTTGATACCTCAGCTTACCCTTGCCGCAGCTCTGGCCTTTAGCGCTTTTACCATTTATAGGCCTTCCCTTATTTCGTACAGCATTTTTTTTGGGAGTTTTTCTATTTTAGCCCTAGTTTTTTGGGTATATCAGTGCCTCAGGAATAAACAGGCTGCCAATAAAATACAGGATATTGGCCTTGAGGTATGTGCAAGGATTACAAGCCTGGCACTGGACAAAAATGTTATCAATGAAGGCAAAGAATTGTACAAGGAGATTGAACAGCATGAGTACCGTTTGGTGGAAGAAGTAAAACGCGTGGGCAGCAGTATATTAATTTATACTTTTATGTTTCTTGCTTGGCTTGTTTTTGTTATGGGGGATATTTCTGAAGTTTTTAGGTATGAGTCCACCTTTATAGGTAATATATTAATTATTATTGCTATGTTTTTTATAATGAGGGACATGACGAAAAAACGCAGGTAAAAAATAAGCCCGAAGGGATAATTTTAAAGAAATTGGGAATATCATAAAAAAAGCTTTTTATGAAGAAAGGGATTAGTATGAAGACTTTAAAATTTTGGTTTAAGGCCTTTAGGGCTCATTTTTTCCCTGCGAGTATTATTCCTGTATTCCTAGGAACATTTCTCGCCGGTTATGAAAAAGGTGATATAAACTGGCTTTATTTTGCCTTGGTTCTCATTAGTGCTCTGGCATGCCATAGCGGTTCAAATTTGATAAACGACTACTATGATCATTTTATTGGTACAGATGAGATCAATGAAAACCGCACTGTTTTTAACGGGGGTAGTGGATATATTCAAGGCAAGCTTTTGCCTCCGGAGAAGTTCAAAAGTTTAGCGTTAATAAGCTATGTTATTTCTTTTGCAGCGGGGCTTATTTTATCCTTTTTCAGCGGGTCTTTTGTATTATTTTTCACCATTGCGGGAATTGCAGCAGGGTATTCCTACAGCGGGTATCCGTTTTTCGGCTGCCGGGGTATAGGGGAGCTCCTGGTGGGATTGAGCTTCGGCCCACTTATTGTGACGGGAGCTTTTTTTGTGCAGGCGGGGTATATTTCAAGTACGGCAGTTATTTCTTCCATACCCGTAGGCCTGCTCATCGCAGCGGTATTGTACATTAATCAGTTCCCCGATTACGAAGCGGACGGTTTGTGCGGTAAAAGAAATTTAGTGGTACGATTGGGGTTAAATCGTGCCCTGCCTCTCTTTTATGCTCTTGTGTTGGGGGCTTATTCAATCGTTGCTGCTGAAATAATACTTAAGATGATACCAGTTTCAGCGGTAGCGGTTTTTCTTACCCTTCCCTTGGCAGTGGGAGCCATGATCACTGCCAAAAACTATTATTTCTGCCCTAAGAAGCTTTTACCCGCCAGCATGTTTACCGTGATGACCCATTTGGGATTAATGCTCCTTTTAACGGTGGTCTTTGCCTTGGAGATGCTGGCAGGAAAGAAGTAGTTTTTCAAGGTCCTCCAATGTTCCTTGATAGTCCCAGCTTATGCTGCCGTTTTTTCTGCTGATAACAAAGTCTTCAACGAGAAAGGTTTTCATACCCATTTTTTTTACCACCATGTCTTCTTCAACATCATTTCCCACCATAAGGCAGTTTTCCGGCACTTCATTTATTTTGTCAAGCACTTCTTTGTAGTATTCCAAATGGGGTTTGCAGAAATGCATATTTTCATAAGTTGTGATGAGATCAAAATCCTCCGGATTTAAGAAAGCCCATCTCATCCTTTCCAGTACGGCTTTTTCCGGGAAAACGGGATTAGTGGCAAGGACGATTTTAAACCCTTTTCGCTTCACCTTTCTTACCAGTTCTGAGGCCTTGGTATCGGCGGGAATGTCTCTGCCCAGCAGTTTGAAATCCTTTTCATAAAATTCGTTGACAAGGGGCAACAGTGTTTCTATTTTATCAGGCACCCTTTGGGACATATGCATCCAGAAAACCTCTTCGTTGGTCATACGGGAATTGAGATCCTCTATCATTTTTTCAGTGGCATAAAATAAGTGGTCCAGAAATTCATCGGGCTCCATAACGGCTGATATTTTTTTTGAAAGAGCTGCGGTATATTTTTTAAGAAAAGAACGGGTATCGAGGGGAAGAAGGGTACCGTCCAGGTCAAAGAGCACTGCCCTTAGCAACTAACTTCATCCTTTCGTCTATGAAATTTGTTCATGCTCTATGATAACACAATTTATTCCAATTGTCCTATGGACCAATATCTAGGTTCTATATTTTATTTAACGGCAATACAAATAACCTAGAAACCTTAAGGGGTAAATAAGCAATGCGGGTTACTTTAGTCCGGCTGCGTACTGTTCTGTGTGTACTTTTTTTTCTAATTATTTTAGGTGCTGTTTCTGCTGTTGCAAGCAGTTTTATCCGTAAAGGTGATATATCTAGTCCCGTTTATTCTGACAATGCCCCAAAGCCGGAAATTATAGGGATTTCTCCAAAGAATTACTCTAAGGGCGTATTTATGAATGAGAAAATTATAGTGGAAGCTGATCAGGATATTGCAGAGGCAAAATTTATTGTTTCGGAAGCTAATAAGATAGAGAAAAAAATAGTGGGAAGGGTTGAAGTAAAGGGAAGAAGGGCTGAATTTACTCCTTTGCATTTGTTGGAACCCAACACATTATACAAAGTTAAAGTTTCCGTGAAATCTAAAGGAGAAAAATGGAGTGGAACTGCTAAATCAGTTTTTACCACAAAGGATATGGGCAGTGAGCTGTGGGTTGGGGTAAACCTTGGGAAAGTGCATACAGTGAGAATCTATAAAGGAAATTTTCCCGTTCATATGATGCTTGCTTCCGGGGGCAAGGATGAAAGGGAGAACGTTACTCCCAGGGGTGTTTTTAGGGTGCAAGACAGGGGGCAGAGCTTTTGGTCAGAACGGTTTCATGAAGGTGCCTATTATTGGGTAAGGGTAAAGGACCAGATATTATTTCATTCAGTGCCCAAGGATTTCCGGTGGAAAACAAAGGAAGAAGAACATAGAAAATTGGGGCTGCCCGCCAGTCACGGCTGCATTCGTTTGGATGAAAAGGATGCAAAATGGTTTTATGAAAATATTCCCGAGGGAACGCTGGTGATAATTCATTAAGGGTATCTGGGACAGCATTTTGAAAAACCGGAGTGATGTTTGATGAATTTTGTTTTTGGATTTCTTATCATTACCGGGATAATAGTTTCTATGCTTACGGGAAATGTGGATGCTGTAACCAATGCCGCAATATCCTCAGCAAGATCAGCCGTTGAAAGGGCAGCCAGTCTTGTGGGTATTTTTGCCCTTTGGCTTGGGGTAGCAAAGGTAGCGGAGGATTCAGGTTTTTTACGCATTATTACCCGCATTCTTGAACCCTTTGTTCGTTTTTTATTTCCCAGTATACCTAAAGGGCATCCGGCAATGGGTTCAATTTTAATGAATTTTAGCGCCAATCTCTTTGGTTTTGGCAGTGCAGCCACTCCCTTTGGATTGAAGGCTATGAAAGAGCTTCAACAGCTCAATAGAAAGAAAGAAGAAGCCAGTGAAGCCATGTGCACCTTTCTTGCCATTAATGTTTCCAGCATAACTTTTCTTCCTACAACCATCATTGCTCTGCGGATGGAGGCCGGTTCCGCTAATCCCATGGAAATTGTGGGAACTACTTTATTTGCTACTTCCGTTTCAACATTAACTGCGGTTTTAGCTGACTATGTTTTTAGAATAATCAACAGAGGGAGGATATAAGTTGCTGATAAAGATATTTGCCGCGGTATCCCTTTGGCTCATCCCCTCTTTCCTTCTATTGGTTTTTTTATATTCTGCTGCGTCCGGCATTAAAATATTTGATTCCTTTGTGGAAGGGGCAAAGGAAGGTTTTTGGCTGGCACTGAGGATCATGCCCTATATAGTTGGGATTTATTTAGCCATAGGTATTTTTCGGGCATCGGGAACCATGGACCTTTTGGCAGAAATACTAAAGCCCATACTTAAAATATCCGGGGTTCCGACAGAGGTACTGCCGCTGTTTATAGTAAAGCCCCTATCTGGACCTGCGTCTTTAGGGCTTACCGCCGATCTCATTGAGCGGTACGGGCCCGATTCCTTTGTTGGACGCCTTGCTTCCACTTTGTACGGTAGCAGCGATACTACTTTGTATATATTAACCATCTATTTTGCTTCCGTTGGAGTAAAAAGGGCCCGCTATTCCCTTCCGGTGGGACTGATGTCCGACGCTGCGGGCTTCTGTGCCGCTGTATATATATGCAATCATGTATTTAATTGACTTATTTTGTCGAATTTGGCTTTGATTGGATAAAACGGCTTATTTTTGAGGTAAATGGCTGATTTTTAGCTAAAGGAGCGGTAGGACATTTCTTATTGAAAACCTGAAGTTTTGACAGCAGAGGGGCAATAAAATATAATAAGCTCCAATAATTGAAAATGGAGGGATTGGCTTTTGGAAACAACAGTGGAAGAAAGAGGAGAAAAAGAGTATAAGGAATCTATAGAGATAGCAGATGAAGTGATACAGGTAATTGCAGGCATTGCTGCCAGCAAGACCGAAGGGGTAGCAGCTATGAGCGGCGGTATTACCGACGGTATTGCCAAGCGCCTGGGACGGAAAAATTTGTCCAGAGGGGTAAAGGTGACAGTAAATGAGAAAGGGGCAAATATTGACGTTTATATCATTGCCAAGGCCGGTACAGTGCTAACGGCTTTGTTTAGGGAGGTCCAAAAGAACGTAAAAAATGCTGTAGAAGGAATGACTGGCATTACCGTTGAGGAAGTGAATGTATATACCCAGGGACTGTCCTTTGGAAACGAGGAAGATACGGAGGAAGTTGAGGAAGAAAAGTCGGTGGTAGAAGCTGAAAATAGTGTGGAAGGTGGTTGATTTGGGCGAGGTGCAGGGAAAGTTTGCCATTTCAGACGATGTTATAATATCACTGGTTTCCCATGTGCTGGAGGAAATAGAAGGATTAAGCCCTGAAGCATCATCGGGGTTTGCCAGGTGGGGCAAAAAAAGCATCAAGGTGAAGCAGGGGGAACAGGGCATAAACATTGAGGTCCGGGTAAGAGCAGATTACGGGGTTGCCATACATAAAGTAGCTGAAGAAGCCGTGGAAAAAATTGTTTCTAGGATCAAGGATATTACGGGTTTAAAAGTTTCAGAAATTAGTATAAGGGTAGAAGGGGTTAATTATGAATAATGAAAAATGGGGTATCCGCTTTAGCTAGGATGCCTATTTTTTTTGAAAAGAGGTTTTTATTGGTAATTTAACGGGGATCAATGTAGGAAAAAATATAATTAATAATATTAAAAATAAATTTTTCATTCCTTGGAAGGAGACCCCTTATGAACCAGGTTTGTCCCGTATGCAACGGTATGGCAGCGCTTCTAATTCAATGTCCGGAATGTGGGAAGCCCATGGAGGATCAGGGGCGTGTAAGGAATTTTTATGGCCCGTACAGCCCCTATGAAGAAAATCTATGGCCGCAGCTTACGGGATTATCGGGACGGGCTGTATCTTCCAGATGTATTCACTTTCTTTTCTGCAGCCGGTGCCGTATAGGCAGGAAAAGGGCAGTAAAGAAAATATTAATTTAGAATGGAAATTTGTCGAATATTTTGATAAATTTTGAATTGGCAGGGGATCTGGTTCCTGCTGCCTGGTTGATTCTTGCGCTGGTGAGGTCTGCGTGGAAAAGAGCCAGAGCCTCTATTGTTTTTGGGGTTTCAGGGGAGCCCCATTCCCGACAGCCGTGGTGTGAGAGGATCATATGTCCCAATTCATCTTCCAATTCCTGGGGGAAATTTTTTATTTTTGAAATGCCTCTTAAGAGGATATCCCGACCCAGAACTAAATGGCCGTGCAGCTTACCCCTTAAGGTTCTTTGAAAGGAAAAACTTTCAATATCGTATTCAATGGTTTTTCCTATATCGTGGAGTAACGCTCCGGCAATAAGTAAATCTTTGTTCAAAAAATCAGGAAATATATTGGTAAGGTTTTCGGCTATTGAAGCAACCTCAAGGGTGTGCTCCAGCAGTCCTCCGCGGTAGGCATGGTGGATCTTTTTTCCCCCCGGGGCTGCACAGAATATTTCTTTAAAGGAATCATCGAAGAGTTTGTTTAACAGTTCATTAATGTATGGGTTCTCTATTTCATTTATATATTGAAGAAGCTTTTCCCACATTAGATCAATGTCACATCCGGTGGTGGGTACAAAATCGGAAATTTCCACTTCGTCAACGGAAACCCTTTCGATTTCATGAACGGTTATTTGAAGGCCGTTGTATTTACAGACTGTACCTTTAACAAGAACAATATCATCAATTTCAAATTGAAGATCATAATAAGAAGCATTTTCCCAAATTCTGCCTTCTATGCATCCCGATCTGTCCTTTAAAATAAGTTTAAGATAGAACTGACCGGCTTTTGAACTTTTGTTTGAGTAAGGTACCAAATTTTTGGACGCCACCACAAAGCAGCTTTCTACCTTATCACCATTTTTTAAATCAGCAGCATACTGTTTAACCATAATAAATGATTTGGCCTCCTAGTTTTGTAATTCTTAAGGTTCATTAATAACTTCTATTCAAAAAGTCTTTTTCCTTGAAGGCTTATAATATTTTATTTTTTGTTTGGAAAAGGAGAACTACCATCGCAAGGAAACTTACCGGGTAATGGCAGGAAGAAGCCTATACGAGTAGAACATTATATTGAATGTGCAAGGGAAAGATAATGGAGGTGTTTTTAAGAAATGCGTGAGATAAATGTTGATTTTGAAACCATAGTTGGGGCAGTGGCCCATGGTTCGGAAAGCAATCGCTGGTTTCTTGACACTGAAACGGGAAGGGTTTTTTTAATTTCCGTTGATTTTTATGATGAAGAGCTTACTCTGAAAATGGCTGAAGAAGTTAAACAGAACCCGGAAAGGTATATCCCTCTGCCGTTCCTTACTCAGGAAGATTTTTTAGATGAAGTGCGCCTGTATAGCCGTCTTCAGACGGACAACCCTGCTCTGGCAAAACTCCTCGATGAAGCGGTGGAAAAAAAATATACAAGGGCTCAGGTTAAGAAAATTTTAAATAGGGAGCCGGGACAGGGCAAAAAATTCGGTGACTTTTATATAAACAGGGTTCGTGAGCGGGTGCAGTCATGGCTTGATTATCAAGGAATAAAATTGGTGGAATAGTTTTGGGGGAAATTGTTATGGGAAAGAAAAAAAGAATAAAGGCCCATAAGGAAAGGGAAAAATATAATCCATTATTTCATCTAACTTTGTGGGGTTTGGGATTAATTCTTTTTTATCCCCCATACTTTAGGGGGCTTTTTTTCAAAGGGGAGCAGCAGTGGACCCTCCTTCTTGCAGGGATTGTATTTCTGCTGTGCTGGCTGTGGAAAACCTCCCGGAAGGATTATGCACTTTTTACCGGTATTTTTGAGCTTTTGGCCTTTTGCATGCTTGTTTCATATATAATATCCTGTTTTAATGCGGCGGATTTAAGGCTGGCAGTGGCTGAAGTAGTTAAAATGTCCATTTATTTTATTGTTTTTTGGTGTATAGCTCAACTTTCTGTGAATGAAAGTGTACCCGATAAACTGGCAGCAGTGATTTATACGAGCGGTGTGGGGGTTGCCCTGGCGGGTTTTTTAACCGCTGTGGATGTGGTTTACATAAAGGATGGTTTTGTGGGCAATCGCATATATTCTACCCTTCAGTACCCCAATGCCCTGGCCATTTACATGGCGGCTGTGATTTTTCTGGGCTTTTATTTCTGGCACCGCGTAAATGATAAGCTTAGTTTCATCGTTACCCCATGTAATTTTCTTCTTATGATGATTTTCTTTTCCACCAATTCCAGGGGTGGCTTTTTGGTTCTTCCCATAATGATGCTCCTTTATTTTATAGGACTGCCCCGGGAATATAGGCTTAGGTGGGTGTTATATGCATTTGTTATCTCTGTTTTGGGGCTTTTGGTTTCGGGCAAAGTGGTCCCTGCCGCTGCCCAGGATAAATTTGCAGCTGCATGGCTGTGGTTTGTGGTGGGTCTTTTGGTGTCACTGGCTGTGCAGGTTTTAGTGCCGTGGCTGAGCAGAAGAGGGGAGCTGAAAGAAGGATTATCCTTTGGAAATAAAGTTTCCAGGAAAAAGTTCATTGCTGCCGGTGTTGTGTTGATGGTGGCAGTGGCAGTGCTGGCCTTCATTTTCGTATTGGATCAACCGGCAGTTGAGGAGAGCAGTGTTAATTCCGGGGATGTTGAAAATAGGGGTATAATTTACAAAATTTTTCCGGAACATATTGCTTCGAGAATTGTAGACATCAGTTTGCAGACCCACAGTGCTCAAACCAGGATTTTTTGGACCTTTGAGGCTTTGGATCTGGTAAAAAACAGCCCCTTTATAGGAATGGGCGGCGGGGCTTGGGAAGCTGCCTATAAAAAGTTTCAGGATTATGGCTATTCAACCACCCAGGTCCACAATCACTTTTTTCAGCTCTGGGCAGAAGTGGGAACGCTGGGATTGATTATTTACGCTGCCCTTTGGATAACGTTTATTATAACCGCATATAAAAATTACAGGTGCAGTTCGGGTTTTACCAAGCTTTTTAATTTATCCATTATCGTTTCTGCCTTGGGGTTGGGGCTTCACTCATTTATCGACTTTGACCTTGCCCTTGGTGCCGTGTCCATAGTCCTGTGGTCTGCCTTTGGTTTTGTTTCGGGCATTTCAAAAGGGCTGGATGCTGGTAAGGAAAATGAAAGCATAAAAGGGAAAGTACTTTTGGGGCAGTTTTTCGATAAAAAGGATAGAAAGGTATTTATTGCTGGAGCAATTCTTTTAACCCTTTTCTTTATAGTGCTGCCCCTTATGCTTATAACAGCAGCTGATTACGCAAAAAGGGCTGTTATATATCTTCAGCAGGCAAGGGCTGCTGATAAGGCCTTCGAATACTTTAAAAAAGCTTCAGTCCTAGATCCCTTTGCGGGAGATTATAGGGCCAATATGGCTTCACTGAAATTGGCAATTGGAGAGCCTGAGGCTGCGGAGGAATACATCAAGCAAGCCATTAAAAGGGCGCCCTATAATGCTGGGTATTATGGATTATTAAGCGATATTTACAGAGAGCTAAAAGCCTGGGAAAAATCCGTTGCAGCAGCGGAAAAAATGGAGGAGGTTGCCCCATGGGTTCCCTCCACCTATGAGTGGATGGCAAAGGCCTATACGCGGGCAGGATTGGGGCTGCTGGATGAAGGAAAAGAGGACGAGGCTGAGGAATATTTTAGAAAATGTACTCAAATTCCAGGAATGCTAGAAAAACGGGTAAATGAGCTTCCGGAAAAGATACATGAGATTTGGCGCTCATGGGAAAAGGAGAGGTTTTTGAATCTAACTTCGGCTGCGAAGTTGAATTTTGGGATTTCCCAGTGCCTTTTGGGGAATGCTGAAGAGGCATCTGCGTTTCTAAACCAAGCATTGGAGGACGCCAATACCCAGCAGGAAGCCCATCTATGGCTTGCGGTACTAGCTGCGAAAACCGGTGATGAAAACACTGCAGAAGAGCACCTAAAGCAGATAAAGGATGAGGAAATGCTTAATAATTTTGAGAAATATAAAAAATATAATTTATAAGCATCAAAGTAAAAGAGTGATGAAAATGGAATTTATTGAAAAGGTATGCATAATGGATGCGGAAAAAATAAAAAGAACCCTTGCCAGGGTGGCCCATGAAATCTTAGAGCACAATAAAGGTGTAGATAATCTAGCTTTAGTGGGCATCCGTCGAAGGGGAGTTCCGCTGGCAGAAAGACTCGCTAGGCTAATGGAAAAATTTGAGGGGAAAGAAGTGCCCATGGGAATCTTGGACATTACTCTATATAGAGATGATCTAACTCTCCTTTCCCCCAAGCCTATACTTCATAAAACTGAAGTTCCCTTTTCCATTGATGATAAAAAGCTGGTGCTGGTGGATGACGTTCTTTTCACCGGCAGAACCGTTAGGGCAGCACTGGATGCCCTAATGGATTTAGGAAGGCCCAAAGTCATTCAGCTAGCCGTTCTTGTGGACCGCGGGCATAGGGAGCTTCCTATACATGCTGATTTTGTTGGAGAAAAGGTTCCCACTTCAAAGAGGGAAATTGTCAGCGTTAGGCTTATGGAGATTGATGGGGTAGATAAAGTGACCATAGACATAGAAAAAGAAAAAGTATGAAATTATTCCTCCTTGCTAGAGGAGGTTTTTTCTATGTTAAAAAGGAGAGAGGGGAAATGAAGTTAAAGGCTGAGATTGTGGAACATACAAGGAAAGGACATTATTTTCTTCTCAGTTTATATGCACCTGAAATTGCTCGTGTTGCTGAAGCGGGTCAGTTCGTGAACATTAGATGTGCTAATACCCTGGACCCTTTGCTTAGAAGGCCCTTCAGTTTTTATTCCATTGACAGAGATACCGGAATGATAAAAATCCTGTATGAAGTGAAGGGAAGGGGCACGGAAATCCTGTCAGGATATCAAGAGGGGGATTTCCTTGACATTATGGGCCCTTTGGGTAGGGGCATTTCTGTGCCGGAAAAGGGTTCCCAGGTGATACTGGTGGGGGGCGGCGTTGGCAGCGCTCCTATGGCAGCTTTGGCAGAAAAACTCTATAACCATGATATTAAAGAAATTTGCGTTCTTTTGGGGGCTTCTACCAGGGACAGGTTGATCCCCTTTGAAGTTTTTCAATCCCTTGGGTTGGAAATTTCTGCGGCCACAGAGGATGGCAGCATGGGATATAAAGGTTTTGTAACGGATCTACTGTTGGAGAATATTGAAAGGTTCAGTAGAGAGAAATGTTTGGTATATGCCTGCGGTCCCAAAGGTATGCTTAGGGCAACGGCGAAAATATGCAACCAGAGGAAGGTAAGGTGCATTGTTTTGATGGACGCTTTTATGGCATGTGGTGTGGGGGCGTGCCAGAGCTGTGTCCATAAGGTTAGGAAGGAAAAGGGAGAAGAGACCTACGTTCGTGTTTGCACTGAAGGTCCCCATTTTGATGCCCGGGAGGTAGTATGGGAATGAGCGGTGAAGTGGATTTAAGGGTTGATATAGCGGGAATTAAAATGAAAAATCCTGTAATGACGGCTTCAGGTACATATGGCTTTGGACTGGATTATCTCCAGTACTATGACGTTAATGAGCTTGGGGCCGTGGTGGTGAAAAGCATTACAAAAAACAGAAGGGAAGGTAATCCCCCTCCAAGGGTTATAGAAACCCCGGCGGGGGTGCTCAATTCCATAGGGCTGGCTAATCCCGGTATAGATTGTTTCATTGAGGAAATAATACCGCAGATGGACATTGTTCAGGTTCCTATTATCGTCAGCATAGCAGGGGATGAAATTGAAGAGTATGTTGAGCTGGCTTCCCGTCTGGACAAACAGGATAGGGTTTCTGCCCTTGAAATAAATATTTCATGTCCCAATGTGGAGAAAGGGGGACTTGAATTTTCAACCAGTGCAGAGCAGGTTGAGGAACTTACCTCTTCCGTAAGGAAGGCCACAAACCTTCCCATAATAGTGAAGTTATCTCCCAATGTGACAGACATTGTTGAGATTGCTCAAGCCGCCGCCGCCGGGGGTGCCGATGCTCTGTCCCTAATAAATACGGTTTTAGGAATGGTGATTGACATTCATAAAAGAAGACCTATGCTGGGAAACAAGAAAGGGGGATTGGCAGGTCCGGCAATTAGGCCCATTGCAGTGAGAATGGTTTGGGAGGTTTCCCAGGCAGTGGAAATTCCCGTAATAGGGATGGGGGGAATCTGCACTGCTGAGGATGCTCTGCAGTTTATAATGGCAGGGGCCAGTGCCGTTGCTGTGGGAACGTGGAATTTTGTGAATCCCACTGCTCCGGTGGATATAATTAATGGACTGAGGGACTTCTGCTTAAAAGAAGGTATTAAGGAAATTAAAGATTTAATAGGTTGCGCGTGGAAGTGAAATAATGGGGGGATATAACAAAATGAATGGGAATGCCGAAAGGTTAATTGTGGCCCTTGATTTTGATAATTTTAGGGAGGCTGCGGAGGTTGTTGATCAGGTGCATGATGTTGTGGGGATGTTTAAAGTGGGAATGCAGCTTTTCTACAGCGAAGGTGCAAAGGTATTGGATTATATCCATGAAAAAGGTTCAAAGGTGTTTTTGGATCTTAAACTTCACGACATCCCCAATACAGTGGCCCAGGCAGCCAGGGCATTAACCCGTTACGGGGCGGCGGTGATAGACGTTCACATTTCCGGGGGAAAGGAAATGGTGCAGAGGGCAGTGGAGGCAGCAAAGGAGGAAGCTTACAAACTTAACATAACACCGCCCCTGGTTGTGGGGGTAACGGTTCTTACAAGCTTAACGGAAGAAATGCTGAGGGAAGAAGTGGGAATTCAGGAAACTCCTGAGGAAACTGTATTGAGATGGGCTAAAATGGGGCTTGAAGCAGGTTTGGATGGAATTGTGGCTTCGGCCAAAGAAGCCGCCGCCATTACCAGGGAATTAAGCTGCGGTTTGATCATTACCCCAGGGATAAGACCTGTGTGGGCTGCGGAAAACGATCAGAAGAGGGTCCTTACTCCCAGGGAGGCAGTGGAATCAGGAGCCACCCATCTAGTGGTAGGAAGGCCGGTAACCCAAAGCAGTGATTCCAGGTCTGCTGTGCTTAGGATATTAGAAGAACTGGAAAATTGAGGTTAAAAGTAAAGGGGGATTGGGAAGAAATGCTTACGCAGGAAAAGGTTGAAGAAATTTTGAAAAGCTGCGGTGCATTATGGGAAGGGCATTTTTTATTTACTTCGGGACTGCACGGAAATAAATACATACAGTGCGCAAAGGTTACACAATATCCCAAATACAACGAGCTTTTCTGCAAAGAATTGGCTTCCCGTTTTGAAGCCGATAAAGTTGACGTGGTTTTGGGACCTGCTATAGGAGGAATCTTAATAGCCTATGAGATGGCCCGTCAGCTGGATGCCAGGGCAATTTTTACCGAAAGAGTTGACGGAAAGATGACACTGCGCAGGGGAATGGGTATAGAGGAAGGAGAAAATGTCCTTGTGGTGGAGGATGTTATTACAACAGGGGGCACAGTAAGGGAGCTTATACCTATTGTTCAGGAATATAAAGGGAATGTGGTGGGGATTGCGGCCTTTGTTAACCGAAACAAGGAAAGGGTTAAATTTGATTACCCTGTGGAAACACTTTATGAAGGGGTTATGGAGGATTATAAGCCTGAGGACTGTCCCCTTTGCAAAGAAGGACTACCTTTGATAAAGCCCGGCAGCAGGAAATAAAGATTGCCAAAAGTTGTTTTAATATGCTCCTTATGGTATATTTTTAACAAAATATGATACCGGTGGGGTGCTGTGTATGCCTGAAATAACTTTTCACGGACATTCCTGTTTTGTTATTTCCGGAAATGAGGGTAGCGTTATCATAGCTCCCTTTCTAACTGGCAATTCTATGGCGGATATAAAACCCGAAGATGTTTCCGTTGATGCCATTTTAGTTACCCATGGACACGGAGATCACCTAGGGGATACCCTGGAAATTGCAAAGAAAACAGGGACCCTTGTAGTGGCACCCTTTGAATTGGCCATCTACTGCGAGTTGAAGGGGGCACCTAAAGTCCACGGCATGCATATAGGGGGAAGCCATAATTTTGATTTTGGATGGGTTAAGCTGGTTCCGGCAAATCACGGTTCCGCCTTTATAGAAGATGACGGTAGTATTGTCTATACGGGTAATCCCTGCGGTTATTTAGTTAAGATTGACGGAAAATTAATTTATCATGCCGGGGATACGGGGCTTTTTGGAGATATGAAGCTGTGGGGAGATCTTTATAATATAGACGTTGCTCTTCTTCCCATTGGCGATAATTATGTGATGGGTCCGGAAGATGCGGTGGTTGCCGCTGGATTTCTAAAATCAAAAATAGTTGTACCCATGCATTACGATACCTTTGATCTTATTAAGCAGGATGCTGAAAAATTTAAAAAAGTTGTGGAGGAAAAAACAAGCAGCAGCTGCAGAATATTGAAACCCGGTGAAAGCTTAAATTTATAAGCCTGTTGATAAATGGTCTCCGCTGCAGTTTTCTCTACTTGCGAACTCACACCGGACATCTCTAAGTAAAGCTTTAATTTTGACAGTCTGAAAGGTGGTTTTTAGAACCGCCTTTTTTATATGCTGTTTTTATTAAGAACATTGAAAAAGAAGGAAATTGGCAGGGATATGCAAAATTTTTAATTAGTTTCTTATTATTTTTTTCTGCCGTCGAGGTGATTTTACGTGCCTAATCACGCAAACGAAACATCGGAAGTTTTTGCCCTGGATATAGGAACCCGTACGGTTATCGGTCTTGTGGGAACGGTTTTTAAAAACAGCTTGGAAATAAAGGCCGCTGAAATTGAAGAGCACAGCAGCAGGGCGATGGTGGACGGCCTGATACATAATATAGAAGAAGTTGTAGAATTGGTGAAAAAAATTAAAAAAAATCTGGAGAAAAAATGTGGTTGTTCATTAAAGAAAGTTTCCGTTGCTGCCGCCGGCAGGGCTTTAAAAACCCTGAGAGCTACTGCAGAAAGGCAAGAAACCCCCTTAAGGCAGTTGACCAGGGATGATGTTGCAGCTTTGGAAATTCAGGGGGTACAGAATGCATTAAAGTCATTAATTGAGGAAAGCAAAGAAAGCAAAGTAAGCGGCTATCACTGTGTGGGATACAGTGTGGTTCAATATATGCTTGACGGTGAACCCATTGGAAGTCTTGTGGGACAGAGGGCTAATAAGGTGTCGGTGGAAATTATTGCCACCTTTCTTCCCAGGGTTGTTGTGGATTCTTTGTATTCCGTTCTGGATGCCACAGGGCTGGAACTGGAAAGCATCACTTTGGAGCCTATTGCTGCAAGCACCGTTGTGATTCCTGAAAACATGAGAAAGTTAAACCTTGCCCTTCTCGATGTGGGGGCTGGTACAACGGATATTGCCGTTTCCTCTGTCAATACCATGATTGGATATGGAATGGTGCCGTGCGCAGGGGACGAAATTACCGAAGCCATATGCAGTAAGTATCTTGTGGACTTTGATACCGGAGAAAAAATAAAAAGGTCACTTTCTCCCGGAAAAATGGTTGAGTTTCAGGATGTTTTGGGGATAAGCCATGAAGTCAGTTCCGAAGAGATAGCAGCGTGCTATCAAGAAGTTTTGGAAGAATTGGCGGAAGAGGTTAAAAAAAATATTTTGGAAATTAATGGCAAATTGCCCCAAGCGGTAATTTGTATCGGGGGAGGAAGCTTAACCTTTGGCCTTGCAGATGTTTTTGCCCGTATCCTGGAACTGCCCCGGGAAAGGATTGCCGTGAAGGGAAGAGAAGTGTTCCATGAAATAAAGGGTGCAGAAAATCTCAAGGGGCCGCAGGCTGTGACGCCCATTGGGATTGCCGTGGCTTCCAAAACAAATAAAACTTTAGAACGGTGTAAGGTCTTTGTTAATGGAATGCCGGTTATAATCTTTAAGGAAAATGACTTTACCGCTGCGGATGCTCTGCTTTCATGCGGATTGAAAGTTTCAGATATTTTAGGAAAACCCGGGAAAGGAATTGCCATAGAGATAAACGGTGAGGTTAGATTTATTAAAGGAAAAATGGGGGAACCCGGTAAAATTTTCGTTAATGGAGAAGAAGCTTTTCTTGAAAAAGTTATAAAATCCGGTGATAAGATTGAATTTATTCCCGCCAAAAAAGGTGAGCAAGCAAAGCCCAAAGTTAAAGATGTAATAGGTGAAGGGGAAGCCATAAAAGTTAAAGTAAACGGAAAGGAATATGTATTAAACCCGGTTATAACCGTTAATGGGAAAAAAGCTGACAAAGACATGCTGTTATCGGATAATGACAAAATATCTGTAAAAAAATATGATACGTGTAAAGAGGTATTGGAATATCTTGGGGTGGACCACAGCCGTATTGAAAATATATTTATCAACGGTAGACCGGCCGAGTTTTATTCCGGTATCACAAACGGTGATGAAATAGAATTTTTTGAAAAAAATAATGAAGAGAATAAAAATACAGAAAAAATTAATATCACTGTTAATGGGGAATCCTATACCCTTTCAGGGTATAAAGATAAAAAACCAATTTTTTCAGATGTTTTTTCTCTGATTAAATTTGAAACAACCCCTCCTACCAAAAACAGTAAATTAATTATGCTTGTTAACGGAAAGCAGGCACAATTTACTCAAAAATTAAATGAAGGGGATCAGATAACTATAAAATGGGAAGACAATCAATAAAAATAATAAACTTTTAAACTATAAAGGACCGGTCAGCGGTGACCGAGCCCTTTATAGTTTTAGGTTTTCGTTGTTTTCACCGTTTTCTAAAACGTAAGCTGTTAACTTTTTTACCCCAAACTGTTTTGCCTGCTCATGGGTGCTCATAAAAATATCTATTTTATTACCTTTAATTTTCCCTCCCGTATCTTCTGCTGTATATATTATACCCAGCTCAGCTATATAAACTTTGGAGCCTAAGGGTATTACTTCCGGGTCTACAGCTATGGTATGGTTTGTTTTTGCCTTTGTTCCGGTTTTTGTGATTCCGTCAGTTTTCCCGCAGCATATTTCACAGCTGTCGTAGGCAGTGGCTTCTACCTTAATAACTTTTTTCAATTGATATCCGTTCAGCTGCATTGCTGTTATGGCATAGACAGTCTTAAAATCTTTAAAATCCACTGCCTGTTGTTCTTTTATTTCAGCGGCAGCTGTTCAACTGGGGAATAAAGTTAAATATGTTGCCAGAATACATCCGGCTAATATTTTTTTCATTTTTAAACCTCCTTTTGCGTTATTTATTTTTTCTTATAATTCAATAATTAGACATGAATTTTATGATCCTTGTGGAAAAAATTATCATTTTTTTAATTTACAAAAATATAATACTCCCTAAAGGGGGTTTTTTTAGTGGAAAAGTTTTATAGGAAAATAATGAAAAATAGATTTATTGTTATTTTTGTGATTATTTCAGCTGTGGTAACCATTGGTTTTAGTATAAAAATTAAAGGGGATAATAATACTAAATACGAACTTAAAGAAACCTTTAAGGCGCTGGATGCCGAAGATTATAAAATCCAGAGCTTGGTGGGAAAGGAAAAGGACCTTAGAGGGGCTGCTGAAAAAATTTTTGAGCAGCCGCAGCTGGATAAGGTATTGAACTATTTACAGGAAATGAAGAGAAAAGGCGTTTGTTTTAAGGTGAACTCTGTAAATTATGACCATATACAGGTGACGGATTTCAGTAGGGAAGAAGCGGTGCTCATTGTAAAAACCACAGTGAAGGGGGGGTATTACAGTATTAAGGAACCTAAGAAAAAAATAAAAGGAGTTGATCTTTCCAGCAGTTATAGGGTTCATATGGTCAATCGTAATAATAAATGGAAAATTAGGGATATTGAATCCTTATAAAGTTTTTTAACAATTTTTTTGCCTTGACATCGAACATATGTTCCCATTAGAATTTTTAGCAGAAGGGAGGAGGAAAAGGAATGAGCTGCTGGGTTATCCTTGCGGATATGAATTCTTTTTTCGCTTCTGTGCATCAGGCTGAAAATGCTTCCCTTAGGGGTAAACCTGTTATAGTAACGGGCGATCCGGATAAAAGGCGGGGTATTGTTCTGACTGCTTCCTATGAAGCAAAAAAATACGGGGTAAAGACAGGTATGCCTATATGGGAGGCTAGAAAATTGGTTCCTGACGCAGTTTATATAAAGGCCGAGCATGATAAATACCTCCAGTATTCCATGCAAATTTTAAATATAATGC
Organism: Clostridia bacterium; assembly: GCA_012523575.1. Classification (GTDB taxonomy): domain Bacteria; phylum Bacillota; class DTU086; order DTU086; family DTU086; genus 41-269. Next base: position 33,772 of record JAAYIF010000006.1, read on the forward strand.
GGGAGTTTACTCCCCTTGTGGAGCCTTTCAGTATTGATGAGGCATTTATGGATGTAACGGGCTGTGAGGATCTTTTTGGTTCCCCTATGGAAATTGCCAAAAAGCTGAAGGATCGAATTAAGAAGGAAGTAGGGGTAATGTGTTCGGTGGGAATAAGCACCAATAAACTCCTTGCCAAGATGGCCGCTGAGCTGAAAAAGCCTGATGGGTTAACCATGCTCCTTCCCGAGGAAGTACCCCAACGTCTTTGGCCCCTTCCCGCCAGGGAACTGTTTGGTGTGGGGCCCAGAATTGAGAGGAGGCTAAACCGCCTGGGCCTTAAAACCATTGGAGACATAGCAAAATGCCCTGTGGAAATCCTAAAAAGGGAATTTGGGTTGGTGGGCAATACACTGCATATGGCTGCAAGGGGTATAGATTACAGTCCTGTAGACCCGGAATCCCTAAATGTAGTAAAAGGGGTTAGCAACCGGTATACCCTTCCCAAGGACTGCAGGGGGAAGGAAATAAAGGCCGCAGTGGTTGATCTTTGTGAGAAGGTGGTCAGAAGAGCGAGGAAGGGAGGTTATGTGGGAAAGTGCGTAGGGCTTACGTTAAGGGATACGGATCTTGTTTATTATCACTGGACTAAAAGGCTTTCGGAGCATACGGATATAACGGAGGACGTTATTGATACGGCCCTTGAACTTTTATATGCTCACTGGTCCCTGGAGAAGCCTGTAAGGCTTGTGGGGATCAGCCTTTCGGAGCTTATAAAAAAGAAGTGGGAACAGCCGGACATATTTGGAAGAAAAAAACGCCTCGGGCGACTTGCCCACACCTGCGACCTTTTAAAAGATCGTTACGGGGAAGATTCCATCCAGAGAGCCTTATTGCTAGAAAAAAAGAGTATGTTTTCTTAAATATTTTCCAGTGTACAGGGGACAATATTTATTAAAGAAAAAGGAGTGATATCTGATAATCAGGCGTGATGAAAACAATAGAGATGTTCATAAATATCCTTAAAAATAAAGATGTAGACGATTTGACTTACAGAGTGTTGGTAAAAGGTGAAACAGAGCCGCCCTTTACCGGAAAATATTACAATCACAAAGAAAAGGGCATATATGTCTGCGCCGGCTGCGGAAATCCCCTTTTTTCCTGGAAAAACAAATTTGAATCAAATACAGGGTGGCCTAGTTTCACAAAACCCGTAAAAGAGGAACATGTTTCAAAAGAACCGGACTTCAGCTTTGGTATGGTGCGTACGGAAGTTAGGTGCTCAAAATGCGGATGCCATTTGGGCCATGTGTTTGATGACGGTCCAGAACCCACAGGAAAAAGATACTGCATTAATTCCGCAGCCCTTGATTTCAAAAAAGCCGAAGATGAAGAAGATAAATGAAAGAGCAGCAGAAAATGGGTAAAGATAAAATTAGTTTACATAATATTTATTATAGGAAATTTTATTTTTACAAAAAAATTAAAGCAGCCGGCCCCTTTTAATACTTTCAATACCGGCTGCTTTTTATGTCTTTGTCTTATGTCCTAATTAAACTTTTCTGTTATCAATTATTCTCTTTGTTTTCTTTTCGCTTCTGGGAAGGGATTTAAAGCTTAAAACTTCAACTTCAATGGTAATTCCTATTTTATTTTTTATTTCCTCCCTTAATTTTTTCGCCACTGCCTCAGCTGTAGCCCGGGAATGTTCGTTCCTTTCAACCTGCAGCAGGATGCTGTCCCTTCCGTTTGTGCGGTTAACCATAATACGATATTCAGAACTGATTTCCGGAATGGATTTGAGTATGTATTCAATATCAGCAGGAAAAACCTGTACTCCCTTTATTTTTATCATATCATCGGTTCTTCCCGTTATCCTGTCTATCATTGGATAAGAACTTCCGCATGAACATCTTGCGGGAATTATCCTGGTAATATCCCTGGTTCTGAATCGCAGAAGGGGCATTCCTTCCTTTGTTAATGTGGTGATTACCAATTCCCCTTTCTTGCCCGGTTCCAGTTGTTTTCCCGTTTCCGGATCGATGATTTCAAAAATAAAATGATCATTCCAATAATGAAGCCCTGTATGATGGGGGCAGTCAATGGCAATTCCCGGTCCATATATTTCCGTAAGCCCGTATATGTCAAAGGTGTCGATGCCGAAAAGCTGTTCAATTCTGCTTCTCATTTTTTCTCCCCATCGTTCTGACCCCAAAATACCTATACGCAGTTTAATTTTATCCAGCAGGCCCCTTTTTTCCGCCTCTTCAGCTAGCAATAATCCGTAAGAGGAGGTGCCAATTAATACCGTTGTTTTTAAATCCACCATCATTTGCAGCTGGCGTTCGGTATTTCCCGGTCCCGTTGGTATGGACATAGCTCCGATTTTTTCCACTCCGGCCTGAAAACCTATGCCAGCAGTCCAAAGTCCATATCCTGGAGTTATTTGAACCCTATCTTTATTTGTAACTCCCACCATCAGCATGCAACGAGCCATCATTTCCGCCCAGTTGTTAACATCCCGTTGGGTATAAGGTATCAAAACGGGTTTACCCGTTGTTCCTGAAGAAGAGTGTACCCTTACTATATCTTCATCAGGAGCAACCTGCATTTCCAGAGGATAATTATTTCTTAAATCTGCTTTTTCTGTGAAAGGCAGTATATGTAAATCCTTTAGCCCTTTTATGTCACCGGGGTGTAGGCCAATTTCGCTGAATTTCTTCCTATAAAAACTGCTTTTCTCATAGAGGGTATTTACCATTTTGCAAAATAATTGTTCTTCTTTAGACGAAGCATATTCTGCCTTTGCGTAATTCCCCTTTGACATTGGTCTTCCTCCTTGTCTCCGAAAAAAACAAACGGCTGAGACCCTTAAAAGGGCCCAGCCGTACCGCTTTCCGTCCATGACTGGTCCTTTCTCGGCTCATCTTTAACTAAACTCAGCTCAGCTCAACTCTTTAATTTTAACTTTACGTTAGCATAATTTAATAAATGTGTCAATAAATAATTTTTGTCCTTAGTAGCTCTCCAAAGTTTTCTTTAATACTTCCAATTCTTGTTCAGTCAGGTTAACCAGCGGTAGTCTTACTCCTCCCACATCGAAACCCTTTAACTTTAATGCTGCTTTAACCGGTACGGGATTGCTTGCAATGAAAAGAACCTTAAACAGAGGAAATAATTTAATATGTATTTCTAATGCATTTTCAAAATTTCCTCTTATAAACTGAGTTATCATTTCTTTGATCTCATTTCCGGCTATATGGGAAGCCACACTTACTATTCCGTAGCCGCCCAGGGAAAGGATGGGTAAAGTAAAGGAATCGTTTCCGCTGTAAATTTTAAAATCTGAGGGGCAGATTCTTTTGATTTCCGTAACCTGTTCCACATCATTGTTTGCTTCTTTCAAAGCAACTATATTATCAATTTGAGATAATCTATAAACCGTTTCCGGTTTCATATTTAAGGATGTTCTGGAAGGCACGTTATAGAGCATTACGGGAAGTTTGGTGGAAGCAGCCACTGCTTTAAAATGTTGGTATAAACCCTCCTGGGACGGTTTATTATAATATGGAACCACAGCCATAATACCATTAACACCCACAGCTTCTGCTTCTTTAGTTAGTTTTATGGTATTTTCGGTGCTGTTGGACCCTGTACCGGCAATTACATAAGTTTTCTCTGAAACTGCTTCCCGAACGGTTTCATATAATTTGATTTTTTCTTCAAAGGACAGAGTTGGACTTTCCCCCGTGGTGCCGGAAACTACTATACCTTCACTGCCATTATTCTCTAACATTTGGGCCAGCTGTGCTGCTTTTTTATAATCAACGGAAAAATTTTCATCAAAGGGGGTTACCATGGCTGTTAAAACTCTACCCAAATCCTCCATGCATTTCACCATCCTAAAAAGACTTTATATTATAATTTTATGCTTCGCTAAGATCAAATTCTTTAAGCAGTGCTTTTACAGCTCTTTTCATATCTTTATTATCCACTAGACACCATATGGTGGTGTAAGAATCCGCTGACTGAAGTACATCAATTCCTTCCTCAGCTAGTGCTTTAACAATTCTTGCCATAACCCCGGGTACACCAGTCATGCCTGCACCCACTGCGGCAACCTTGGCACAATTTTTAAGAACACTCACTTTATGTCCTTTAGAGGATATAATTTTTTCCACTTCGTCAGCCAGAAAATCCGGTACCGTAAATACAATTTGATCCGGGAAAATATTTATAAAATCTATACTGATACTGTTGTTGGCAATAGTTGTTAAAATTTCCTTTTTTGTTTCCATTTTTGATATTTCAGGGGAGTTTATTTTAATTTGGGAAATGTTTGTGATCTGAGCGATGCCGGTTACTAATCTGTCTCCTCTTATCTGTTTGCCTTCATAGGGATATAATTTGCTTACCACCAGGGTTCCCGGCTCATTAGTAAAGGTGCTTCTGATTCTTAAAGGTATGCTTCCCTGCATTGCAATTTCAACAGCCCTTGGATGTATTACCCTAGCACCTTCATAAGCAAGTTGACATACTTCATTATAAGTAACTTTATCCAAGGTCTTAGCATCCTCTACAATCCTTGGATCCGCAGCTTTAAGTCCATTAACATCGGTATATATCTCCACTATTTCAGCGTTTAGGGCCACACCAAGGGCCGCGGCAGTGGTGTCACTGCCCCCGCGGCCCAAGGTAGTAATTTCCCCGTCTTCGGTTATTCCCTGGTAACCTGCTACAACAACTATATAATCTTGATTCAGATAATTATGAATTAGTTCGGGATTAACTTTGATTATTCTGGCACAGCCGTGATAATTATCCGTTATTATTCCTGCCTGAGCACCGGTTAGACATATGGCTTTATATCCCTGCCTTTGCAATAATCCTGTTAAAATTACTCCTGAAATAATTTCTCCACAGGAAAGTAAGAGATCCATGTCTCTATCTGATATATTATCTTTGCAGTTTTCTACCAGTCCTATTAAATTATCCGTGGAATATGGATCCCCTTTTCTCCCCATGGCGGAAACGACTACAACAACAGATTTTCCTTCGTCTTTTGCTGAAATTATCTTTTGAACAACTTTTTGTCTGCTTTCAAGGGTGGATACTGAAGTTCCCCCGAACTTCTGTACTATTATTCCCATAAGCTTCCTCCACTAAAATTAAATGAGTTTTTTCTCTATGAGCAGCTCGGCAATTTGTACGGCGTTTGTGGCTGCTCCTTTACGAAGGTTATCAGCCACAACCCACATATTCAGACCGTTATCGACGGTATTATCTTCTCTAATTCGGCCTACAAAAACCTCATCTCTATCTGCACATCTAATGGGCAGAGGGTACAAATTAGTGCTTAAATCATCTTCCACAATAATTCCTGGAGCTTGGGACAGAATGGTACGTGCTTCCTCAGCAGTTATTTTCTTTTCTGTTTCGATATTAATAGCTTCAGCATGTCCTATATAAACAGGAACCCTTACAGCTGTGGCCGTTACTTCTATGTTGTCATCCCCCATTATTTTCTTGGTTTCATTAACCATTTTCATTTCCTCTTTTGAGTATCCATTTTCCAAAAAGATATCTATATGAGGCAGTAAATTAAAAGCTATTTGATGGGGAAAAACATTTTCAGTATATTCTTTTCCCTGAAGTATGGCTTCGGTTTGGTTGGTCAGCTCTTCCACTGCTTGACTGCCGGCTCCTGAAACTGCTTGATATGTTGATACAACCACACGTTTTATAACCGCGGCATCATGTATTGGCTTCAATGCCACTACCATTTGGATTGTGGAACAGTTTGGATTAGAAATAATGCCTTTATGTTTTTCAACAGCGTCAGGATTTACTTCCGGTACCACAAGGGGCACGTCAGGATCCAGTCTAAAAGCACTGCTGTTATCGATAACCACTGCTCCCCTTTTAACGGCATCATGGGCAAATTCTGTACTGGCTTTCCCCCCTGCAAAGAATGCAATGTCTACTTCATCAAATGAAGAGGGTTGTGTTTCTTCAATGATAATTTTTTCTCCCCGAAACATCATTTCTTTTCCCGCTGATCTTTTTGTGGCAAGGAGCTTCAAATTATTTATAGGAAAATTCCTTTCTTCCAGTAATTTAAGGATTGTATTACCTACAGCCCCAGTCCCAATTATGGCCACATTATAATTTCTCATATTCCTACCACTGCCTCCAATCTTTTACCACAAAAAATTTTTCGTGGCTATATTCTATGTTTTATATTCACGTAAAACAGGCTGTAGCTGCCTGCCTTTCAATGCTTCTTTAATTGTATCAGGAATCAAGTTCATGTGTGATACTATTGAATTTATTTTTTTAGTGGGATTATCCTGCCCAAAGGGGACAATATAAATATTTTTCATATTTAGGACTAAGCCCAAGTTTTTAGCATTAATGCTGAGGCCGTCATTTGTGGAAATCCCCAGCACCAAAGGTCTATTATTTCTCAGATGAGCTTTTGCTGCCATAAGTACAGGGGTATCTGTAATACCTGTAGCCAATTTGGCAAGGGTATTGCCACTGCAGGGTGCTATCACCATTATGTCAAATAATTTTTTAGGGCCAATTGGTTCTGCTTCAACTATATTCATGATAGGTTTTTTCCCGGTTTTGCTGATAATTTCATTGATTAGCTCATAAGCTTTACCAAATCTGCTGTCAGTTTTTTGCACTGAGTAGGAAATAATTGGTGTTACATCGGCTCCTTTGTTTATTAAATTATCAATTTCCCTAATGACTTTTTCAATGGTGCAGTGGGAACCGGTTAAGGCAAAACCAATTCTAATACCCTTAAGTTCCATTCAAGCACCTCCAATAATATCGATAATCAATTTTTATCAACATATTGGCGGATAAGCTTGGGAAGTATCCGGGCTAAAATTTCTCCTGCGGTTCTAGGAGCAACTTTCCCCGGCAGTCCCGGGGCTAAAATTGCTTTTATCCCCAGTCTTTCTGCCAGTTCAAAATTTGTTCCGGCAGGGGTAGTGGCAATATCTATAATTAAAGCTTCTTTGTTAACTGCTTCAAGGACGGCTCCATCTAAAACCCTAGCGGGTATAGTGTTAAAGATTATATCGGCCTGGTCGATTGCGTAGGCAAGCTCCTCAAGTTTTATAATGCTACAGCCCTGCTCAAAAGCTCTTGCTAATTCTACGTCGTTTTTGGATACTACGAAGGTTCTAGCTCCCAGGCTACAGAGCATTCTTGCAAGGGTAGTGCCCACCCGACCATAGCCCAAAACAAAACAGCAGCTGTTGTGTATGGTATACGGAGTTTCCTGCATTGCTATCTGTATAGCTCCCTCCGCTGTTGGGATGCTATTGAGAATTGCAAATTCGTCAAGTTCAGCAATTTCCACAAGTTTAATATTGTAATCAGCGCATAGTTTCTTTATATAGGTTTTTGCTACTCCAATAAAAAGGGGTTTGCCGGATAGTTTGTCTGCGGCTTCTTTTGTAAATACAAGTCTTTTTGCTGAAAAAATGGCTCTTATTCTACCCTCTTCGTCTGTACCCGGCATTGGCATAATAGCAGCATCAACGTTTTCCACTGCCTCTTCTACGGAATCACAATATATGACTTCTCTTGGAAGGCTGCTTTTATCAAAACCTACAGCATTTACTTTGGCACCCATTTTTATTAACTGGGGTATAAATATAAGCTCTCTTTCATCTCCGCCTAATACAGCTAGGGATATGCCGGAAAGATCAAGGGCCATATCTAAGTAATGCCTCCTTTACTGTGAACCCTCGAGACACTTTTAATATATGAGACAATTTTTTTGGAGGTGCTTGTATTCTGTTATTTAACTATATATCCATTAGATTTTCTAATCCAATAATCACCCCTTTTCTTTTCGGAGCTTCTTTAATGGCCAGAAGTACTCCTGGAATAAAGGATTCTCTGCTTATGGAATCGTGACGAATACTGAACGTCTGCCCCAGGCCGCCAAAAACAACCTCTTGGTGAGCCACGAGGCCTGGTAAGCGTACGCTGTGGATATGTATTCCTTCTAGGTCTCCTCCTCGACAACCTTCTAACCTTTCTATCAGCTTTTGCTCTGTATCCTTAGAGTATGAATTTCTTTCCAGCGCTATGAGTTCAGCTGTTCTTAAGGCAGTACCGGAAGGTGAGTCAAGCTTTTTGTCGTGGTGGAGTTCAATGATTTCAACATCAGGGAGGAATCTTGCAGCAATTTTTGCGCACTGCATCATCAAAACAGCACCAATTGCAAAATTTGGTGCAAAAAAAGCTCCTATATTAGTATTTTCACAAAAATTTTGAATTTCCTCCATTTCCTTTTCTGCTAAGCCTGTGGTTCCTACTATGGGATAGACATTTGACTTTAAAGCAATCATAATGTTGTCAAATGCTGCCTCGGCGTTTGTAAAATCCACCATAACGTCGGGCTGGGTTTCTTCTAAAACCTGCTGAAGATCCCTTTCTATTTTTACCCCTATATTTTCGGATCTTATAAGCTTACCCACATCCGTTCCTATCAACGTTACATCCACTGCACCCACAAGGGAACAATCCGGGTCTTCGAACACACCTTTCATTACTGCTTGTCCCATTTTCCCTGCGGCACCGGTTACCACAACTCTTATTTTCTTGCCTGTGTTCATTTAAAGACCTCCTTATAAAAAATTAACGGCTGGGAATATTGTCCTCCACAACCGTTATAAGCTAAAAATATACATTTACCCCAGCATAATGCAAATTACTGCGATCATGCTACCATATATCACAATAAATGTCAATAAACCGGAAGATTTAGTGTCGTAAGGCTATTTGCACCTAAGTGAATTTCTCAATTTATAAGAACTGGATTTCTAAAGGGATTTATTGGCTGTTTTTCTTTATAGGCAGGAATGGATAGCAACTCATTAACAGTGACGAACTCATAACCTTGGGACTGTAGGGTATAGATTATTTCCGGCAATACCTGACCAATTATTTTGCTGGGTTGTACGCCGGGAAGAGTATGGAAAAGTATAATTGAACCACCTCTCACATCCCGTAGAGTATTGATAATCACCTGGTCTCCATGGTCGGGGTATTTCCAATCCAGGGAATCCACCGACCAGTTAACTACGTTGTATCCGTGTTGCTGGAGGTATTCCAGCTCCTCTCTGTTCAGAATACCGTACGGCGGCCTCAGCATTAAGGGTCTTTTTCCGGTAATTTGCTTGATTGCTTCTTCCGTAAAAAATAATTCTTCTTTAAAACGTTCCAAGGATACTTGATCCAGTTTAACATGGGACCAGGAGTGAAGGCCCACCGTATGCCCTTCTTTAACTATCCTAGTTGCCACATGGGGATACTTATAAACCTGCTCCCCTACCAGGAAAAAGGTAGCGGGTATATTAAATTCTTTCAACAGATCCAGGGCCTGATTGCAGGTTACATCACCGGGACCGTCATCAAAAGTTAAAGCAATCTTGTTCCCATGGGAACTGCCGCAAAAAAATACAATATTTTTGTATTCTTTGTAGAGCTCAGCCAGATTTCGAATCTGATTATTGTAAACTCCTACTCCATTGTTATCCTCCGGAGCTGACCCTGCAAAATTATCACCGTCGCCCTGGGATTCACTACTGGGTACTTGACGCTGTTCATAGGTTTCCCACTGCACTTCTTTTTCAGGAATAATCAAAAGTTGGCCAGGAACTAAACGGTCAGGGTAGCGCAAATATCTGTTGCTGGAAATAATTTCGTTTAAAGTAATACCGTATTTTTGGGCGATAATATAAAGACTGTCTCCTGGCTGGGCGCGGTAAACACGTTCCCCATAGGCTGGAGGGCACAGCAGGAGAATAAATAACACGCTTGAAAGAAGCAGTCTCCTTGCTCGTTTCATAATCTACATTCCCTTCGTAAATAAGCCTCCCGAATTTTTTATTCAACTAGCGTAGCCCAAAGCCTTTATGAAAATTGTGGATGCAGGACTAAGGAAGGAAATTTAAGCTGGTTAATGAGCAAGAAGGGATATATCAAGTATAAAAGGCATAAGAAAAGCCGTTTCCAGGAGCCTGCCCGTTGCGCCCTAAAAACGGCTTTGTTAAAATCTTTGCCTGTTAATGAGGGGATTTTCATCAATATCAACCAATATTACTTCATTTCCAATCTTGACCACTGCTTCCCACGGAATTATTAACTGATGCCTATTTCCCCATAGATCGAAAATATTCCCCCTGTTGGGTATGATAATAGATTCAATTTGACCGGTTTCATTATCTATTAATAAATCGGAATCCGCAACCCTACCCAAACGGGTTCCGCTGTGTATATTAATAATATCCTTTCCCACCAGTTCCCCTAACTTCAATTTTGGCACCTTCTACATATTTTAACTTTTACATAAATGATATTATTTTTATAAAACTAAATATATAACCCAAACCTACCTAGCTTTATATCCAGTTTTTTCCGACAACCCCCACTGTCTGTTAAAGTTTTCTTTATTTTTCTCAACATAGGCTTCATAAAGTTCGTTGGCAGATATTCCGGCCTTTATACACATGCTTATAAAAAAGTGAAGGATATCCACCAGTTCTTCCTTTACCCCTTCCCTATTTACTTCCTGATCTTTCCACCACTTAAAGGATACCTCATTGAGCAGTTCCCCTAATTCTGCAACCACTGCAAGAACTTCCCTTTGTATCCATTCATTCCATGGTATAGGGTCGATATTTCTTATACGAAAAAGCTCCTCATCAAATTTTTTTTGTAAAGCAAAAATTTCATCAAGCTTATCCCCCATAATATCAGCACTCCCTCAACAAATTGCCAATTTTTGCATCATATCCTTCAAATCTATATCTCCTCTAAAAGGACCTATCAAAGCCAAACCGAAATTTTCAGAAACAAAAAGTTCCTTTGCCAGTTCAGAAACCTGCTCTAAACTCACCGCCATTATTTTTTCTACCATTTCCTCAATGGTTATAACTCTGTTATGGGTTAGTTCCGATTTTCCCAATCTACTCATGTGATTCATTGTATTTTCCTCAGATAAAAGCAATTCCCCTCTAAGCTGCTGCTTTGCCCGTTCCAATTCGTCTTCCCTAACTCCCTTTTCCTTTATAGATGATATAATATTCAGGCATATTTCCAGAACCTGATAAACATTATTGCTGCTAGTTCCCGTGTGGATACCCCATAAACCGCAGTCAAAAAAAGATACGTTATATGAATATATTGAATAAGCAAGGCTGTGTTTTTCACGGATTTCTTGGAATAGACGGGAACTTAGACTGCCCCCCAAAATATTATTTAAAACAGTTAATGTGTATATGTTTTCATCGGTATGGGGCAAAGCCGGAGTCCCTATACAGATTTGTACCTGTTCGGAATTCTTATATTTTATTATTTCACGGGGCTTGGTTTCCGGAGGGATATAGGTAAAATTTCCCCCGGCAGGGATGTTGTTTTCAAATAAATAACCCAGCCTGTCCACCACTTCATTGTGATCAACATTACCGGACACAGAAATTATAATATTACCGCCAACATATTCCCTCTCTAAAAAATTAAATACTTTATCCTTTGTAAAGGAAGAAACGGATTCAATTGTTCCAAGGATAGGCTTGCCCAGGGGATGACCATCAAAAAAGGCTTTTACAAAATATTCGTGGACTATTTCTTCTGGCATATCTTCATAAGATTTAATTTCTTCAATTATTACCTTCTTTTCGTTTTCAATATCCCCGCTGGAGTATATGGAGTTGAAAAACATGTCACAGAGGATGTCAACAGCATCAAAAAGGTACTCTCCCAATACTTTTAACAAAAAACACGTATATTCTTTTGTTGTGTATGCATTTACCTGAGCCCCTATTTTTTCAAAGGCTTCTGATATTTCAAAGGCACTGCGTAGTTTTGTACCTTTAAATTGCATGTGTTCTATAAAATGGGAAATCCCATGTTCATCATCTTTTTCATTCCTTGAACCTGTTTTTACCCAAATCCCAAAGGATGCTGATTTTACATATGGGATTTCTTCCGTAACTATCCGCACTCCATTTCTGAGGGTTGTTTTATACAGCAATAAATTTCTTAACCTCCTCTTTTAATGGACCAATGGGATCAAAATCCGGTCATATTTCTTAATTTGGATTTTATCTTTTCCGGTAAAGTCGTTGGTCTAACAGCTTCTTCAACGGCTACGGGAATTTTTTTGCTTTCCATGGTTTCTGCCGTAACTTTTAAATATCCCACTATTTCGCCTTTTTTTAGGGGTAGCTTTAAATTGTTTATTATTAATTCTCTATTTAAGGAAGAAGCCATATCTCTAGAAATAGTATAGCTGCAATCTTCCGCAACTACAAGGTTAACTTGGTAGGGTTTTGCATGGAAAAAGTACAGTTTTCCTATTTGCATTCCTTTAGGTAAATAAAAATTTTTATACTGGTTAAACCCGTATTCCAGGAGTTCTTTTGTATCACCATAGCGATCCCTGCTTTTTAGAACAACGCTGATTAACCAATGATTTCCCCTCGTGGCCGAAGCAATCAAACACTGACCTGCTTTATTGGTTGTTCCGGTTTTTACGCCGTTAATCCCGGGATATTTTCCCAACAAAAGGTTTGTATTTTTAATATAGCGCTTCCAGGTTGTATTTTTTTCAAGAATTTCGGCTTTTTCTGTTTTTACCACTGAAGCAAAAAAAGGGTTGTCCAAAGCATAATCAGTAATTTTCGCCAAATCGTAGGCTGTAGAGTAATGATTCTCATCGGGCAGTCCATGGGGATTTTCGAAATGGGTATTAAGCGCCCCCAGCAGCACAGCTTTTCTATTCATCAGTTCGATAAAAAATTCTTCACTCCCGCCCACTGCTTCTGCTAAAGATACTGCAGCATCGTTGCCCGATCTAATCATAGTACCCAGAACTAAGTCTTTTACGGTAAATCTTTCCCCTTGACTTAAGTAAATAGAAGCTCCTCCTGTTAAGGCTGCCTTTTTGCTGATAACCACCTCTTCATTTAATGAGGATAGTTCTATGGTTAAAATCCCAGTCATTACCTTAGTGGTGCTGGCCGGGGGGCGCTTTTCATGGGCATTTTTTTCGTAGAGAATTTTATCAGCTTTCCTATCGTAAATAATAGCCGACCGCGCCGTAATATGTGGCTCAAGGGCATAACAAAAAATAGGGGGAAAAGAAAAAAGGATAACCGCTATAATCATGATTTTTACGAATATTTTAACAGCAATTGCTTTGTTTTTTATTCTATTTCCTATCAACTGGCTGATAACACTCCTTCTAAGTTTATTGCCGCATTATCTATTTTGACCCTTTGCCCCCGGGGTTATTTGTGATATAGTTTTAAATCTAAATCCTTGTTCCTTCAATTCATCAATAATGGTTGGCAGAGCTTCCAATGTTGCTTCTTTAGGATGCATTAGAACTATTGCACCGTTATGAGCTCCATTGATAACTTTATTTACTATTTCATCGGCAGGTTTATTTTTCCAATCCACCGTATCTATGGTCCACATAACGGTTTTGTATCCAATATCATGGGCCCACCTGACAACATTGGGGCTGCACTCTCCATAGGGAGGAGCATACATTTTAACATACCTTACACCTAACTTTTTGAATACTTTTTCCGTTTTTAAAATTTCTTCTTTATTTTTTTCCTCATTGGAGCTGTTGGGATGAAAGTGTGAATATCCGTGATTTCCTATTTCAAATTCTAGAGTATCTATTTTTTTAACCAAATCAGGGAATTTTTCCGCAAATCTACCGGTAATAAAAAACGTAGCCTTTATTTTTTTTTCTGAAAGTAGTTTCAGTATATCCGGTAATACTTCCTCTCCCCAATCCACATTAAAGGTAAGGGCAATATCTTTTCTTTCAGGAGAACCCTGGTATAGGGGTTCTAGGGTAACCATACTGCTTTGTTGATTGTAATAGGTATTAATTCCCTCCCAACCCATAATTGACGCTGCTGTTAAAAAGAAAATTATAAAGAGAATTTTAATCCTGCTGACGTAAAATATTTTCAATAAAAAACCTCCCTCGGATTCAATATCAATACTATAAAAATGCTGTATGATATCTATGAATTACGGGAGGTCCATTATGCCTTTAATTTTTAAAAAAATAAAAAAACCATAAACCTTATTGGTCTATGGTTTGTAAGTTTACTTATTTTTCCTATGCTCTCTGGATTTGTTTCTTGGTCTGTTTTTAGCATTTCTTTCTGTTTCTTTGTTTGTATTCCGTAGTGCCTCTTTGCGGGAAAGTTTCAATCTACCCAATTGATCAAAACCTATGGCTTTAACCATAATTTCATCCCCGGCTTTGACAATATCTTCTACTTTATTTACCCTTTCTTCTGCCAGTTGAGATATGTGAACCATTCCTTCTTTGCCGGGAAGTCCCATTACACCCGGAATAACTTCCACAAAGGCACCAAAATCTGTAGTACGTGTTACCTTGCCCAGATATATTTTCCCTATTTCTACATCCTCTGTAAGGCTTTTAATCATTTCCAGGGCCTTTTCAGCTCCGCTCTGATCCACTGCAGCAATATAGACCTTTCCGTCATCTTCAATATCTATCTTTACGCCGGTTTCATCAATGATCTTTTTTATGATTTTTCCTCCCGGTCCAATAATGTCGCGGATCTTGTCAGGATCAATTTCTGTTTTTATTATGCGCGGAGCATAGGGTGAAAGGCCTGGTCTGGGAGCAGGAATGGTATCCAATATTTTATCCAAAATGGTCATTCTGGCTTTTCTGGCCTTTTCCAGCGCCCTTCTTAAAATTTCCGTATTTATTCCTTTTATTTTTATATCCATCTGTAGGGCCGTTATTCCTTTTTTTGTTCCTGCAACTTTAAAATCCATATCTCCTAAAGCATCTTCAATTCCCTGGATATCCGTTAAAATTTCAACTTTATCTCCTTCTTTTACAAGCCCCATGGCAATTCCCGCCACAGGTGCTTTTATGGGAACTCCGGCATCCATAAGGGCTAAAGTGCTTCCGCACACGCTAGCCATGGATGTTGACCCATTGGATTCTAAAACCTCGGAAACAAGCCTTATGGTATAGGGAAACTCATCTTCAGAAGGCAGTACCCTTACCAGAGCCCGTTCAGCTAAGGCCCCGTGACCAATTTCCCTTCTTCCTGGACCCCGTATGGGTTTTGCCTCACCCACTGAGTAAGGTGGAAAATTATAATGATGCATGTATCTTTTGGTTTCTTCAACATCAATTCCGTCAAGGATCTGCTCTTCCCCAAGGGCTCCTAAAGTACTGACCGTTAAGACCTGGGTTTCTCCCCTTACAAATAATCCTGAACCATGGGTTCGAGGAAGAATGCCTACTTTGCATTCTAAGGGCCTAATTTCATCAAGTTTTCTGTTATCTATCCTTTCTTTCTTTTCCAAAATCATATTTCTAACTATCTCTTTTTCTACATCAACAATTATGCCTTCTATCTGTTTTTGCAAATGGGGATCCTCTTCAAAAAGTTCAGGCCTCAATACCATTGCTTTGGCAATTATTTCTTCCCTGGCCTCTTTAAGTACTTTTTCCCTTTCTAATTTTTGATATCCCTTTGTCTTTACTTCTTCAATGGCTTGGGCAATCCGTTCCTTAGCCATTTTTTGAACTTCTGCTTCCAAATCGCTGTCCATTGGCTCCATTGAAATTTCTATTTTTTCCTTGGCAATACCCTCCTTTAGACATTCCTGCCTTAAATCTTTTATAAACTTAACGATTTTTTTGATTTCCGCATGAGCAAGTTCAAAGGCTTCAAGGATTATTTCTTCTGGGACTTCGCTGGCTTCAGCTTCTACCATTACTACAGCCTCTTCTGTTCCGGCTATAACCAGATCCAGTTCACTCTTTTCCCATTGTTCTAAAGTGGGGTTTATTATCAAATCGTTTCCTATTTTTCCAACCCAAACCGCAGCAATGGGATCCTCAAGGGGGATATCAGAAACCATTAATGCAGCTGAAGCACCATTTATGGCAGTAACGTCCGGGCGATTGTCTTGATCTACGGATAAAACCGTTGCTACAATATGGATATCATTATGAAAACCTTTAGGGAAAAGGGGTCTTAAGGGCCTATCTATTAAACGGCTGGACAGGATGGCTTTTTCGCTGGGCTTTCCTTCCCGCTTTATAAAACCTCCGGGTATTTTCCCAACGGAATAAAGCCTTTCTTCATAATCCACCGTTAAAGGTAGAAAATCTACTCCCTCTCTGGGTTCTTCTGAAGCAGTGGCTGTAACCAGTACACATGTGTCCCCATACCTGACAAATACTGAGCCGTTTGCTTGGGTGGCTAAACTTCCCACATTGAAGCTTAATTCTCTCCCTGCAACTTCTATGGATTTAGTTATGTTTACTCTGTTGTTAAGCATTGCAAGAACATTACCTCCTTTTTAGACACAAAAATAAATCCTCAGCCCTGTTTTAATTTTTAAATTCATCCAAATAATTCAATTTTTATTTTAGTATATCCTTCAAAAAAATTTTAAAAACATTATTATATTTAATCTTTAGTGGTTCAAACAATAACAATAAAGAGCGGTCTCGCCGCTCTTTTTATCGCCTTAAATTAAGCTTGGAAATTATGGCCTTATACCTTTCCATATCTTTGTTCTTTAAGTAATTCAACAACCTTCTGCGCTGTCCTACCATTTTAAGCAGTCCACGCCTTGAATGATGATCCTTTTTGTGTACTTTTAAGTGTTCACTTAGCTGTTCTATACGTTCTGTTAAAATTGCTATTTGTACCTCTGGGGAACCTGTGTCATTTTCATGGAGCCTAAACTTCTCAATAATTTCACTTTTCTTTTCTTTGATTAGTGCCACTTTTAAATTTACACCTCCACAATTTTAAATCGCCGCCTGCCAAGTAAAACGCCGGAGTATTCGCTTCACCTAGCAGGTGGTTCACTGATTTATATTATATTCTATTTTTTTGATATTAGCAAAAGAATTCAATGAATTTATAGATAACTTTTAAGAAAAGTCTTTTCCGGCCTTTTCCCCTATTCCAATTTAGTTTTGGTTTTAACAAACTCAATATCTTTTTTTATATGTTCCTTTAATTCTTCAATATTTTGAAACTTTGTTTCATCTCTCACTTTCTCTCTAAAGGAAAAACTTATGGTTTTTCCGTATAAATCTCCGTTAAAGTCGATTACATGAACTTCGACCTTTACTTCTTCCTTATGGGTTACTGTAGGTCTGACGCCAATATTTGCTGCCCCTAAATACTTCTTATTATCAATTACCACCACTCCCGCATAAACACCATTGGGAGGAAGCAGTATATCTTCATTTATATGTATATTGGCTGTGGGAAAACCTAATTTTCTTCCCAACCTATCTCCAACAACAACTTTTCCTTCAATAAAAGGCCAATAGCTAAGGCATTCTTTAGCCCTGTCAATTTTCCCGACAGATATATATTTTCTTATCAATGTGCTGCTTATGGGTTGACCTTCCAAACAAACGGGAGAAAATATTTTTACGCCAAAATTATGCTTTTCACCGTAAGTCTTAAGAAGTTCTGCAGTGCCAATTCCCCCGGAACCAAAGGTGTAATTATATCCAACATACACAGAAGAAGTGTTAAAAATATCTACCAATATGTTTTGAATAAAATCCGAAGGTTTTATGCTGGCTATTTTATTGTCAAAAGGGAAAAATACTAGAGTATCAACATTTAATTCTGAAATTAATTTGGCTTTAGACTGATTAGTTGTAATAAGTTTAGTGTACCTGCTGCTTATAATTTTACCGGGATGAGGGTCGAAGGTTACAACAATACTACTTGCACCCATTTTCTTTGCATCATCCACCATGGTGCTTATGATCTTTCTATGTCCCCGGTGAACTCCGTCAAAATTGCCAAGGGCTATAAAATTAGTATTGTTCAAAAAAGTGCTTTGGGAAGGAAGACCTTTTATTACTTCCATTTGCCGCCCCTCTAAACAAAAACTTTCTTCGGCTTAACCAAGTTTTTATAATTATCAACAATTATATGTCCCACTGCTATTAATCTGCCGTTATGGACAATCTGAACCGGCAAATTGTTTTTAACATTTTTATGTTCAGTTAAATTAACGCCCACTGGTACACCATTTTTAATTTTTTTTGCCGCCGTTAAATCAACTTCTATTATGGGTAAATGCTGAACAACGTAGGACATTGGGAGTATAAACTCATATTTATCATTTAAAATATTTTCCTTAATTTCTTCAAAGGTCAAAGCATCTTCTAAAAGAAAGGGTCCTGAAGCAGTTCTTATCAAAAAGCTTAGAACTGCTCCTGTCCCCAATTTATCTCCAATATCTGAACACAATGATCGGATATATGTTCCCTTTGAGCAGGTTATATCTAAAATAATTCTTGGGTGAGGACCCTGGGGATAAAAATTGAAAATTTCCAATTTGAATATATGAACAACTCGGCTTTTTTTTGATACCTTAATTCCTTTTCTCGCAAGCTCATACAGTTTTCTTCCTTGATAACGTACGGCTGAGAAATCCGGCGGTGTTTGTTCAATTTTACCCTGAAAATCTTTTATTACATTTTTAATATCTTCCAAAGATATGTCAAAAACGCTTTTTTGAGATAATATTTTTCCTGTGGCATCCTGTGTGTCCGTTGTAATTCCTAAAGTTGCTTCGGCTCTGTAGGATTTGGTGTGCTGTAGGGCATATTCTGCCAGTCTGGTTGCCTTACCAACCAATATGGGCAGGACGCCACAGGCAGCAGGATCTAAAGTACCTGTATGCCCAACTTTTTTTTCTTTCAATAATTTTCGAATATAGTTCACCGCATCGTGGGAAGTTATTCCAGGAGGCTTTAACAAATTAATAACACCGCTTTTTTTCCTAATTTTTTTAATCCCCCTTTTTTATAACTGTTTTTTGAGCTTCCTTTACCACCTGTTCTATTACTTCCTTTAATGGAGCTTCCAATATGCAACCTGCTGCTCTTTTATGTCCCCCACCGCCAAATTTTTGAGCCAATTTATTGACATCAACTTTAGATTTTGATCTAAAGCCGACTTTTACTTTGTTAGGTTCAATTTCTTTAAAAAATAAACCTATTTCTACCCCTTCAATGGATTTAGGATAATTAACAAACCCTTCAATATGCTCTAAGCTGGATTCATATTCTTTATATATTTCATAGGGCATGACCGCCCAGGCTATTTTTTGGGTTTCGTCCATTTCTAAAGTATCCAGCAGTTTCCTTTGCAGCTTAACACTTTTCGGCGGTATGTTTTCCCATAAAAAACTTCTTATGATGGCAAGATCAATACCTTTAGAGATCAAATCGGCTGCTATTATATGGGTTCTTTCCGTTGTATTTTCAAACTGAAAGGAACCTGTATCCGTTACAATGGCAGTATAGAGACAGGTAGCGATCTCTTCATTAATGGGGCAATCCAGCAAATTTATTAAATTATATATTATCTCTCCCGTTGCCGCTGCCCTTGTATCAATGTAATTAGCGTTTCCAAAGAATGTATTGCTCACGTGATGATCAATGTTAATAATATACCTGCCTGAACTTGAAATGGTATCACCCAAAATTCCGACTCTGCTAATATCACTGCAGTCTAAAAGAATTATTGTATCTGGTATAAATAAAAAGCTGGATCTAATCAAGTCGCTGCCGGGAAGAAAGGAATAAATTCTGGGAATATTATCCTGATTAACAAGTTGAACATTATAGCCCATATTTTCCAATGCCAATCCCAGTGCCAGTGTAGACCCAATGGCATCCCCATCGGGATTGGTATGGGAAACCACAGCTAGGTCTTTTTCTCCGTTTTTAATTAATTTGGCAATATCCGTCAAATCCAATTAATTTTCCTCTCCTTGATTTACCTGAGTTAAAAGTTTGTTAATATATGCTCCTCGTTCCAAAGATTTATCAAGCTTAAAGGTTATTTCAGGGGTAAATCGCAATCTTATACGCTTTCCAATTTCACTTCTTATAAAACCTTTGGCATTATTCAATACTTCCAACGTCTCGGTTTCTTTTTCCTCTGAAGAAAGTATGCTTATATATATTTTGGCATAGCGAAGATCATTGGAGATATCCACTCCCGTAACCGTTACAAATCCCACCCGGGGATCCTTTAATTCTTCCTGAATTATTTGAGAAACTTCCTTTTTCATCTGCTCGGCAACGCGGGAAGCCCTATAAGAAGTCATTTGACCACCTCATTTTTTTCAGTTTATAGCTGACGGGATACTTCTTCTATAATATAAGCTTCTAAAATATCGCCTACTTTTATATCATTGAAGTTTTCAATCCCTATACCACATTCATAACCTTGTTCCACTTCTTTTACGTCATCCTTAAACCTCTTAAGGGATGCAACATTTCCTTCATAAATTATAGTACCTTCCCTAATTATCCGTACCTTTGACTTATTTTTAATTTTGCCGTCTATCACGTAACTTCCCGCAATAGTTCCAACTTTAGGCACTTTGAAAGTTGCTCTTACCTCTGCTCGGCCAAGATATTTTTCCTTCAATTCCGGTTCAAGCATTCCGCTTATCAATGAAGTTATATCTTCAATGGCATCGTATATAACCCTATAAAGTCTTATTTCAACCCCTTCATTTTCTGCTGTCTTTTTAGCATTGGTATCCGGGGTAATATTAAATCCTATTACTATAGCGTTGGAAGCTGCGGCAAGCATTACGTCCGTCTCATTTACAGCACCCACACCGCTGTGAATTATTTTAATCTCTACTTCATCATTGTCAATTTTTTCAAGGGAATTTTTAAGAGCTTCCAGGGAACCCTGCACATCAGCTTTTAACACGATTTCCAGTTCTTTCTTTTCTCCTTTATCCAGCTGTTTAAACAGATCCCCTACACTGATTTTTGACTGCTGCAGTTTTTTCTCCCTTTGTTCTTCTTTCCTTTGTTCAGAAAGAAGTTTAGCCGTTTTTTCATCGACAACATAAAATTTTTCTCCTGCTTGGGGAACTTCTGAAAATCCTTGAACCTGAACGGGAGTTGAAGGTCCTGCTTCCTTTAGCCTCTTACCCTTATCATTTGTCATGGAGCGAACTCTACCAAATGTGGTTCCGGCAAAAACGCTATCTCCCACTTTAAGGGTCCCAGATTGAACGATTACTGTGGCTACAGGGCCACGCCCTCTATCCAGTTGCGATTCTATTACTATTCCTGTAGCCGGTCCATGGTGATCCGCTTTTAACTCCTCCAATTCTGCCACCAATAATATCATTTCTAACAGCTGATCTATACCTTCTCCTTTAATTGCTGAAATCTCAACGCAGACTGTTTGACCTCCCCATTCTTCAGGAATTAAACCATGTTCAGTAAGCTGCTGTTTTACCCTATCGGGAGCAGCACTGGGTTTATCAATTTTATTTATGGCCACAATAATTGGTATTTCTGCTGCTTTAGCATGGTTGATAGCTTCAACGGTTTGGGGCATAACACCATCATCAGCTGCCACAACAAGGACCGCGATGTCAGTGGCCTGCGCGCCCCGAGCCCTCATGGTTGTGAAGGCCTCATGTCCAGGGGTATCAATAAAAGTTATAAGCTTTCCACCCACTTCCACTTGATAAGCACCAATATGCTGCGTTATTCCTCCGGCTTCCTGCTCTGTAACCTTTGTATTTCTTATGGCATCCAGTAATGTCGTTTTTCCGTGGTCCACATGCCCCATTACTGTAACGACAGGGGGGCGTTCCTCCAAATTTTCACTTTTTTCCTCAAGGGTATCTAAGGCAATTTTGTTTTTTTGAGAATCATCCTCCATTTCAGCTTTAATCTCAACCCCAAACTCTTCTCCTACAATTGCTGCGGTTTCTGCATCAATTTCTTGATTTATTGTGGCAATAATTCCAAAATCCATTAGTTTCTTAATTACCTCTGTTGATTTAACCCCTATTTTTTTAGCCAGCATATCAACACTAATGGTGCTCCCGATACTTATGACATTTTTATCCACTTTTTTCTTTTCCTTTTCTTCAAAGGCGGCAGGAGGAGAAGCTTTTTTAGTACCCTTTCCTTTTTTTTCTTTAATTCTATGTTCCCTTTTTTCTTTTTTTTGCAAACGTTGAGCTTTAGTTTTTTTCTTCTCAGTCTCCTTTATATACACTTTTTCCTGACTTTTAGCCGGGGGCTTGGTTTCTTCTTTATCAAGAATTTTTTTCTTGATCCATTCAACCTGGTGAGCATCTAAAGTGCTCATGTGAGACTTTACAGAAATGTCATAATCTTGTAAAATCTTTATAAGTTCCTTACTGGATTTATTTAGCTCTTTTGCTAGCTCATATACCCGCTGTTTAGACATTTAATCACCTCCGTATTCTACTCATTCGTTATGCATCTTACTTCTCTCCTTAGCTGCTTTTTCTAGAGCTGCATCAAGCTCTACCCAAAGTTCCGGCTGAATATTAATCTGAAGAGCCCTTTCCAGGGCCTTATTTTTTTGGGCCTTTTCAAGACAAGTTATATTATAGCAAATATAAGCTCCTCTGCCGGATTTTTTTCCTGTAAAATCCAGTTCAACGTTTCCTTCAGGGGAACGGACGATTCGAACCATATCACGTTTGGGCTTTTTCTCCCTACAACCCACACACATTCTCTCAGGTATCTTCCTCTTTTTCATCCACGTTATCCCCCTCTTTTTCTAAATCTAAAGGAAATAACATATTCTCGCGAGATGATTTTTCCTGTAGATCGCTTTTGATGTCTATTTTTAGCCCGGTGAGTTTAGCTGCAAGCCTGGCATTCTGTCCTTCCTTTCCTATAGCCAAAGAAAGTTGGTAATCCGGTACCACTACCTTTGCAACTTTATCGCTAACCAGTTCTACAGATAGGACCTTAGCAGGGCTCAGTGCATTGGCAACATATTTTGCCGGATCTTCATCCCACTCAATGATATCGATCTTTTCCCCCCTTAACTCATTTACAATGGCCTGAACCCTTGCTCCCTTAGCTCCCACACAGGCACCTACAGGATCAACATTTTCATCTCTGGAAGATACCGCAATTTTTGATCTTGAACCAGGTTCCCTGGCCACCGCCTCAATAACAACTACACCTTCATATATTTCAGGAACTTCCAATTCAAACAAACGTTTTAAAAGCCCAGGATGGGTTCTGGAAACCATAATCAAGGGCCCCTTTGTGGTTTTTTTAACTTCTAAAATATAAACCTTTATTCTATCTCCCTGCTTATATGTTACACAAGGAACTTGTTCTGAGGGAGCTAAAATAGCTTCAATTCTACCTAAATCAATATAGACATTATTATTTTCATAACGTTGTATTATACCCGTAACTATATCATCTTCCCTTTTTGCAAATTCTTCGTAAATTATATTTCTTTCTGCTTCACGAATCCTTTGTATAACAACTTGTTTTGCTGTCTGAGCTGCGATTCTGCCAAAATTTTTAGGTTTGATTTCAATTTCCACAATGTCCGAAATATCATAAATGGGATCAATTTTCCGCGCTTCTTCTAAAGAAATTTCTGTGCGCGGGTCGCTTATTTCTTCTACAACTTCTTTTCTGGAATAAACCTGTATCTTGCCTGTTTCTTCATTTATGTTAATTCTGACGTTTTGGGCAGAGCCGAAATTTTTTTTATAAGCGGACACTAGTGCCGCTTCTATGGCTTCCAAAAGTGTTTCCTTGTCTATTCCCTTCTCTTTCTCAATATCATCAAGGGCCTCTACAAAATCTAAATTAAGATCCATACTCATAAGAACTATTGTCCTCCTTCTAAACATTAATCAAACTGGGGCACCAAGCGGGCTGACAAAATATTTTCCTGGGGTATAAGGAATGTTTCCGTATCCGTTAACACCTCTATTTGCCCCTCATTTATTCCCATAAGTTTTCCGGTTATCTTTCTTCTATTGCCCACTGCTTCCTTTGTTTTAACTGTGATAATGTTTCCCTGAAAGCGCTCAAAATCTTTTTCTTTCTTTAACGGTCTATCTAAACCGGGGGATGATACTTCCAAGATATAGCTGTATGGAATTGGATCCTTTGCGTCTAAAAAATTGGATAATGCTCTGCTGACCTTTTCACAGTCTTCAATACCAATTCCCTTAGGATGATCTATAAAAACCCTTAATATCCATTGGGCCCCTTCTTTTCCATAGGTAATATCTACCAACTCGTATCCAAGGTTTTCAATGTAGGGAGTACATAATTCCTCTAACTTCACCTTCATACTTTTGGACAATTAAAGCACCTCGTTTCCAAAAAATTTCATTTTCCTTTTTAACTCCTTACTAAATTTCTTTCATAATGAAAGAGTGGGGTTTACCCACTCTTTTGGAACATACCTTCTCAACGGTTTTACATGGATAGTATATCATAAGCGATAATGATTAGCAAGATTCCCCAAAGTTTAGAGGTTTTCAGCCAATTATGTAAAGGGTTTATATAAAAATCTATATTTTTAGATGCTTTCGCATATATTGAGCAATTTCCCGATACATTCTTAGTCTGGCAGAAATCCCTTTTACCAGACCAAATTTTTCCTCTTTCATGCGGTGAGACATATCTTCTAAGACCACTTCTTTTACCTTTAATTTATTTTCTATAGCATATCTGGTCAGTGCTATTTCAACTCCAAATCTTGCAGCGTCCAAGTCCGACATGCCCTCTAAAAGATGTTTTCGAACGGCCCTTTGACCGGATAAAAATGGGGCAATGGTTTGGGCAAAATCAGTTAAAACCCTTCCTTTTTCAAAAACTCCCACTGTCATATCTGCTTCACCGTCAATAACGGGTTTTATGAGTTTTTTTACATGGCCTGGACTTAAGCCTATTAGATCGGCATCTAAAAAGAGGATAATATCATTTTTGGCATTTCTAACTCCTTCCATCATTGCCCCACCTTTACCAATGTTTTGGGGCAGCTCGATTACTTTGTCGGCTCCTTTTTCTCGCGCTATTTGGGACGTATTATCAGTACATCCGTCACACACCACGATAATTTCTTGAATTTCGTTATCTTTGTTTTCTTTTAACATACTTAGGACTTTAATAATCTCTCCAATGGTTTCTTGTTCATTAAAAGCAGGTATAACGACGGAAATCAAAAGTGCAATCCCTCCTTGGAAGGGTAATTTAAAGCTAATCAAAATGTCATACCTTAATTAGAGACTTAATATAATTTCCCACTTCATTAATATTTATTGTCACTTCCTCCCCGTTTAACCTGCTTTTAATGTCTACGGTGTTATCGGTAACGGTTTTTTTGCCTACGGTAATCCTGTATGGATACCCAATTAAATCTGCATCTTTAAATTTTACCCCCGCACGTTCATCCCTGTCATCCAACATGACTTCCAGACCCAAGTTATTTAATTCCTCATATATTTTTTCTGCGGCATTCATCATTTTTTCATCTTTTTCACTTACGGGTATTATCACAACATGAAATGGGGCAATGGAAAGGGGCCATATAATACCATCTTTATCATTATACTGTTCAATAATTGCAGCCATGGTTCGAGAAACTCCTATACCATAGCAGCCCATGAGGATTTTTTTGTTTTCACCCTTTTCATCGGTATACAAGGCATTTAGGGCTTCACTGTACTTATCCCCTAATTGGAAAATCTGCCCCACTTCAATTCCCCTTGTTTTGTGTAAAATACCGCTGCAATTGGGACAAGGTTCTCCTTCTTCAACAATCCTTAAATCTAAAGCCTCATATATTGAAATGTCCTCTTTGGGATTAATACCTACATAGTGGTAATCTTCTTTATTGGCACCCACCACTGCATAATCCATTAAAGGAATTTCTAAATCAGCAATAATTTTTATATCCTCTAACCCTATGGGTCCCACATATCCCTTAACTAAATTATTATTAAAAAATTCTTCATCGGTAGCCAAGTATAGATTATTACATCCAAGTTCATTTTTAAGCTTTATTTCATTTATTTGTCTGTCACCACGAATAAGAACACATATAAGTTCGCCATCGGCTACGTAAATAAGGGACTTAATCATATGCTGGGGATCAATTTGCAGAAATTGAGATATTTCTTCTATGGATTTCATGTCCGGAGTATACACAAGTTCTTTTTTAATATATTTCTTGCTTTCAACGGCTTTTGGAGGAGTGGGCTTACAAGGAGTTACTTCCACATTGGCTGCGTAATCACATGCATCGCAATATACGATTTCTGCTTCTCCTGTGTCTGCTAAGGCAATAAATTCATGGCTCTTATTACCTCCTATGGCACCTGTGTCCGCTTCAACTATTTTATAGTTCAAACCACAGCGGTCAAAAACATTGACATAGGCCTGATACATTTTTTCATAACTTTTTCTCATACCCTCTTCATCACAATCAAAGGAATACAAATCCTTCATAATAAATTCCCGCCCTCTAATGAGGCCAAATCTGGGGCGCTTTTCATCCCTATATTTATTCTGTATTTGATAAAGAAGCAGGGGCAGATGTTTGTATGATGATACTTCTGACTTAACAAGAATTGTTATAATTTCCTCATGGGTGGGGCCTAAACAAAAGTCCCTGCCATGTCTGTCCTTTAGACGAAACATTTCTTCTCCGTATACATCCCACCTGCCGCTTTCTTTCCAAATTTCAGCGGGCTGTACAATGGGAAGAAGAAGTTCCTGCCCCCCCGCTTTGTTCATTTCTTCTCTAATTATTTTCATTATTTTTTCCAGTACCCTATAACCCAGGGGAAGATATGTATAAATTCCAGCTGCAGCCTTTCTAACCATTCCCGCTTTCAACAGCAGTTGATGGCTAGGTATTTCTGCCTCCGATGGGATTTCCCTTAATGTGGGTGCAAAATATTCAGAAGCTCGCAATTAAATACCCTCCCTTTTAAGAATCAACTTTTAATATTTCCATTAAAAGAGCATCAACAATTTCATCTACAGGTATCTTTTTAATAACTTGTCCTTTTTTAAATAAAAGGGCTTCTTTTTTCCCTCCAGCAATTCCTATATCAGCATGTTTAGCTTCACCTGGCCCGTTCACAGCACATCCCATTACAGCAATTTTAATGGGTTTATTGGGAGTTATATTATTAATTTTTTCCTCAATCTCCTTAACCACTTCGGATAAATTCCATTCACATCGGCCACAGGTGGGGCACGAAATAATGTCAAAGCCGGCTTTTTGGCGAAGACCAAGGGAACTTAATATTAAATATGCCGCTTCAACCTCCTTTACAGGGGAACCTGTCAGGGAAATTCTTATAGTATCACCTATTCCTTTGGATAAAAGTATTCCTAAAGCAACGGATGATTTGATGGAACCAGAAAAAATACTGCCGGCCTCGGTTACCCCTAAATGTAGGGGATAGGATGTCTTTTCACTTAACAATTCATAGCTGGAAATAACAGTCAGCACTTCAGATGACTTAATAGATACTTTAATGCTGTCATAACCAAACTTTTCAATAATTTCAATATTTCTCAATGCACTTTCCACCAAGGCTTCGGGAGTTGGGCCGCCGTATTTTCGTTCAATGTCTTTTTCTAAAGAACCGGCATTTACTCCCACCCGTATTGGAACAGAATATTCCTTTGCATATTTTACCACTTCCCTTATTTTATCTTCATTTCCAATATTTCCAGGATTAATGCGTATTCCTTGTACACCGGATAAAATGGACTTTATTGCAAGTTTATAATTAAAATGTATATCAGCAATGATGGGCAATGGGGACAATTTTACAATTTCTTTTATAGCCTGGGAACTTTCTTCATCCTTTACTGCCACTCTAACAATTTCACAGCCTGCTGTAAAAAGCTCTTTAATCTGATCAACGGTGGCTTTGATATCTTTAGTGTCAGTTTTAGTCATTGACTGAACTCGTATGGGTTCCGTTCCGCCAATTTTAACATTACCAACGCTAATAACCTTAGTTTTCTTCCTTTTGATTTTCATTTGTTATTTCTACCTTTATCCAAAAATTCTAATAATATCCTGATAGGTTACTATTAACATTATAAGAAGCAATATGGCAAAGCCAATAAAATGAATAAAGTTTTCCTTCTGGGGATCTATAGGTTTCCCCCTAAGCCATTCAACGAATATAAACAGAAGGCGGCTCCCATCTAAAGCGGGAATGGGGAATAAGTTAATTAAACCTAAATTAAGGCTTAAAACCGCCGTGAAATTTAAAATATTTGCCAGACCAAAACGTGCCACATCTCCTATAATGCTAACAATACCTACGGGACCCGCAACTTCTGCAGGAATCTCTCCAACTATCATTTTGATAAGACCCCAAAAGATCATATAAATAATATTTAATGCATTGCTAACGCCCAGATAAATGGAATGTAAAAGGTTTTGTTTTTCTACACTCTGCTTTATGCCTATTAATCCTACATTTCTTTCGGAATCCAAGTAGGGAACTACATTTACAGCGAATTTTGTATCATCCCTCTGTACGATCATTTCAAGTTTTTTCCCAGGGTTTTTGTGGATAACTCCCACTAAATCATTCCAGTTATTTACTTTCTTGCCGTCAATCTCTAATATTTTATCTCCCGACCTTAAACCGGCTTCGGCAGCCGGGCTATGGGCCATAACTTCACCCACCACGTTGGATGTCGAGGGAATACCGATCACAGTAAATACAAAAACAAAGAGAACAATGGCCAGCAAAAAATTCATCAGTGAGCCTGCGCTGATAACGGCAGCCCTTTGAAACAAACTCTTTTTGTTAAATCCCCTAGGGTTATTCTCATCACCGGGTTCCATTCCTGCCATTTTAACATAGCCGCCTAGGGGAAACATACGTAACGAATATTTTGTTTCCCCTATTTTTTTGCTTATAATGGCAGGTCCCATGCCAATGGAAAATTCGTAAACTTGAATTCCTGCCTTTTTGGCAGTTAAAAAATGACCCCATTCATGAACTAAAATGAGCAAGCTTAATATTAAAAGAGACAGTATAATGGTCAAGAACTTACCTCCTTTTCAAAGGGGATAAAAAATAATCACAGGGACAGCTTTTCTGCTAACTGTAAAGTCTTTTGTCGGGTAACAGCATCCGTTTCCAATATCTTTTCTAATTTAGGATTTGCAGAATTGTCAAAGCTATCCAACATTGCTTCCACTAAATAGGGAATATGTAAAAAACCAATTTTTTTCTTTAAAAAGAGATCTACGGCCATTTCATTGGCTGCATTTAAAACCACAGGCTTGAGTCCTCCTTCTTCTCCTGCTCTTCTAGCAAGTCTAAGGCATGGAAACAGTTTTTCATCGGGAGCTTCAAAGGTTAAAGCCTTCAATTCCGCAAAATTAATTTCCATTGAGTTTGAAATGGGTCTTCTTTCGGGCCATGTTAATGCATATTGAATGGGAATTTTCATATCAGGAATACTCATAAGGGAAACAACTGTATTGTCAATAAATTCAACCATTGAATGAATTATGCTTTGGGGATGAATGACCACATCAATCTGATTATAGGGAATATCAAAAAGCCACTTTGCTTCTATTATTTCCAGGCCCTTGTTCATCATTGTTGCCGAATCCACGGTGATTTTTTTTCCCATGGACCAGTTGGGATGGGAAAGAGCCATATCCGGAGTGACACCACTTAAATCCTTAACGCTGTAATTCCTAAATGGCCCACCGGAAGCCGTTAGAATTATTTTTTTAATATGTTTTTTGTCTGTTGTACCTTGAATACATTGGAAAATCGCCGAATGTTCACTGTCAACGGGTATAATGGGAGCATTGGATTTTTTTGCCTGCTCCATCACTATATGACCAGCAACCACAAGGGTTTCCTTATTTGCCAAAGCAACAACCTTCCCCGCCTGAATAGCGGCCAGGGTTGGCAGCAAACCTACAATACCACTAACGGCGATAAAGGCTATATCCACCTTTGGAGCAGCAGCTATTTCATTTAAGTTTTTTTCTCCGGATAGGATTTTTGTGTGTTTAAAACCGTCAAGATCCCTGGCAAGATTTTGGGCGGCTTCTTCATCGGTAACCACGGCTACTTCCGGTTTAAATTTTATTATTTGCTCCTTCAGTATTTTAATATCGTTATGTGCTGCCAGCGCATAAATCTCAAACTGATTTTTATTTGCTTCAACAACTTCTAAGGTCTGTCTACCCACAGAACCCGTAGAACCTAAAAGAGCCAAACTTTTTTTCATCCTATATCCCCCAACTAAAATCTAAAACCATTTGGATAATATACTTCCCCGTACAACGGCTTTTGCAACCACAAGGAATATTGGTCCTAAAATAACACCAATAAAACCAAATAATTTTAGACCAACATAAATGGCAATTAATGTAGCAAACGGATGCAGCCCTATATTTTCAGCAACTATTTTTGGTTCCAATAACTGTCGAACTACAATGATAAAAACATATATAATACCCAGCCCTAAAGCCATGAAAAGTTCCCCTTTTATTATTTCATAAATAATCCAGGGAACGAAAACAGTTCCAGGTCCCAAAATAGGAAGGATATCCATTACCCCCACAATCAGCGCCATGGTGAGGGCATATTCCACACCTAATATATATAAACCTATTATAGTCTGTAATGCCGTTATGGACATGAGTATTAATATGGCACGTAGATATCCAATAATGGCCTTAACCATATCTTCACTGATGGCAACATACATTTCGAATATAGATGCGGGTAAAATTTTCGCTGCTAAATATTCGATTACTTCTTTATCCCTGCTTATAAAAAAGGAGGCAAGTATTGAGATAATCAAAATTAAAAGAAAATTTGGCACAAAATTAGTGAGAAACACTAATAATGCATTGGCGGTATCTGTCAGAATATTGGTTAAACTTCCGAGCAAACTGCTTATATTTCCTGAAAGCCCTTCTATTAACTGGGGAGAAACATTAATAACTCTATAAAGATCTTTAATATTATATAGGAGTCCTGTAAAATAGCTGGTTATATCATTGGTATATTTGGGAAAAATTTTAGAAAAACCAATCAATTCAGCAGTAAGTTTTGAAATACCTACAGCCAAAACAGTAACTAAAAGAGCAAAAATTGCTGTTAAG
Organism: Clostridia bacterium; assembly: GCA_012523575.1. Classification (GTDB taxonomy): domain Bacteria; phylum Bacillota; class DTU086; order DTU086; family DTU086; genus 41-269. The sequence continues at coordinate 64,830 of JAAYIF010000006.1, forward strand.
CAGATAAAAACTGCCCAACCCCTTTTTAATTTAAAAATTTTTTCAGTGTAATTTACTAAAGGTTCTATTAATGCAGAAATTACCCAGCCTATTATAAAGGGAGCAAAAATGGGCAAAAGAAATTTTACAACTTGGCGTACTGCTGGAAAAATATGATAATATATTAGATAAAATATTCCGCAAAGCCCGGCTACAATTACTATCTGATATAGTATGGGAAGATATTTAAGGTGAACATCTTTAATATCTTTGTTCATTGCGCCACCTCAAATCAAAGTATATATACACAATAATAATATACTAAGGGAATTATAACCAAAAAGCTGTCAAATCGATCAAGAAATCCCCCATGGCCAGGTAAAAAACTACCAAAATCTTTAATGTTTGCATGTCTTTTTATGGCCGATGCTGTTAAGTCTCCTAGCTGCCCAAATAACCCTGCCAAAAGGCCCAATATTACAAACTTCAAAATATTTACACCATTTGGATTAAAAAGTGAAAAAATAATGGAAGTACATACGGCAAAAAGGAGACCGCCCACTGAGCCTTCTATGGTTTTATTGGGACTAAGGGAACTGTGCAGTTTATGCCTTCCAAACCTTAGACCAACTATGTAAGCCCCGCTGTCCGTTGCCCAAGTTAATGTAAAAGCAAGTATTAAGTAAAAAAAGCCATGCTCCAGGTTCCTTACAAGGATCGTAAAGCTCAGCAGGTATCCTATGTAAATGGAACTCAAAAGGGTTATGCCGACCCCCGAGGGATTTATTCTGGGGAATGAAATTACAAAGTAAAATAAATTTAAAAGGGCCAAAATTAAAAGGGTTTCCGGAACTTTTTCCGTGCCAAAATAATAGCTGCTTAAAATAAACAATATTACTCCTAAAAAACCCAACAATTTATTAAATTTAATCCCAGTATTTTTTAAAGCTCTGTAAAGCTCATCTAAAGAAAATAATGATATTACAAAAACTGAAACCAGCAGATAATATCCTCCAAAGTAACTTATCAAAATAACCAGAGGAATACCAATTAAAGCAGTGGCTATACGTTGACGCAGCACAATTAATCACCGTCTCTACAACTAAATATATTACTTACTTTAGTCCTCCAAATCGTCTTTCCCTATTTTGATATGACAAAAGTGCTTCCAATAAATCTTTTTTATCAAAATCCGGCCACAAAGTATCTGTAAAAAATAGTTCAGTATAAGCTAACTGCCACAAAAGAAAATTGCTAAGTCTTTTTTCCCCCGAAGTTCTGATTAGCAGGTCGGGATCGGGTAAATCCTTTGTGTAAAGGTGAGCTTCTATTACTGAATGGTCAATATCTTCTAGCTTATATGTTCCATCTTTTACTAAGGTGATGATTTCCTTTACGGCTTTTAAAATTTCGTCCCTTGCTCCATAATTTAGGGCTACATTTAATATTAAACCCGTATTGTTCTGGGAAGCATGCTTTGCCTTTAAAATTTCTAAATATGCGTTCTTTGGGAGATCCTGTATATTTCCACTAGTAATTATTTTAACATTGTTTTTACACAATGCATCCAATTCTTTTTGAATATATTCAACTAATAAGTTCATTAATAAAGTTATTTCCGCTTTTGGCCTTTTCCAATTTTCAGTTGAAAAGGCATATACAGTTAGTATCTTTATGCCCAAGGGAGCGCAAAATTCAACTATCCTTTTAAGGGCATTGGCTCCTTCTCTGTGTCCGGCACTTCGGGAAAGCCTACGCCTTTGTGCCCAACGTCCATTTCCGTCCATTATTATTGCAATGTGCCGGGGGAGTTTGTCCACCCGTAGTTTGCTCAGGTAATTTAGTTCAGTTTTGTCCAAATTTGTTATTCCATTTTGTTTTGCAACCTCTAACAATGTTTGTGTCATTTCCTTTCCTCCCCAACAACAAAAAAATACTTAATAATAAACCCCCTCTTTTGAGGGGGTTTTCCGATTACTCCTCGATAATGGCTCCATTAGGACAAGCATCTACGCAGTTACCGCATTCTGTACAATCATCCTGATTAATTACATAAATGCTGTCGCCTTCTTCAATAGCCCCTACTGGACACTCCATTTCACATACTCCACAAGCTGTGCAATCTTCTGTAATTCTATAAGCCACCGTTCCCACCCCCTTTCCCATAAATAAAAGTAAATTCAGAAACCAAAACTAACTCAATTATTTCATTGGGCAATTTTTTTTGCCTTACAATTCTCATCTTGCCGTAGGGGTGTTCCCTGCTGCCCTCAGATGTAACTTTAAGTTTATACTTGAGACCGGTGGCTTTTAAATACTTCAGAGCTTCTTCCAAATATATGCCTACTAAATCTATATTTTCGGTCAAAGGCAGGTTAGACCTCCATTATTTCTTTTTCTTTAAGCTCAAGGACTTCATTAACCTTTTCAATATACTTATCGGTGAGTTCCTGCACTTCTCCCTGCAACCTTCTGGAATCATCTTGGGATATTTCTCCAGCTTTTTCCATAGCTTTTATTTCTTCATTTGTTTCCCTTCTTATATTTCTAACGGCAACACGGCTGTCCTCCGCCATTTTTTTTACGATTTTCAATAATTCTTTTCTTCTTTCTTCAGTTAGTGGGGGTATTGCTATCCTAATGATATTACCATCGTTGTTGGGTGTCAACCCTAAATCAGATTTCAAAATTGCCTTTTCAATATTTCCCAAAACTGACTTATCCCAGGGATGAACGATAAGCAAACGGGGTTCGGGAGCAGAAATATTGGCCATTTGATTTAGGGGCGTTGGAACACCATAATAATCCACCTGAACTTTATCCAGAATTGCAGGGTTAGCTCTACCTGCACGAACGGTGGCCAATTCATGCCCTAAGGCCTCAACGGCTTTTTCCATTTTCTTTTCACACTGCTTAAGGATCTCATTCATCATTATCTGGACCCCTCCCGACAAAGGTGCCAATTTCTTCACCAAATACAACTTTCAATATATTGCCTTCTTCCCTTAAATTAAATACTATGATTGGTATTTTATTATCCATACATAATGAAGCTGCCGTGGCATCCATTACTTTTAAACCTTTATTGAGAACCTCTATAAAACCTAAATCCTTATATCTTTTTGCTTCGGGATTAACCCGGGGATCAGAATCATAAACACCGTCAACCTTTTTGGCCATTAGTATTACTTCTGCTTCTATTTCCGCTGCCCGAAGAGCGGCGGTGGTATCAGTGGTAAAATAGGGATTACCTGTACCCGCTGCAAAGATTACAACTCTTCCTTTTTCTAAATGCCTTATGGCTCTTCTTCTGATATAGGGCTCCGCCACCTGCCGCATTTCTATGGCTGTCTGTACCCTTGTGTCAACTCCTACCCTTTCTAGGGCATCCTGAAGGGCTAAAGAGTTCATAACTGTTGCAAGCATACCCATGTAGTCAGCCGTAGCTCTATCCATTCCCCTAGCGCTGCCCGCAACTCCTCTCCATATATTGCCGCCTCCCACTACAACAGCTATTTTCACTCCATAACTTTTTACTTCTTTAATCTGTCTGGCAATGGAATTTAATGTTGCTTGATCTATACCCCAATTATTATCACCTGCTAATGCTTCACCACTAAGTTTCAAAACTATTTTTTGATACTTTGGTTTTTTCATGGTTAGGAATTACCTCCAGCAGGAGATGTTCTACAAATCTATTAAATATCCTTTAGCAAAGCGTTTTTAATTTTGGGTTAATTTTTGTATTTCTTCGGCAAAGCATTCTTCTTTTTTCTCTAACCCTTCGCCTAGAGCATAGCGAGTAAATCTTCGTACCACGATGTTCTCTCCTAATTTTGCTATATATTCATTTATCAAATCCTGTACGCTCTTATCGGTATCTTTAATAAAGGGCTGTTCCAACAGGCAGTTTTCCTCATAGAATTTTTCAATGCGTCCTTCTACTATCTTTTCCGCAATTTTTTCAGGTTTTCCTTCGTTTAAAGCTTGAGCTTTAAGGATGGCCTTTTCCTTTTCAATTACTTCTTCGGGAACATCCTGCCTGGAAACGTATTGGGGATTGGAAGCAGCTATCTGCATAGCTAAATCATGGCACAATGTTTTAAAAGCATCATTTCTTGCCACAAAATCTGTCTCGCAGTTAACCTCAACCAATACTCCTATTTTTCCGTTTAAGTGAATATAGGAGGTAACCATTCCTTCAGTGGCAATTCTGTCAGCCTTTTTAGCCGCTTTTGCTAACCCTTTTTCCCTTAGGATGTCAACTGCCTTTTCAATATCTCCTCCTGCTTCTTCCAGGGCTCTTTTACAATCCATCATACCTGCCCCGGTCATGTCACGTAGTTTTTTGACATCTACAGCATTTACCATCGCATGTCCTCCTTAATCTTAATCTATCTTTAAAAATTTTAAAAAAGGCAGGAAATTAACGATAATTCCTGCCTTTTCATTTTACCACCATTAAACTTCTTCTGCTTGTCCATCTTCTTCAACGGCTAAATCCTGCCCCTGCTTTCCCTCTATAACAGCATCTGCTATTTTATTGGTTAAAAGCTTCACTGCTCTGATAGCATCATCGTTGCCCGGGATTACATAATCAATTTCATCAGGATCACAATTGGTATCCACAATGGCTACGATGGGAATACCAAGCTTCCTTGCTTCCCGAACGGCAATCCTCTCTTTGCGGGGATCAACAATATATAGAGCGCCCGGAAGTTTATCCATATTTCTAATGCCACCAAGAAATCTCTCAAGCTTCTGTTTTTCCACCATTAATCTGGCAACTTCTTTTTTGGGCAGTAAATCAAAGGTGCCCTCCTCTTCCATTTTTTCTAACTCAAAGAGACGATTTACCCTGCTTCTGATGGTTTGAAAGTTGGTCAGCATTCCTCCGAGCCATCTTTGATTTACATAAAACATACCGCATCTTTCAGCTTCCTCTTTTATTGAATCCTGGGCCTGTTTTTTTGTTCCAACAAAAAGAATAGTTCCTCCTTCGCTTACCAAATTTTTAACAAAATTATAGGCTTCTTCAATCATTTTAACGGTCTTTTGGAGATCAATAATATAGATGCCATTTCTTTCAGTGAAAATATAGGGCTTCATTTTAGGATTCCAGCGTCTTGTCTGGTGACCAAAATGGACCCCCGCTTCCAGAAGCTGCTTCATTGTTACCACTGCCATTTTCCGCACCTCCTTTTGGTTGTTCCTCCGCACCTTTCAAATGAAATGGGAACTGTCCATTACAGCACCCCCCACTTCATCAAGGCGCGTGCGTATTTGCCACAGGGTAGTATAACATATAATGTTTATCATAGCAAGAATTTGCTTAACTTAAGATTAATTTGATTTTTGCTTTAGTTTAGCCAATTCTTCAATTAAAATATCATTTAAAACCTTTATATATGTTCCTTTCATACCAACGGATTTGGTTTCTATTACGCCTGCACTTTCAAATTTTCTCAAAGCATTTACTATTACGGATCTCGTAATTCCTGCTCTGTCTGCAATTTTACTTGCTACCAAAACCCCTTCAGACCCTTTTAGCTCATCAAAAATATGTTCCACAGCTTCCAGTTCTGAATATGAAAGGGTGCTTATGGCGATATGAACGGCTGCTCTTTTTCTAGCCTGCTCTTCTGCCTTTTCAGCCTTTGAACGCAAAATTTCCATTCCTATAACCGTGGCACCGTATTCAGCCAGAACCAGATCAGCTTCAGTGAATTTATTATTAAATTTTGCCAGTACCAATGTTCCAATGCGCTGTCCGGCTCCGGCAATGGGCACGGATGTTACCAGTTTATTGCAAAAAATACACTTTCTATCAGCAAATAAACACTTATTTTCTTCTTGAGCAATATTGGACCTTGTTTCGTTATTGCTCAAAAGTTCCTGGTTATAATCTTCGGGGAAGCGGGACAATTGATAAACTATTTCTTCCATGATATCGCAGGTAAAACCCTCCATAAGAGCATATCCAAGAACCGAGCCTTCCTTGCTGAGAATGTAACAGTTTGCTCCAATAATATCCCTTAAAACTGATGCAATATCATAAAAATTTACCGGTTGGCCACCGTACTGCTGCAACCTCTTGTTTATGCTTCGGGTCTTTTCAAGTAAAGATTTCATTTTTTTCCTCCTTAAAAAAATCAAAGAATATATCTCGTTAAATCTTTGTTTTCAATAATTCCTTCCAGCTTATTCCGCACAAATTCCCTATCTATAATAAATTTTTGGGGTTCCAGATCCGGAGCTTCAAAAAAAAGATCCTCGAACAATTTTTCAAAAATAGTGTGCAGTCTTCGGGCTCCAATATCCTCTGTCTGCGTATTAATTTGGTAAGCTATTTTGGCAATTTCATCTATGGCGCTTTCTTGGAATTCAACGATATGGCCTTCTGTTTCCAGTAAAGAGGAATATAATTTTATCAAAGAGTTCTTAGGTTCCGTTAAAATCTTTTTAAAATGCTCTTCATTTAAACTATGAAGCTCAACCCTAATGGGGAATCTACCCTGAAGCTCCGGTATTAAATCCGACGGTTTACTGGTGTGGAATGCTCCGGCAGCTATAAAAAATATGTGATCGCTTCTTACCGGCCCAAATTTAGTCATTATGGTACTTCCCTCAACGATGGGAAGTATATCCCTCTGTACACCTTCCCTGGATACATCGGGTCCATAATGACTGCCTGAACCGCAAATTTTATCTATTTCGTCAATAAAAATTATACCAGATTCTTCGGCTTTTTTGATGGCTAAAGATTTTACTTCTTCCATATCAATAAGCCTCTCGGCTTCCTGCTGGGCTAATATATTCCGTGCTTCCTTCACTGTAACCTTGCGCTTTTTTTTCTTTTTGGGAAATACGCTTCCAAAGAGTTCCTGAAAATTAACTCCCATCTGTTCCATGCCGGTATCTGAAAATATTTCTAAAACCGGAACACTGGTATCCTCCACTTCTATTTCCACAATTTCTTCTTCTAATTCCTGCCTTCTGAGCTTTTCTCTTATTATTGCCCTTTGTTCCTTTATTTTTTTATATTTTTCTTCTCTGCTTTCTTCATCTAACGTACTTTCAGGTTTACCCACTGAAAACAGCATTTCAAAGGGGTTTTTCGCTGAATGGGATTTATGGGGGAAAGGGACCAATATCTCTACCAATTTATTTTCAGCTTCCTTTAGTGCTTTATGTTCAACTTCTTTTAATTTTTCCGCTTTTACCATTCTAATGGCTGTTTCAACCAGATCCCTAACCATTGAATCAACATCCCGGCCAACGTACCCCACTTCGGTAAATTTTGTAGCTTCTACTTTTACAAAGGGAGCTTTTACCAATTTGGCAAGCCTTCGTGCTATTTCTGTTTTTCCAACTCCCGTAGGCCCTATCATGATAATGTTTTTTGGGGCCATTTCATCGCGTATGTCCTCAGGTAAAAATCTCCTTCGAAATCTATTTCTTAAAGCCACTGCTACACATTTTTTTGCTTCGTGTTGTCCTACGATGTATTTATCAAGTTCATTGACAATTTGTTTTGGGGTGATTTCTTCCACCAATTTCCCCTCCGTTTACAGTTTTTCTACGTATATGTTATGGTTTGTAAAAACACAAATGGAAGCGGCAATGTTGAGGGCTTCCTTTACTATTTCTTCAGCTTCCATATGGGTAAATCTAAGTAATGCCATTGCTGCCGCCTGAGCATACGCTCCGCCGGAACCAATAGCTGCAACGTCATTATCGGGTTGAATCACCTCTCCGTTTCCGGAAATTATTAGCAGATCATTTTTATCCGCAACAATCAACAGCGCTTCCAGGCGTCTAAGCAATTTGTCCGTTCTCCATTCCTTGGCCAATTCCACAGCCGCCCTCTGCAGACTGCCGTGATATTCCTCGAGCTTTCCTTCAAACTTTTCAAAAAGGGTAAAGGCATCTGCCACAGAACCTGCAAAACCCGCAAGCACTTTTCCATTATATAACCGCCTTACCTTGCGCGCCTTTTGCTTCAGAATGGTATTATTTCCGCCTAATGTTACCTGACCATCTCCCCCAACGGCTACCACACCGTTTTTTTTAACACCGAGAATGGTTGTTCCCCTTAACATGGCATAGCCTCCTTACAGCCTTTAGGCCCGGGGATGAAACTTTTTATAGGTTTCCTTTAATCTTTTTTTGTCAATATGAGTATAAATTTGTGTGGTAGAAAGATTCACATGCCCCAATAATTCCTGAACGGTACGCAGATCAGCTCCTTGTTCCAAGAGGTGGGTTGCAAAGGAATGTCTGAAAGTATGAGGGCTAACTTTTAACCTCAAGCTTTCCTTGGTAACATATTTTTCCACAATATATCTCACTCCCCGGGAAGTTAAGCGAGTTCCCTTTTGGCTTAAAAATACCGCATTTTTTGCATCTTCATTTTTTGCCCTTTTTATAAAAATAGGGCGGACATTCTCATAATAATTTTTTAATGCTTCAACGGAATAATTCCCCAGGGGCAAAATCCTTTCAACGGCACCTTTTCCCATAACAAGCACCTGTTTGTTTTCCAGATCAATATCCCCTTCATTTAACCCCACCAGCTCTCCCACTCTCATTCCCGTTGCATAAAGAATTTCTAAAATGGCTTTATCACGTATTCCCAATAAGTGGTTTTCTGGTAGAATCAATATGTTTTCCATGGTTTCTGTGTACAAAAATGTTGGCAATTTTCTTCCCATTTTGGGGGACTTTACTTTTAGCATAGGATTAGATGATATTATATCCATGCGTTTTAAGAACCTAAAAAAGCTTCTTAAACAAGAAATTTTCCTCGCAATGGTCCTTTTTTCACAGCCTTTTTCCTGCAAAAAAGAAAGAAACTCCCTAATGGTTATATGGTCAACTTTATCTATACTATTAATATCTTTTTTATCTGACAAAAAACTTAAAAACTGAAGGAGATCAATTTTATAACTTTTTACAGTATTACCTGAGAGATTGCGTTCTGCAGAAAGATAGTTGCAAAAAGGTTCAATCAAATCTGAAAATTTTAATTTTAATTCCTCCACAGATATTCATCTCGCAATACTTACTTAAATCAACCAAAATTAATGTTAGCATAATTATATTCTTCGGGCAACTTCATAAGCCAATTTCTTTCACAAAGGTTTTAAGAGTCTCAAGGGCCCTTTTAGATAGAGCCAAATTACGCTTTTTCTTATTTTTTATTCGTTTTTCCAAAGGTGGAATAATTCCGAAATTAATGTTCATGGGTTGAAAGTTAGGGTTAGGAGAAGTTATGTATTTGCATAAGGCACCAATTGCCGTTTCATGGGGAAAGCTTACGGGTTTTTTATCTTTAATTAGTCTTTCTGCATTAATACCGGCAACAATGCCGGAGGCAGCGGATTCTATATAGCCTTCTACCCCTGTAATTTGTCCGGCAAAAAATAGTTTTTTGTCTTCTTTAAATTGTAAGGTGGGTTTCAATAACTTTGGGGAATTAATGAAAGTATTCCGATGCATCACCCCATACCGTATGAATTCCGCATTTTTTAATGCCGGAATTTTTGAAAAAACGCGTCTTTGTTCAGGCCATTTTAAATTGGTTTGAAATCCCACAATGTTGTATAAAGTTGCCTCACGATTTTCCTGACGAAGCTGCACCACTGCAAAGGGCTGTTTACCTGTGCGGGGATCTATTATACCTACGGGTTTTAGAGGGCCAAATAAAAGGGTTTTTTCTCCCCTTTGAGCTAAAACCTCTATAGGCATGCAACCCTCAAAAAAAATTCCCTTTTCGAAATCATGGAGGGGATGCCTTTCGGCTTCTATGAGGTTTCTATAGAAATCATAGTACTCTTCCTCATTCATTGGACAGTTTAGATAATCCGGTTCCCCTTTCCCGTAGCGTGAAGCCTTAAAGGTTTTGCTAAAATCTATACTTTCAGCGGTAACAATGGGGGATGCCGCATCATAAAAATAAAGGTGTTCCTCACCCGTAAGATCTTTAATGGCATCGCTTAAGGCCGGGGAAGTTAAAGGACCTGAAGCAATAATCACCACTCCTTCAGGAATGGCCTTTACTTCTTCCCTTATAACTTCTATATTTGGATGATTTTCTATTTTTTCAGTTATGCTCTTTGCAAAGGCTTCCCTATCAACCCCCAGTGCGCCCCCTGCGGGAACGGAATTTTCCAATGCGCACTGTATTATTAAGGACCCAAGGATTTTCATCTCTTCCTTCAGCAGGCCTGCAGCATTTTCCAAAGACAATGCCCTTAAGGAATTGCTGCAAACCAATTCTCCTAAATATCCTGTGTGGTGTGCTGGGGTGTTTACCATAGGCCTCATTTCGTATAAAACAACTTTAATTCCCCGTTCCGCCAAAAACCAGGATGCTTCGGATCCAGCCAAACCACCACCTACAACGGTAACCCTATCTATCAAATAATCCCCCTCTTTCCCTTTAATCATCATTTTTTAACTTAACTTCATATGAGCAGTTTTGATTAGAGCACACAACTCGTTTATTTTTGCCAGCTCCTTTTTCAACCATCCAACTGTTGCACTGGGGACAGTTTTTTTCCGTGGGTTTATGCCAAGAAATAAACGCACATTCAGGAAAATTTGCACACCCATAAAATTTTCGTCCTTTTTTGCTCCTGCGAATTACGATTTCACCACCGCATTCCGGACACTTTACCCCTACCGTTTCTAAAAAGGGCTTTGTATTTGTACATTCGGGGTATCCAGGACAAGCAAGGAATTTTCCATAACGACCGTATTTAACGACCATATTTTTTCCACATTTTTCGCAAACTTTGTCTGTAACTTCTTCTTTAACATTTATCTTTCCGGCTTCTTCCTCCGCCTTTTCTAACATCTCTTTAAATGGTTTATAAAACTCTTCAACTACTTTTGTCCACTCCTGTTTTCCTTCTTCGATTTTATCCAGATCTTCTTCCATGGCAGCGGTGAATTCCACATCAAGTATATCGCTGAAATATTGTTCAAGGAGGTCCGTTACCACAGCACCCAGTTCTGTGGGTATAAAATACCTGTCTTCTTTAACCACATACCCTCTGGTTAATATGGTATCTATGATGGGGGCATAGGTGCTGGGTCTCCCAATTCCCAATTCTTCAAGGGTTTTAACCAAACTGGCTTCCGTATATCTTGGGGGAGGCTGGGTAAAATGCTGCTTGGGCTCCAGTTCTTTGACTTTTAGGGTTTCACCCTCTGATAATTCCGGCAATAGGGTTTCGGCTCCTTTAAGGTCATCGGTATTGGAATAAACCTCTAAAAATCCGGTAAACCGTATAGTGGAACCTGTAGCTTTAAATAAATAACTACCCGCAGCAATTTCCACATCGGTAACATCAAAAACAGCGGGTTTCATCTGGCTGCTTACAAATCTTTCCCAAATTAATCTGTAAATCTTTAACTGATCCTTTGTAAGGGCTGATTTGATACTGTCGGGGTCTCTGGAAACTGAAGTTGGTCTTATAGCTTCATGGGCTTCCTGGGCACCTTTTTTGCTGGGAAAAACATTGGGTTTTTTTGGAACATATTCTTCCCCAAATTTGTCAGCTATGTAGGCTCTGCAACTACCCACAGCTTCATCAGAAATTTTAGTGGAATCTGTTCTGATATAGGTTATAAGCCCTACGGTTCCCTCCTTACCTCCTAAATCAATACCTTCATACAACTGCTGGGCGAGCATCATTGTTTTTTTAGCGCTGAAATTAAATCTTTTGGACGCTTCCTGCTGTAAGGTGCTGGTAATTAAGGGAGCTAAGGGTTTACGCTTTCTCTCTTTTTTCTTGATGGATTTAACAATAAAGGATTGTCCCTTAAGCTCTTTCAAGATTTCATTCATTTCTTCTTCGCTTCGGATATGAATTTTTTTATTGTTTTTTGATACCAGTTTTGCTTCAAAAGTTTCACCGTTATTTGCAAAAACAGCCGTTAAGCTCCAATATTCCTCCGGTTTGAAATCCTTTATTTCTCTTTCCCTTTCCAATATTAACTTGACCGCTACCGACTGAACTCTCCCGGCGCTAAGCCCTTTTTTTACCTTTTTCCATAGAAAGGGACTTAATTTATATCCCACTAGTCTGTCCAAAACTCGCCGTGCCTGTTGTGCTTCAACTCTCCGTTGATCAATTTCCTTAGGCTCCTTAACAGCTTTTAATATTGCTTTTTTTGTTATTTCATTGAATTCAATTCTGCATTTGCTGTCATTAAGTTTTAATACTTCTTTTAAATGCCAGGCTATGGCTTCACCTTCCCTATCGGGGTCCGGACCAAGAAGGACCTTTGAGCTTTTTTGAGCTTCCGCCCGCAGATTTTTTAATATTTCTCCTTTACCCCTTATGGTTATATATTTAGGTTCAAAATTGTTTTCTACATCCACGCCCAGTTGACTTTTAGGAAGGTCCCTTACGTGTCCCATGCTCGATTTTACGGTGTAGCCCTTCCCCAAAAATCTCTTAATTGTTTTTGCCTTTGTAGGGGATTCTACAATTACCAATATATTAGCCACTACCTTCACCCCAAAAAAATATTTTCATAACACAAGATATACTTTTCCTTCACCTCTGGCAACAAGCCCTTCAAGTTCCAGATGAGTTATCAATGCATTAAGCTGACCCGCTGTATTGCCGGTGTGTTGGCATAATTCTTCTATGGACACGGGTCCTCCTGAAAGCAGCTCCACAATCTGTTTCATTTCAGGGCTTAACCCCTCCAGATCCGATGGGTTTAGAGCAGTACCCTCGGCATTCCTTACGAAACTATCATCAAGAAAATCCTGATACTCTTCAAGAATATCTTCTGCCCTTGTTACCAGTTTTGCTCCTTCTTTCAAAAGAGCATTACAGCCTTCACTGGTTTTACTAAATATAGGGCCCGGCACTGCAAAAACATCCCTTCCCTGTTCTAAAGCTAAATCAGCAGTGATAAGGGCACCGCCCCGCTTAGGTGATTCCACAACCAACACCCCCGACGATAAACCACTTATAATTCTGTTTCTGGCAGGGAAATTTTGCTTTGATGGGGAGGTTCCAAGGGGAAATTCCGTTATCACCGCTCCTTCTTCACTAATCTTATCAAAGAGCTTTCTATTTTCCCGAGGATAAACAACATCAATGCCGCATCCTAAAACTGCCACAGTTTTTCCCTCTGCTTCCAGAGCACCGCTATGGGCACATGAATCTATACCTCGGGCAAGCCCGCTGACAATTACTGCGCCATTAGTAGCCAAATCATAAGAAATTTTCCTGGCAACTTGTCTGCCGTAAATAGTTGCCCTTCTGGTGCCGACAACGGCAATGTGCAGCAAGGACGGATCCGGTAAATTACCTTTAACATATAAAACCGGTGGAGCTCCATGAATATTCTTTAAATTTTGGGGATAACATTTATCATTTATAGATATTATTTCCGCGTTATTTTTTATAACCTGCTCGTAATAGAGCTGCTCATTAAAGTTATTTTTAAAATTAAAAAATTGTTCTATAGTTTGGCTGTTTGAAATAAGTTCTGCTATTTCCTCTTTAGAAGCTTCCCAAGCAGTTTTAGGGCCGCCAAAGAAATCAATAATTTTCAGCATGTTTTTATATCCAATTTTTGAACAGTTAAAGGCAGCCCAATAGGCTTCGTCAGGTAATGACATGCACATCACTTCCATTTTTTGCATCCTACATTCGTGTAAACAAAGGGATTTCCTTCTAAAAGTTAAATTAAATTTTTTCAATTACAACGTCTAACATACCTACTAAAGAAAATAATGCCGTATATATATTAAAATTTCCAATATTTATAAAAAGAGCAAACCAAGAACTGGATCTAAATCAAGAATCATTATATCAAGAAACTGATTTTTTTGAACCTTATAAAGCTATGCATGCATTTCGATACTTCATATATTTATCTGCCACCCTTTTAACTCAATTATGCAGGGCTAGAAAAAGGAAAATTACGTATATTGTAGAACCTTACTAGAAATGCAATAAAACTATAATTAAGGAAGGTTAAGGATGTTAGCAGTAGTGGAAAGCTGCTCAACAAAAGGTGTTGAAGGATTCTTAGTTCAAGTTGAAGTAGACGTATCCCCGGGTCTGCCGGGTTTTTATATTTGTGGGCTTCCCGATACCGCTGTAAAAGAATCTAAGGACAGAGTAAGGGCGGCAATTAAAAACTCCGGCTTTGATTTTCCCATGCAGAGAATAACCGTTAATTTAGCCCCGGCAGATATAAAAAAAGTGGGCTCTCAATTTGACCTACCCATAGCCATTGGAATTCTTGCAGCGACGGAGCAAATATCAATGGAAAATTTAAAAAACAAGTTTTTTGTTGGTGAACTTTCATTGAAGGGAGAGCTTAGAAAAGCCCATGGCATATTGCCCATGGCTCAGAGTATTTCTAATTTATATCAAAACTCTGTTTTTGTGGTACCACCGGAAAACAGTTTTGAAGCCTCTTTGGCAGATAATGTCACAGTAATAGCCCCTGAAACTCTGAATGATCTTGTATCTTTTTTAAACAACAAAAAGGATATTTCCCCTGTGAAAACGGATATAGAAAGTCTCTTTTCAAAAAATGCTATGGTTTACCCTGATTTTTCTGAAGTTAAAGGACAGGAAACTGCCAAAAGAGCTTTAGAAATTGCAGCCGCCGGAGGGCATCATGTCTTGATGGTAGGTTCGCCTGGTTCCGGCAAAACAATGCTTGCCAAACGGCTCCCCGGTATTTTTCCACCTATGCATGCCGAAGAAGCCTTTGAAATAACTAAAATTTACAGTGTTGCCGGTCTAATTGACCCTGAAACCCCTTTAATAACCCAAAGACCCTTTAGAGCACCACATCATACTGCTTCATCTTCAAGTATCATAGGAGGAGGACAAATTCCCAGGCCAGGAGAAATTAGCTTGGCAACTTACGGAATACTTTTTATGGATGAACTACCTGAGTTTAGAAGAGATGTGATCGAAGCTTTGCGTCAGCCCCTGGAAGAGAAAAAAATAACCATCTCAAGGGCATCGGCAACAATTACTTTTCCCGCTAATTTCACCCTAGTGGCAGCAATGAATCCATGCCCTTGCGGATTCTTTTTGGATGAAGACAATGACTGCATGTGCACCCCTTTTCAAATACAAAGATATATGAATAAAGTTTCTGGACCCATAATGGATAGAATAGATATACACATTGAAGTACCAAAATTGAAATATAAGGATATAAAAAATGATAAAACCGGCGAAACCTCAGAAAAGATTAGGAAAAGAGTTACGGCAGCACGAAACATTCAAAGGAAAAGATATAAAGATCTGGACATCAAATGTAATGGAGAGCTTGAAGGGAAAATGGTTTACCAATTTTGCAAAACAACCAGTGAAGCCAACAAATTACTTGAAAAAATTTTTGACAAACTTAAAATAAGCATGAGGGCTCACAATAAAATCTTAAAAGTAGCCAGGACCATAGCTGATCTTGAAAACAAATCTAATATAGACGTCGAACATATTGCTGAAGCAGTTCAGCTGCGCTTTTTAGATCGGGCAAACTATTAAGCTAAAGAAGGAAACAGTGCTTTAATGTTGAAGTCTTGATGGTAAAATTATAATGAGTTATGGCATTATTGCAAAATGTAAATTTAAAGGGGGAAAATTTTTACATGAAAATCCATACAGAAATAAAGAAAGACGGCAAGAATGAACGGGTATACGAAGTGGAAGTGGTTATTCCTAAAACAAATAAACCCGTTATCCCGGGAGAGGAAAGCAATAAAAAAGTAGCTGATATTCTTAACTATTTTGAAAAGGTTATTATGGACCATGATTGGATTGAAGACATGGGTTATGATGAAAAAATAGAGGTGCTGCGTCAGTATTCCCTTTACTGGTTTTTAAGCAACATCCTTCAACTTGACCTATATCCTCTTCCCAAAGAAGGCGGTTCCAAACCCTGTTAGTTTTTTAAATATTTAAGTTGATTATTATAAAAAAAGTGGGACCAAGTTCTTTTCTTGGTCCCGCTTTTTATCATAAAAAAATGGAGCCGACGACCGGATTTGAACCGGTAACCTGCTGATTACAAGTCAGCTGCTCTGCCTGTTGAGCTACGTCGGCGCCATAAAGTGGTCGGGGCGGAGGGATTTGAACCCACGACCCCTTGGTCCCAAACCAAGTGCGCTTCCAAACTGCGCTACGCCCCGTACTACGCAAGCTTTATTATAACTAAGAACAGGATCATAGTCAAGACTATGTTCCGGTCCGAATATGGTAAGTTGTTTGGGATATATGCTGCCCTGTCCGAAAAAGCAGCAATTTATATTTGAATTAATTTTAAAAAATGTTTTCGTGTAAATTTATATTTAATTTTTACATTAAATATAATTTATTCATTTATAATTAAAATATAGAACGAAAATAAAAAAGTGGAGTGATTTAAGTGATCTCTGGACTTAAAAAAGCTTTTCTTTTAGGTTTAGGTGCAATTTCCATTACAAAGGAAAAAGCAGAGAAACTTTTTGATGAAATGGTTAAAAGAGGCGAAATTACGAGGGAAGAAGCCAAAGAATTATTAAACAGTTTAATGGAAAAGGGTAAGGAGGAAGGAGAAAAAATTAAAGAAACGGTAAGAACAGAATTTGAAAGGCTAAAGGTGTCGAACAAGTTTGTTACCAAGCAGGAGTTTGATATGCTAACCGAAAGGGTTGCTAAGTTGGAGGAAATTCTGCAAAACAAAGAATCTGAACAATAAAAAAAATGGCTGGGACGGCTGGATTCGAACCAACGATGACGGGTCCAAAGCCCGTTGCCTTACCCCTTGGCTACGTCCCACTGCATTAATAATTATTAACTGCAGCTTAATTATTAAAACACGAAATTTTAACCAGAAAAGTTTTAAAAAACTAAATCAATCTGTCTGCTGTATGAAGGGCAACAATTTTTGCCCTTTTTCCTTTTTAGAGTTTTTAGCAGCAACTTGTTGAAAGGTGTTCGATGAAAGATACTAAAAGGAACGGTAAACGGAAGGTTTTTAAATCCTAATATACTTAAACGACAACTAAAACGTTTGTTTATAATATCGGCATCCTTTTTTTGCATAAAATCCAAGCTCTTATTCAATCCATCCGTAGTTTTCCACACCCTGCCGAATAAATATTTACCCCCTATTAAGGTTCGAATAAAATAAAACCACAATATCCTCCCTGCAAATCAGGGAAATTTTTTTCAAAGGGGGTAATATTGTGTCTGCATTAGAAAGACAAAATGTGGAAAGTACAATAGCTGGACTGTTAGAGGAAAAGAGGTTATTTAAACCCAGTGATGAATTTGTTGCTCAGGCAAACGTAAGTGATCCCAAAATTTATGAAGAAGCTGCAAAGGATAGAGAAGCCTACTGGGCAAAACAGGCGGAGCGCCTTCACTGGTTTAAGAAATGGGATAAGGTCCTGGAATGGAATCCGCCCTTTGCAAAATGGTTTATTGGTGGAAAATTGAATGCTTCCTATAACTGCGTTGATCGTCATTTTAACAGCCAGCGCAGACAAAAACCTGCAATTATCTGGGAAGGAGAGCCCGGAGATCAGAGGGTTCTCACATACGAAGATTTATATTATGAAGTAAATAAGTTTGCCAATGTACTCAAAAATCTTGGAGTTAAAAAAGGCGATAGAGTTATGGTCTACATGCCAATGGTGCCGGAATTGGCTATTACACTGCTTGCATGTGCACGTATTGGAGCTCCACACAGCGTAGTTTTTGGTGGTTTCAGCGCAGATTCTTTACGTGATCGTATCAATGACTGCCAGAGTAAAATCGTTGTCACGGCTGACGGAGGATAC
Organism: Clostridia bacterium; assembly: GCA_012523575.1. Lineage (GTDB taxonomy): Bacteria > Bacillota > DTU086 > DTU086 > DTU086 > 41-269. The sequence continues at coordinate 82,639 of JAAYIF010000006.1, forward strand.
CGTAGAGGAAACTTAATCCCCCTTAAGGATAACGTAGATGAAGCTCTTAAAGGTGCTCCAAGTGTGGAAAAGGTTATTGTCTATCAACGAGGACAGGATAAGAATAAAGTTAACATGGTTGAGGGGCGCGACCTTTGGTGGGATGAATTAATGGAAAAAGCTGATAATTACTGCGAGCCGGAACCCATGGATTCGGAAGATATGCTTTTCCTGCTATACACCAGCGGTACCACAGGAAAACCCAAAGGTATTGTGCATACAACGGGAGGTTATATGACCGGAGTTACCGCAACGGCTCATATGATCTTTGATCTTAAGGACGAAGATATATTCTGGTGCACGGCTGATATCGGTTGGATTACGGGACATTCTTATGTTGTTTACGGTCCTCTGGCAAACGGTGCCACAGTGGTAATGTATGAGGGCGGCCCCGATTATCCTGATAAAGACCGTTTTTGGAAAATAGTTGAAAAATACCGTGTAACCATATTTTACACGGCCCCAACGGCAATTAGAGCCTTTATGCGCTGGGGAATCGAGTATCCACAAAGATGCGATCTTTCTTCCCTGCGTCTATTAGGAACCGTCGGTGAACCCATAAACCCCGAAGCATGGATTTGGTACCACAAATATATTGGGAATGAGAAATGCCCCATCGTGGATACCTGGTGGCAAACAGAAACAGGTTCCATTTTGATCAGCCCGCTGCCTGGAGTAGTGACAACCAAGCCGGGTTCGACAACCTTCGCGGTGCCTGGTATAGAAGCCGATGTTTTTGATAATAATGGTAATCCTGTAAAACCAGGAGAAGGTGGTTACTTGGTTATTAAATCGCCATGGCCTTCCATGCTGCGCACCATTTATGGCGACGACAAAAGATATATTGACACTTACTGGAGCAAATATGAAAATATATACTTCCCCGGAGACGGTGCCAAGAAGGATGAGGATGGATATATTTGGGTGCTGGGAAGGGTTGACGATGTAATTAATGTTTCCGGTCACAGATTAGGAACAATGGAACTGGAAAGCGCACTTGTTGATCATCCAAGTGTCGCTGAAGCAGCCGTTATTGGTAAAAGTCACGATATCAAGGGACAGTGTATTGTGGCATTTGTAACTTTGAAAGAAGGTATTGAAGGTACACCCGAACTGAAACAGGAGATAAGTAACCATGTTAGAAAGAAAATCGGCCCCATTGCAAAACCGGAAGAAATTTACTTCACTGCTGAACTTCCCAAAACCCGAAGTGGAAAAATTATGCGCAGGCTGCTCAGGGATATTGCCGAAGGCAGAGTTCTTGGAGATACCACTACATTAGCCGATCCCACTGTCATTGAACACATCAAAGGCCAGTATAGCGATAAGGAGTGATTTCAATGGGAAAAGCCCAAGAAGTATCTTCCATGAAACTTCCGAATCGCTGGTTGATAGTGGTCGCGGGTATAATTATTCAACTTTGCCTTGGCACATTATACGCATACAGCGTTTTCAGAAACCCTTTAATGGAAAAATTCGGCTGGACCATAACAGAAGCATCCCTTGCCTTTACCATTTGCCTTGTGTTCTTTACCATCGCAATGGTATTTGCAGGGTTATGGCAAGATAAAGTAGGTCCAAGACTGGTAGGTACGGTGGGAGGAATTCTCTTAGGGGCTGGCTGTCTCCTGGCCAGCCGCACAAACTCCCTTAACATGCTTTATATCTCCTACGGGGTAATTGCTGGAACAGGTGTGGGATTTGCTTACGTAACTCCCATTGCAACCATCGTTAAATGGTTTCCGGATAAAAGAGGTTTGATGACCGGATTTGCCGTGTTCGGATTTGGTGCAGGTTCTCTCGTTTTTGCCCCCCTTGCCACAAAGCTAATTATAAAATACGGGGTTTTAAACGCATTCGCAATACTCGGTGTGATATTTTTAGTTGCCGTTGCTGGATCAGCGCAGTTGCTCCGGAATCCGCCCCCGGGCTGGAAGCCGGAAGGATGGAATCCGCCGCAAGCCACAGGAAATGCAAATACAACAACTTTTATTGAAGACTATTCTCCGGGAGAAATGCTCCGTACACTACGTTTTTGGATTACATGGATAATGTATTTCTTGGGAGCTTCGGCAGGATTAATGATTATTTCCCAGGCTGCACCCATGGCAGAAGAAATGGTTGGTTTAAGTAAGGAAGCAGCGGCAGCAGCAGTAGGCGTCTTGGCAATTTTCAACGGTCTTGGCAGGCTGTTCTGGGGTGCTGCCTCGGATAAAATCGGGAGAAACTTTTCCCTATTCCTTATGTTCTCCGTATACACGGTGGCCCTTTTCTTCATACTACCCCATGCAGCATCTTATACCAGTTACGTTGTAGGTATTTGTGCAGCAGCACTTTCCTTCGGAGGATACCTGGCATTAATGCCGGCTATCACCGCCGATTATTTTGGAACAAGAAATTTAGGTATAAACTATGGGTGGATGTTTACCGCATACGGTGCAGCAGCCATTTTCGGACCATTATTAATTGCACGCATCAAGGAAGCTTCCGGAGGATATTCCCAGGCGCTATATATCCTTGCAGCGCTGTCCCTGGTAGGAATAGGTTTAACTGCAATTAACAAAATTATACAAAATCGAATATTACAACATGGAATTAAAATAAATACGTAATTAAATTTATTTGCTGGCCCTAAAAGGCCGGCAATTTTTATTTTGTATGCCTTAAAAAAATAAAAAGGCTTACGGAATTTACAAAATTCCGCAAGTCTCGATTTTCAGTGGTAGTGATTATAATTATTAGTTTTTATTTCTTTCTATTCCTACACTAAATATCAACCCCAAGGAAAAGCCTGATGAAGTACCCGATTATAAAGGAAATTGCGGCTACTCCCAAGCTGATACCGGCCATTTCAAAAAATCTCTCTTTAAATGAAAGATCCTTAGCTACCGATATATAAAAATTAAACATTAGTAATATTAATATGGCTGCAACAATTGTAAACACAAGGGATATCACATAGTTGGTAAATACAAGATAGGGTAATACCAGAAACATAACAGCGAAAATATATGCTCCTCCGGTATATAATGCTGATTTAAGGGCTCGACTATTATCCTGCTCAGTCCTGGTTGAAAGGTATTCCGATGCTGCCATTGAAAGTGAAGCTGCTACACCTGTTATAAGACCCGCAAGGGCTATGAGGCGCGTATTTTTCATTGCAAATGTGAGCCCTGCCAAGGTACCCGTAAGCTCCACCAGGGCATCATTTAGCCCGAGGACCATTGAACCTACAAATTCAAGCCTTTCCTCCTCGATTATTTCAATCAGTTCTTTTTCGTGCTCATCCTCTTCCTTTGCTATTCTTTTAAATTCTTCAATATCATCCCCGAGTTCTCTGTATAGTTTTTCCGAACTTTTTTCCCCTTTCTCCATAAGCTTTAGACCAAAAGTAATTCCAAAAATCATTGAAATAAAGATATAAAAATATATTTTTAAAATGTTAGGCTTCTTATCTGTTCCGGTGAACTTTTTTAGCTCGTCATGGTGGCGAAGTTCTTCACGGGCGATTTGTTGGAGGATTTTGCTGTTGTGTTCATTCTTTATAAGCGAGGATAGTTTTAAATAAATATGGTATTCTGTTATTTCATTTTCCTGTGCTTTTTGCAAAGATTTAATAGTATTATCGTCTATTCGATAACTCAATTCACACACTTCCTTTACAAGCTGTTCAAGAACTGGCTGGGCACAAGCAGGCGATAACCATTACGGAAATTTATGGCCATTTAACTAAAAAATTAAACAGAGAAATGGCAAATAAACTTGAGGTTTAAATCTTAATAACTATCAAAAAGCCAGTCCCCAATCCACTAAAATTTCATTTTCATTCTATTTTATTTCCAAGCATAAAAGAGCAAAAGCCCTTGCGTTGCAAGGGCTTAAGAATGGTGCGGCAGAAGGGATTTGAACCCCCACGGGCGCCAGCCCACTAGACCCTGAACCTAGCGCGTCTGCCAGTTCCGCCACTGCCGCACTTTAAAATTGCAATCTATATATTAGCATGGTATTAACTTAATGTCAAGCGTGCGTATTAAGCTATATGACAAACTAGCTTCTTTCGCCCTGCTTTTGCTTAGAATAAAGCATTTACTAAATAATTCTTAGCACAGCCCTTCCACATCCACATCTATATGATATTTCTCTACAAAACAATACAGTATATCACCATCAGTAAGAATTCCAACTAGCTTGTTGTCTTGTATAACAGGCAAGCAGCCTATTTTATGTTTATATAATAAACGGGCAGCATCTTCTACCGATTCGTCCGGTGTTATGGTTATAACATCCTTTATCATGATATCCTTTACTAAAGTTTTTTCTAGAAGATCTATATCCATTGAGGCAAGTACAGAAGGACTGACACTCCTTAAATCCCTATCCGAGACTATTCCCACTAAAGTTTCACCTTCAACAATGGGTAAATGTCTTATTTTATTAACCTTCACCAGTTTTAAAGCATCAAGAACGGTATCGTTGGGGCTAGCGGTTACAACGTTTTTTGTCATTATATCTTTCACAAGCACGTCCTATGCCCTCCCCCTAGTCCCACTTAGATCCTTTTTAATAAAATATTAATTAAAAATTAATACTCTTTTCTCTTGGCTATTCTTTCTTCTCGTATGCACCGCTTTCACCACAGTTAGGGCACTTTCTTGGCTTACATCTTGCCTCGCGTTCGGCTCCACATTTGGTACAAACCCAAATTGCCAAATCAAGCACCTCCTCTTAACGTAAAAAATGGTTGAGACTATTATATCAAATCTTCAACATACTTATTTACATATCCTTTATCAAATATAGGATTTTTCCATTTAACATAGAATATGATAACTTAATTGTTGCTAGTTAATGGAGTGTTGATCAAAAATGAGCAAATCTTTAAAAAGTACTTGGATTTTAATATTACTGCTTTTTTTAGGCAGTTTATTGGGATTGTTAATTGGCCAATCCTTAGTCAGCACTATTCCCTTTTTAAATTATACTAAAACAATGGGGTTCAGCCCTGTGACCCTCAATTTAATAGTAATTAAGCTTACCTTTGGCTTTATAATAAACATTAACACTGCCAGTATTTTAGGCCTTCTATTGGGACTTTTTATATATTCAAGATTATAGTTTTTTATTGGCCCAGGTTAAAAAATCTTTATTGTCATTGGGTACGGGTATAGCCAACTGCTGCCCGGGATAGATAAATTCATCATTTAAATTATTTATTTTTTTGATTTCTGAAATAATTTTTCTAATATCAGCTTTCCCGGATCTATGTTTTTCAGCAATATCCCAAAGAGTATCTCCTTTATTTACAGTTACCAATATAACGTGACTATAGTTATTATTCTCTGTTCTATCCCCCAAATGTATAAAAAGAAAAAAAATGATTATACAGATTATCATTGCCCGTACGATCTTTTTCATCATATTCCCTCTATCCCAAACACTTGTTTGATTTGCTGCCATAATTTTATAGAACATTTGTTTTTCTTTCAAGGTTAATCAGGAACATTTGTTTGCCTTCTGCGGTAGTTTTTGATATAATATTTCCAAAAATGAGGTGATTTCCTAATGAATTCGGATTTAAGCGATATGCAAAAAAAAATTTTAACTTTTATCATGGACGAAATTGAGCAAAAAGGATATCCTCCATCGGTAAGGGAAATAGGTAAAGCAGTAGGCCTAAAATCAAGCTCAACAGTACATAATCATTTACTTAAACTTGAAAAAAAGGGTTATTTAAGAAGGGACCCCTCAAAACCGAGAGCAATAGAAGTTTTAATAAAAAGCAGTAATAAAACAGATAAATCTAACAATGAATTTGGCTTTACTATTGTCAATGTTCCCATTATGGGAAAGATTACTGCCGGCGAACCCATCTTTGCGGATGAAAACATTGAGGAGTATTTTACCCTTCCACACTATTTTGTAGGATACAATGAAAATGTTTTTATGCTTAGGGTAAAGGGCAACAGTATGATAGATGCTGGCATTTTGGATGGTGATATTATCATAGTAAGAAAGCAAAATTATGCAGACAATGGTGATATTGTGGTTGCTTTAATAGAAAACGAAGCAACAGTTAAGCGCTTTTTTAAAGAAAAGGATTTTGTAAGGCTCCAACCGGAAAATCGCTATATGGAGCCTATATTTTTAAAAAAGGTAACAATTTTAGGCAAAGTAATTGGACTGGTAAGGAGATATTAAAATTATCAAAATTTGTGAAGTTGGAAGTTGTAATTTTTCATTTCAGCTCTGAGTTTAATAACTTTTTAGTTGTGTTGTTAATGATAATTTTTGTATATTCGTATGAAATGCCTCCCTGAAGATACACCCAGTATGGAGGTTTTACCGGAGCATCAGCACTTAATTCTATGGATGAACCCTGGATAAAAGTTCCCCCGGCCATAATAATTTTATCTTTGTAACCGGGAAGCCATGAAGCTTCGGGAACTGCAATGGAATCAACAGGGGAAAATTCCTGCAGATATCGGCAAAAATTTTTTAAAAGATTTTGGTCGTTTAACTTTATGGCCTGTACTATATCAGTACGGTATTCATTATATTTGGGGCTGACTTCAAAACCTAGTTTTGAATAAAGGCAGGCAGTATAAATTGCTCCTTTTAAGGCTTCCGTCACCACATGAGGAGCCATAAAAAGCCCTTGAAAGAGTAGACGGGGATCAGTTAAACTTGCGCCAATATCACTGCCCAAACCTGGTGCCGTTAAAGCTGAAGCTACATTTTCCACCAGTTCTTCTTTTCCCACAACGTAACCGCCCGCCGGCGCTAAACTTCCGCCGGGATTTTTAATTAAAGAACCTACCACTAAATCCGCTCCCACTTCAGTGGGTTCCTTGCTTTCCACAAATTCCCCATAACAGTTGTCTACCAGACATACAATATTGGGATTATATTCCTTTACGGTTTTTATTATTGTTCCTATTTGCTGTATGGTCAGGGAAGGTCGATGCTGATATCCCCTGGAACGCTGGATTAAAATTAACCTTGTCCTAGGGGAAAAGGCTTTTTTTAAATTTTCTAAATCAGGCAGACCTTCGGAGGTAAGGGGTATTTCTTTGTATATAAGATTCCATTCATTTAACAAACCCGAATCAGAGCCGGAAATACCCAAAGCATTTTTTAATGTATCATAAGGAGTGCCCGTTGCGGATATAATTTCATCACCGGGCCTTACTACACCCTGTATAGACTTAACTATTGCATGGGTACCTGAAACAAATTGTATTCTTACAATGGCTTCTTCTCCTTTGAACACTTCAGCGTAAAGGGAATCAAGTTTTTCCCTGCTGTAATCCCCATACCCATACCCCGTGGATCCGTAAAAGCAGCTTTCCGAAATGTCGAGTTCTCTAAACGCATTTAGTACCTTCTCGTGGTTTAAACTACTTATTTTTTCAATTTCAAAAAAAATAGGCTTTACCTCATTCTCCACTTCTTCAAAAAGCTTATGTAGAAACATTAATTACCTCCTGATACTGCAAATTTTTGTGCTTCAAAGACCCTAATAATATTATCATTACTATTTCTTATTTTAGAAGGTATATCTTTAATATCGCAAGCCTGTAGATATATTAACTGTTCCCTGGAAAAGTTATTTTCATTAATTAGCCTCAAAGCCTGGGCACGTATGGATTTTTCGATGATATTTCTAACCAGTCGTGCATTACCGTCGTAGCAGTGTCCATTGCTCACTGCTTTTTCTAAAACATTTTTTAGCTTTATCTCTGCCTCCACAGACAAACGGTACTGCCTTTCCTCCAACATTATTTTCGCTATTTTGAACAGCTCATCAATGGTGTAATCAGCAAAGTTTAATTGGATCGGAAATCTGGATCTCAACCCTGGATTGCTGTTTAAAAATAAATCCATTTCAGCTTTATAGCCCGCTAAAATTAAAACAAATTCATTCCGATAATCCTCCATCGCCTTTACCAGTACATCTATGGCTTCTTTTCCAAAATCCTTTGCCCCTCCCCTTGCCAGGGAATAAGCCTCATCTATAAAAAGTACACCCCCCAAACTTCTTTTAATCTGCTCCCTTGTTTTTTTTGCCGTATGCCCCACATATTCCCCCACTAAATCAGCTCTTTCAACTTCGTTTACATGCCCTCTTTCCAAAATACCAAGTTCTTTAAAAAGTTTGCCCATTAATCGTGCCACAGTAGTCTTACCTGTTCCCGGGTTTCCTTTAAAAATCATATGAAACACCATAGGCTCCGTGGCCAACCCCTCTAATTCCCTCTTTTTTTGAATTTTAACAAAGGCAATGATTTCCTCGACCAATTCCTTAATATTTTCCAGCCCCACAAGTTTTTTTAATTCTTTAACACTTTCCAGCCCAGCTTTCATATGGGTGGAATTTATATTCTTTCTTAAAAGGTTTTTCTTTAAGCCATGGTATTCGCCCGCAGATTCTTCTTTCTTTTGCCCAAAACCACTGGTTCCCACAAAGTTAAATCGTATTTTCATTTCTTTGTATACACCCCTCAAAAACACACTAAAATATCTAAATAATATTTTATGAATACCACAGCCTTTCAGTGCTTGACTTACAATAACAAATTAAAAACTCTCTAGATGGCCTAGAGAGTTTTAAAAATTAATTTATTATATTTTCTGCCTTTATCCTTGAATATTTTCTCCTTCGGGAAGAAGATTAACATTCCTTGAGGGTACAATGGTTGAAATGGCATGCTTATAAACCATTTGCTGTTTTCCTTCCACTTCTACGACCACTGTGAAATTATCAAAGGCTTTTATAATGCCTCTCAGCTGATAACCATTGATCAGAAATAAGGTTACAGTCTGGCTCTCCCTTCTCAACTGATTTAAAAAAGAATCCTGAAGGTTGATTTGAGTCTTTGTCATAATCAATGTACCTCCATTTTTTTCTCTCTACCATTGTGGGCAGGCAATTTATATTCTATACTAATTTAATTTTATTTGCAATCGCTGGCAAATATGTGTTGCAATCGCTTTCGCTAATTCTTGTAAATTTGGATAATCCTCTACGTTGAACCATACAATATTTTTATCTCTTTTGAACCATGTAATTTGCCGCTTAGCATAATTTCTAGTTTCTTTTTTTATCAATTCTATGCATTTATGGATATCATAATTTCCCGCCAAAAAGCCTAAGACCTGCTTATAGCCCAACCCTTGGGCCCAGTTTGAATCCGTTTTATATCCCTTATTTACAAGGTCCTTAACTTCTTCAATCAGTCCTTCTTCAATCATTTTATCTACTCTTTTTTCTATTGCTGAATAAAGTTTTCTTCTTTCCATATAAAGCCCCACAGAAACTGTCCTGAAACATGATTTATTTTTACCTGCTGAATCTGATATTCGCTTCCCCGTTAAATAAAAATATTCCAAAGCCCGGATTATTCTTTTAGTATCGTTGGGATGAATTTTTTCTGCAGCTTTAGGGTCCACAACAATCAGCTTATTATAAAGATGGATATTACCTTTTTCTTCAGCCTCTTTTATTAATTCCAATCGCAAATTCTCATCAAAAGAATCCCTGGGGAAATCATAGCCATATACCACTGCATTGTAATACAGCCCCGTTCCTCCTACCAACATGGGCAGTTTACCACGGCTGTGTATATCTTTAATTATTTTTACAGCTTCCCTTTGAAAATCAGCAACATTATAGTTAATATCAGGTGTAACAATGTCAATCATATGGTGCTCTATATATTTTCCACTTTTAGCGAAGCGTTCTTCTTCTCTAATTTTTGCAGTACCGATATCCAATCCTTTATACACCTGCATTGAGTCAACTGAAACAATCTCTCCTTCAAGCAGGTCAGCCACTTCCACGGCAACTTTGGATTTTCCGATGGCTGTCGGACCCAATATGGCTCCAATTGGTATGCTCATTTTGCATGCGCACTCCTGTTTTAAATAAATAGGATTATCAGCTGTTTCTTAAAAATTCAGATAACAGTTTATTGCCCGGAATTATAATAGCTGTGGGGCGTCCATGGGGACATGTTAAGGGATGTTCTAAAGAGAAAAGTTTATTAATAAGGGCTTCCATTTCCTGGGGGCTCAGCTTTTGCCCGGCCTTAACGGAAGATCTACAGGCCATTTTTTTAATAAAATCCTCTCTATTTATTTTTTTCCCCTTATCCTTTTCCTCAACTAACTCATCTATAACATCAAGCAAAAAAACATCTGCAGACCCTTCATCTAAAAAAGCAGGAACTTCCCTGAGAACAAATGAATTTCCCCCGAAGGGTTCAAGCCCAAAACCAAATTCCGTAAGCTCATTCTTTATTTCGTCTATAACGGCAGTTTGAGGTGGGGACAGATCCAGTTTTTTAGGAAAAATCAGCTGCCTCGCCTTTAAGTTCTCCTTCTTTTTATATTCTTCATATTTTATCCTTTCATGGGCTGCATGCTGATCCACGATATATAAATCCTTTCCAAGGGAACAAATAATGAACGAGGCATTGTGCTGTCCAATTATCCGAGGAATATCAGCGGTGTATTCCCATTGCTGTTCTTTCAGAATCTTATCATCTCTTTTTACTGAAAAAACCTCAGAATTCTCATTCTTAACTTCAACGTTAAATTCATTATTAAATTCATTACTAAATTCATTTATTTTGAAAGGTTTTTCATGGACAGAAAAATCGGCAGAAACTATATTAGTTTTTTTAACTCCCTTTTTATCAAATTTATCAAAATCTGAGGAGATCTTTTTTATTTCTGAGAATCTGTTTTTAAAAAGATTTTTCTTCACTGAGTTTTTTATAAAATCCATTATGTTCTGCTCATTTTTAATTCGGACGGTATTTTTTGTGGGATCTGCATTGACATCAATTAGGGTTGGAGTAATATTTAAAAACAATACGGCCATGGGGTATCTGTTTTTGGGAATCAAAGTATAATAGGCTTCATCAACGGCCTTCCTTAAAATTTTATTGGCAACCCATCTATTGTTTATGTAAAAGTATTGATATCTATGAGAACCTTTAGTATAAAAAGGCTTTGATATACAGCCGTGCAGCAACCATGAATTTTCCCTTTCATGAATCTCAATAAGATTTTCCACAACTCTTAACCCAAAAATTTCCGCTATACAGTCCATGAGTCTGCCGGTGCCAAGAGTTTGATAAACAACACTACCATTATTTGATAAACGAAATGCAATATTGGGAAAACCCAGGGCATATTTAGTTACGGTTTCATTTACAAAATAGGTTTCCTTTGAGCTGCTTTTTAGAAACTTTTTTCTGGCAGGGGTATTGTAAAACAAATTCTCAACCTCAACGGTTGTGCCTTCAGGACAGCCTACAACTGAAAAATCTTTGGTTTTTCCCCCTTGGACTTCTAATCGATAACCTTGGGTTTCTCCTTTACGCTTGCTTGTTATTATCATTTTGGAAACGGCAGCGATACTGGCTAAAGCCTCACCTCTAAAACCCATGGTTTTTATATCGCTTAAATCTTCAAAATTTTTAAGCTTACTTGTGGCATGTCGCAGAGGTGATAACTTAATGTCCTCTTCATCCATTCCCCAACCGTTATCGCTTACCTTAATTTTTTCAACTCCACCGGAATATATTTCAACACTGATTCGTGAGCTTCCGGCATCAATGGAATTTTCAATGAGCTCCTTAACCACTGACGACGGGTTTACTACAATTTCACCCGCTGCAATTTTATTTGAAACAGTGGGGTCTAATATTATAATGCTCCCCAATAATATCACTCCAATGCTTTTAAGCTTCTCACTTTTTTCTGCAGTTCATACAAAGCACTGATAGCCTGAAGAGGTGTTGTGTTCAAAAGATCCAATTCTTCAATCTCTTCCAACAGTTCCTTTAGTTCTTTCCATTGTTCCTCTTTTACTTCAAAATCTTTCTTTTTCTCCAAAATTCCAAAAGTATTTGTATTGAAACTTTTCTCCTCAAGCTGTATTAATATTTCTTCAGCCCTTTTAATAACTTCCTGGGGCAAACCGGCCAGTCGAGCAACCTGAATTCCATAACTTTTATCCGTACCTCCCGGAACAACTTTATGCAAAAATACTATCCCGTCATCTTTTTCTTTAGCAGTTACATTGAAATTTTTCACACCCGGCAGAAGTCTTTCCATTGCAGTTAATTCATGATAATGGGTGGCAAATAGGGTTTTGGATTTATTTTTACTTGCTATATATTCAATTATCGCCCAAGCTAAACTCAGCCCATCATAGGTACTGGTTCCCCGGCCCACTTCATCGAGAAGTACAAGACTTCTGGGCGTGGCATTGTTTATAATATTGGAAACCTCATTCATTTCAACCAAAAATGTACTCTGGCCTGTTGTTATATCATCTGCCGCTCCTATTCTTGTAAATATTTTATCTATTATAGGTAGTTCAGCACTTTTTGCTGGCACTAAACTTCCCATTTGAGCCATAATGCATATAAGGGCATTCTGTCTAAGGTAAGTTGATTTTCCGGACATATTGGGACCGGTAAGGATGATTATTCTTTGTTCTTCACAATTAAGTTCAAGATCATTGGGTACAAAATTTTCCTCTCCCACTGCTCTTTCAACCACTGGATGTCTCCCTTGAACTATTTTTATGGATTCATGTTTTTTGCTGATATTGGGCTTAACGTAATTGTAAAGGGCGGCAGCTTCTCCCAAAGAGCATAGAGCATCCAGTTCGGCCAAGGCATTGGCGGTTTGCTGAATTTGTCCCAGATATTTTGAAATAAAATTTCTTAAATTGTTAAATATTTCAATTTCCAGTCTGCTCAGTCGTTCCTCTGCACTGAACACTGTATTTTCATAATCTTTTAACTCCTTGGTTATAAACCTTTCGCAGTTTACAAGGGTCTGCTTACGAATATAATCATCGGGAACCGCATCAAGATTAGCTTTGGTAACTTCTATAAAATAGCCGAAAACTTTATTAAATTTAATTTTAAGGGACTTAATCCCCGTGCGCTCCCTTTCATTCTGCTCGAGATTCAATATCCACTGCTTGCTGTTTTTTAAGATATTCCTAAGCTCATCAATTTCCGAAGAATATCCTGGTTTAAAAATATTTCCCTCCCCCACCGTTGAAGGGGGATCGTCCACTATGGCATTTTCAATAACTCTTACAACTTCAGGGAGCTCCTGCAAATTTTGATTAAGAAAATTTATTTTTCTGCTTTTACACTGGGAAAGACAAGATTTTATTTCAGGCAGCCGTTTTAATGATTCTTTTAAATTTATTAAATCCTTCGGTGTGGCATTTCCATAGGAAATTTTTGAGGTTAATCGCTCCAGATCATATACGTAGGAAAAAAGACTGGCAAGCTTTTTTCTAGTTAAAGCGCTGTTTTTAAATTCTTCTACAGCTTCAAGTCTTAAATTTATTTCCTTTTCATCCATAAGGGGAAGCTCAATCATATTTTTTAAAAAGCGGCTACCCATCGCAGTTTTGGTTTTATCAAGAACGTTCTGTAAAGTGTAATACTCATTTTCAGTTTTAGAAGCTGTGAGTTCTAAATGCTTCCTGGTGGCAGGATCGATCATCATGTAAGCTTCTGTTTGATATGGAACAATTTTTAAAAAGTGACGCAATCTCGCCTTTTGAACATTATGAAGATAATTTAATAAAGCTCCTGCCGCAACAATACCTGCATGCATATGTTCACAGCCAAAGCTTCTTAAAGAAATTACATTGAAATGTTTGGTGAGAATTTCCCTATGATGTTGATAAGAATTTTTCTTGAGAGGAATTATATTAACCAGGGATTTAGGAAACCGTTCCCGGATATTATTCCAGATTTTTGTATCCTTAAAATTTTCAGAAACCACAAACTCTGAAGGATGCAGCCTTATAACTTCACTAAAAAGCTTGTCCTTTTCATCCGCAACAAATTGGGTAACCTTTAAACAACCCGTGGATACATCTGCAAAGGACAAACCAAAATTATTGCCAAAAAAAACCAAGGAAACAATGTAGTTATTGGTATTGGCATCGAGCATTTCGGAATCAATAACGGTCCCCGGGGTTATAACTTTGACCACTTCTCTTTTTACTAAACCTCTGCTTTGGGAAGGATCGCTTACCTGCTCACAAATAGCCACTTTAAACCCATTCTCAATTAGCTTCACTATGTAACTATCTGCGGCATGAAAAGGAACTCCGCACATGGGGACTTTTTTTCCTTTACCCACTTCTCTGCTGGTCAGTGTAATCTTAAGTATTTTTGAAGCCTTAAGGGCATCCTCAAAAAACATTTCGTAAAAATCTCCCAGCCTGAAAAAAAGTATGGCATCTCTATGCTGTTCCTTTATTTCTAAATACTGCTGCATCATTGGCGTTAACTTACCCAAACAACCTTCCCCCTTTCGGCCAAACCAGACAAGACCTATCCACTGCCTGACAATTTTCCTCCTAAAGACCAGGTTTGTGCAGATATAATTTCCACATTTTGAAAAGTACCATAAAGTTCCCCACCAAAATCATTTCCTTGAATATTTACGATTTTATTTGTTTCCGTTCTTCCCGAATATACCTTTTTCCCATCCTTTTCTTCTACGCTGTCAATCAATACCTCTATATTTTTACCCAGCAGTTTTTTATTAATCTTTAAACTTATTTTATTTTGAAGTTCCATAAGTTCTTGCAGCCGTTCCTTCTTTTCTTCAAGGGGTATATTATCCTCATATTTTTCCGCCGCAAGGGTTCCTTGTCTAGGAGAATAAATAAACATGTAAGCATTATCAAATTCTACTTCTTTCACCACTTTAAGGGTTTGGTGGAAATCTTCTCTGGTCTCCCCTGGAAATCCAACTATTATATCCGTTGTTATACTTACCCCGGGAATATGGGTTTTAATTTTTGAAACCAGACTAAGATATTCTTCCTGGGTATATACCCTGTTCATGTTTTTTAATATTTTATTGCTTCCCGCCTGGACAGGAAGATGAATATGATTACATATCTTTTTAAAGTCAGCAATTGTTTTTATGAGCTTATTAGAAAAATCCTTAGGATGCGAAGTCATAAAACGTATTCTTTCTATACCTTTAATCTCCACAACCCTTCTGAGCAAATCGGAAAAATCAAACTGTTCCCTAAAATCTTTACCGTAGGAATTAACATTTTGCCCCAGAAGCATTACCTCAACACAGCCATTTTCAGCAAGATATTCAATCTCACTAATAATAGCCTCAGGCTTTCTGCTTCTTTCCCTTCCCCTTACGAAAGGAACAATGCAGTATGAACAAAAATTATTACAACCGTAGGAAATAATAACTTTAGACTTTAAAAAGTTTTTACGTTTTTTGTAAATATTCCTTTCTTCCGGAATCCCCTTTTCCTTTTCCCATACTTCCAATACCCTTTCTTTTTTTAACAAAGCTCTTTTTATCAGTTCGGGGATTCTGTCAATGTTATGGGTTCCAAAAATGATATCCACTCCCGAAAATCTTTTTTTTATTCTTTCCCCCACTTCCTCCTGCTGCGTCATACATCCACCCACAGCTATAATTAAATCTGATTTGCTTCGTTTAATTTTAGAAAGCTCACCTAACCTTGCGTATACTTTATGCTCTGCCTTTTCTCTGACGCAGCATGTAATAAGTACAACTAAATCGGCCTCATCAACATTATCTACTTCTTTCATGCCCATATCTTCCAACATGCACTGGATCATCTCTGTGTCCCTTTCGTTCATCTGACAACCCCATGTCTGAGTCATATATTTCAAATCCTCTATTTTTTTCATTGTTCAATCACTCCAGTGAATTTTAATTTATCCCATTTTATGCTTTAAGCCCTGGTACGCCAGGGCTTAAAGGTTAGTTTTCTTTGTTCACATATTTCATCATTTTTCCTTCCCAGTTTCTAATTATAACATAATCTTTACCGGCTGAAATAAGATACTCAGGCAATATGGGCGTCTTCCCGAATCCCTGAGGAGCATTAATAATATAAGTGGGAATGGCAAGGCCTGATGTATAACCTCTCATTTTTTCCATAATTTCTATCCCTTCTTCTATTCGGGTTATAAAGTGAGAGGTGCCGGTAACCGCCTTAGCATGGAATAAATAATAGGGCTTTATGCGTGCTTTGAGCAACTCATGGCACAATTTTTTCATTACATGGGGATCATTATTAATGGATTTCAGCAGAACTGCCTGATTACCCAAAGGAACCCCCGCTTTAGCAAGTTTGTCAGTGGCAACCAAAACTTCCTTTGTAACTTCCTTTGGATGGTTAAATTGAGTATTCACATATACAGGGTGGTGACGTTCTAAAACAGCACATAGATCGTCTGTTATTCTCTGGGGCATGGTTGCCAACGTTCGGGAACCAAAACGCTTGATTTCCACGTGTTCTATCCTATCCAGTTTTGTTAATATCCAATCTATTTTATCATCGTCCAGTAAGAAGGCATCCCCGCCCGTAATTAAAACATCCCTTATTTCCGGATTATTTTCAATGTATTTTATAGCTTCTTCTATTTCTTTAGTTGTTCTCGCCCTATCAACTTCTCCAATATTGCGCCTTCTCTGGCAGTGACGGCAGTACATGGAGCATTGATTTGTAACATTAATAATCAGTCTATCAGGATATCTCCTTGTTATGCATGGGGCCGGAGAGGTAAATTCCTCAGCCATTGGGTCATCATCTACATCCAGTACATCGTTCAATTCCAAAATTGAAGGGATAGCTTGCTTCCTTATGGGACAGTTTGGGTTATCCGGATCCATTAGGCTGACATAATACGGAACAGCTGCCCAGCGATATTTTTTGCTGACCCTTTTAATATCTTCGATTTCCTGTTCTGTTAAATTTATAACATTAGCCAGAGCCTCAACTGTTTCAAAACGATTGCGCATCTGCCAACGCCAATCCTGCCAATCTTCTTCTGTGGCATTTAAATAATTTAATATCCTGCGCTTATTTTCTTCAATTTGATCCGCCAGCTTTAAACCCGTTTCTATATTTTTAGAAGCTTCTAAAAAATCACTAATTCTCTCCTTTAACTCCTCGGCTCTTTTTAATGCCAATTGTCTTTTTTCTTCTGGAGTTAAATTTTTGCCCTTATTTTGCATAGAGATATCACCGCTTCCCTAACTTATTTTTTATAAAAATTTTAATAATAATTAGGCGCTTCCTTTGTTATGGTCACATCATGGGGGTGACTTTCTCTAAGGCCTGCACTGGTCATTTTAATAAATTTTGCTTTTTCCTGCAATTCCTTGATGTTTTTTGTTCCGCAGTATCCCATTCCTGCCCTTAACCCGCCTATCAGCTGATATATGGTCTCAGATAAGGGGCCTTTATAAGGAACCCTTCCCTCTATTCCCTCAGGTACAAGTTTGGTTCCTTCTTGGAAATATCTATCACTGCTTCCTTCCTTCATTGCACCTAAAGAACCCATCCCACGATAAACTTTATAACTTCTTCCCTGGTATATTTCAACCTCTCCGGGGCTCTCTTCCGTACCTGCAAAAAGGCTTCCGATCATTACAGCACTGGCACCCGCTGCCAGAGCTTTACAAATGTCACCGGAGTATTTTATCCCTCCGTCGGCTATAACGGGAATATTATATTTTTTAGCTTCCTGATAGGATTCATAAATAGCAGTTATCTGTGGAACACCGATACCGGCAATAACCCGGGTTGTACATATGGATCCTGGTCCTATGCCCACTTTTACTCCATCTGCTCCTGCTTCAATAAGAGCCTTGGTTCCTTCACGGGTTCCCACATTGCCGCCGATTACATCAACATCAGGATAATGCTTTTTAATCTTTTCAACCATTTTTAAAACGGCTTTTGAATGGCCGTGAGCAGTATCAACAACAATACAGTCCACACCGGCTTTAACCAGTGCATCCACTCTCTTTAGGCTTGTATCACTTATACCTACCGCTGCTCCCACTATAAGTCTCCCGTTTTCATCCTTTGCAGAATTGGGATATTTTATGGATTTTTCAATGTCTTTGGTGGTAATAAGTCCTTTGAGATTAAAGTTTTCGTCAACAATGGGAAGTTTTTCGATTTTATGTTTCTGCAGTATATCCTTGGCTTCTTCTAATGTTGTTCCTTCGGGAGCTGTTATAAGGGGATCCGTAGTCATAACTTCTTTAACTTTTTTTGTTATATCCCTTTCAAATCTTAAATCCCTATTCGTTAATATTCCCACCAATTTCCCGTTTACAGTAATGGGGATCCCTGAGATTCTATAACGAGCCATTATATCAAGGGCTTCCTGAACGGTATTCTCAGGACCAAGATATATGGGGTCAATGATAATTCCAAATTCGGAACGTTTCACCCTATCTACTTCCAAGGCCTGCCTTTCAATGGACATGTTCTTATGAATAACACCCATTCCACCTTCCCTTGCAAGGGCAATTGCGAGCCTTGCTTCAGTTACCGTATCCATTCCCGCACTTAATATGGGTATATTTAACTTAATATTTTTTGTAACCCAGGAAGTCGTATCTACTTCCTTAGGAAGTACTTCTGAATAACTGGGAACAAGCAAAACATCATCAAAGGTTAATCCTTCCCCAATGAACTTATCCTGGCTCATTCTACTGCCTCCTTTCCCATTTTTCTATTGAAACCATTATAGCATAGTGAAACTGTGTGACAACATAATAAATCAATCCCTTTGATAGGAAGAGATTAAAATAAAAAAGCACCTTAACCCGGTGCTTTTAAGCTATTAATAAATTTTTTTATTTTAATCACGCCCAACGATGGATTGAAGTCCATACCTTTCAAAATGTTCCCTTAAATGGGCTATGGTTCTTTCAGAAACTCCAAATTCTTCTGCCAATTCAGAATCACTGCGATTTAATTTAATGGCCTCGATAAATTTGTCAAAGTTTATTCCCAGTTCATTGGTTTTATCCTTTAAACTAGGTTGAAGACCCCATGGAACCCTGGATACTGGATATTTTTCTTCCACATTAAACTCCTCCAGATATTTAGTATCAACTATATTATGACCAATTCTGTATTAAAAATAATCATTCCATGAACTGGGTAAGCTTTCCAAAAAAATAATAATCAACGCTGCTGCCCGTTATTTTGTGATCTCTTGTATATTTCAAGAATTATTGAATAGTCAACGAAACATTTACCAAGCTCATCCCCCTCATATCCATGGAAATCAGAACCCCCGGTTATAATTAAATCATGCTTCTCTGCTATACCTTTGTAAAATTCAACAGTCTCCGTTGAGTGTAATGGATAATATACTTCAATCCCCAATAAGCCGTTTTTTATTAATTCAAAAACCACTTCATGTTTATTTTTTAAGCTTAAGCCGGGATGAGCTAAAACCGGCACTCCCCCTGCATTTAACACAACCTCAATAGCTTCAAAGGGTGTTATTTTCTTTCTTGGAACATAAGCCGGTTTGCCTGCTTCCAACAAAGAGGAAAAAACTTCTTGGGTATCGGAAAAGTATCCTTTGCTGATAAGGGCCTTTGCCACATGAGGTCTTCCTATACTACCGCTGTCTTTTTCTTTTGTGGCAAGGACATCGGAAAAATCTATATGATAGCCAAGCTTATTTAATTTAGAAATAATTTTTTCTATACGTTTTATTCTACTTTCCTGAAGGGAATGTAGATAATCATGAAGCCAATTTAAATTGTGGTTAATATTATAACCCAGTATATGAATATCGCAATCTTTCCAGTAACTGCCAATTTCTATTCCGGGAACGATGGTTAAATTTCCATGCTGTTTTTGTAATAATTCAAATTCCTTAAGACCTTCCACTGTATCATGATCCGTAATGGCAATTCCGGACAATTTTGCCTCTTCAGCCTTTTTACAAATTTGTGCTGCATTGAAAAAACCGTCCGAGGCAGTGGTATGAATATGGAAATCAACTTTCATAACCTATAATCAACCCTTCAACACATTTTTTAACAATCTTATTATATTTCCACCCATAATTTTTTCTATTTCGGAATCCTTGAAACCATCCTTCCACAAAGCATCTATTAAAGAAGGGATTTTGCCCGCATGTTCCAGACCTTTGGGCAAAGTTTCAGTCCCGTCAAAATCAGAACCTATTCCTATGTAATCTACCCCCACGAGTTTTTTAATATATTTAATATGAGCAATAACATCATCCAACTCAGCGGTATCACTGTTATGGGTTAAAAAATATGGAACAAAGGTTACACAGATTACTCCTCCTATTTCAGCTAAAGCCTTAATCTGCCTTTGATTTAAATTCCTAGGATGATTGCAAAGTTCATAAACATTGGAATGGGAAGCAATAACAGGATATTCAGTATATTTTACCACATCCCAAAAACCACCCTGGTTAAGATGGGATACGTCTATAAGCATTCCTAATCTGTTCATTTCTTTAACGACTTTGATGCCAAAATTACTTAAACCCCCAATGGGTTTTTCATTAATCCCATCCCCAATGGCATTTCTGTGATTCCAGGTCAGGGTTAAGCAGCGCACACCCAAATGGTATAAAATACGCAGTAAGGCTAAATCCTCTTGAATAGCTTCTCCCCCTTCAACGCAAAGCAGGGCAGCTATTTTATTCCCTTTAAGAATTCTATTTATGTCAGGATAGCTGAAAATTAATTCAATCTTTTCCCTGTTTTCCTCAACTTCTTTAAAAAAATCATCCATCAAATGTAAAGTTCTTTCAAGGACACTGTGGGGTTTAAACTGTTCCTCAACAAAAACTGCAAAAAACTGGATATTTATACCGCCTTCATGCATTCGGGGAATATCCAAATGACCTGTATCCAAACGAAGACCCAATTTCCTTCCTTTATTAATCTCAAGTATGGTATCACAGTGGGCATCAGCAATAACAATTTTTTCCGGATGCTGCATTTAAAATCACTCCAAAAAACAATAAAAACCTGCCTATTATTTTAGTAACAATAGGCAGGCTTTTTATGACAACTTTTACTCAAGTTTATCTCGGCTCAACAATCAACTTAATAGCAGTTCTTTCTTCCCCATCAATCTGAATATCTGTAAAGGCTGGAATACAAATTAAATCAATACCACTTGGAGCAACAAATCCCCGCGCAATGGCAATTGCCTTAACAGCTTGGTTAATTGCACCGGCTCCGATTGCCTGAATTTCTGCAGCTCCCCTTTCTCTTAAAACTCCTGCCAAAGCACCTGCAACAGAATTTGGACTTGACTTTGCTGAAACCTTTAACACTTCCATCAGTTAAAACCTCCCTCGCTGTCTCATTAGTTGAAAATTATCTGGTTCATTTTATCCTATTCGCCCTTATTAAAAAAAATCCTTTTTTAATTATTAAATTTTGCAATATTTTCTAAAATATAAAAGAATCCAATTTAAAAAGTAAAAATCCATCCTTTTGTAAATATGTACATTAATCTGGAAATTTATTCTTTTATGAATTAAAAACCATAACCCTTCCCTTTTCCCTAAAGGCAATAATTTTATTTTTAGGCATGAATCTTACGTTTTCTAATATTTTTCCAATATCTTCATCCTGAATTGATAAGTTCCCGTCTTCGAAAAATCCATTTTGCTCACTTATTAAATGGTCCTTAAAGAATTCCTTTAAAAAATTAATGGTTAATCCAATTTCAATGCTGTCAAGGGTATCAATATCTCTGCTTATTTCCAATAAAGTTAAGTCTTCATAGCAATTATATCTAATGTCTAAAATTTTTGATTGGATATTTTTTAGAAAATGAAATGTTTCCAAACAGGAAACCAGCTGTTTTTTTAAATTTTCACTTATTTCTGAAGAAGTTATGCCTGAAACAATAAATACGAGAATTAAAACGTTTCTTATAGGGTCTATTTTAATTGTTCCCACTTCGGGGTATTTAACTAAAATAGAAGTTAATAAATCCACGCTGTCCAAATTATCTTTTTTTTGTTTCATTTTAACTTTCAAAACTACACCACCTGCCCTGTTTATAAACTGTCTTATAAACTAAGAATAATCTTTCTTTTAATAAACTCCTTTTCCTTCAAGGAACTGCTGCCATTTAGCTCCTTTTTTGGGCTTAAAATCATTTTATGATGAATATATAAAATATAAAAAAGGCTGCTTCATACAGCAGCCCATAATGGATTTTCTTTATTTTGCATAATCTACACACCGGGTTTCCCGGATTACAACAACTTTTATTTGCCCCGGATATTCCAGTTCGTTTTCAATTGTTTTTACAATGTCCCTTGCTAATTTTGCCGAAGCAACATCATCAACCTTATCAGGTTTTACCATTATTCGTATTTCACGGCCAGCTTGTATTGCGTAGGCTTTTTCCACTCCCTCAAAGGAATCTGCTATTTCTTCCAACTTCTCAAGTCTCTTAATGTATGCTTCCAGGGTTTCTCTTCTAGCTCCCGGCCTTGCAGCGGAAATAGCATCAGCCGCCAATACAAGTGCCGCTTCTATGCTTTGCGCTTCAACATCCCCGTGGTGTGCAGCAATGGCATTAACAACTCCCGGTGGCTCATTGAATTTCTTTGCAATATCAGCACCTATCTGGACATGGGGTCCTTCCACTTCGTGGTCCACTGCCTTACCTATATCGTGAAGTAGGCCTGCTCTTTTGGCCAAATTTACATCTACTCCTAACTCAGCGGCCATTGTTCCTGCAAGATGTGCAACCTCGATGGAATGCTTAAGTACATTTTGACCGTAACTGGTTCTGTATTTTAATCTTCCTAGAAGCTTTATAAGTTCAGGATGTATGTTATGGACACCTACTTCAAAAACCGCCCTTTCCCCTTCAGCTCTGATTATCTGATCTACTTCTTTTTCAGCTTTTTTAACCGCTTCCTCAATCCTTGCCGGATGAATTCTGCCGTCATTTATCAAATTCTCCAGTGCAATGCGAGCTATTTCTCTTCTTATGGGATCAAATCCGGACAAAATAACAGCTTCAGGGGTATCATCGATAATAAGGTCTATACCGGTTAATGTCTCTAAGGTTCTAATATTTCTACCTTCTCTTCCGATAATGCGTCCTTTCATTTCATCATTGGGCAGATTAACAACGGAAACTGTGGTTTCCGCTACGTGGTCGGCAGCACACCTTTGAATAGCAGTGGTAATTATCTCTTTGGCTCTTTTATCCGCTTCCTCTTTGGCTTTGGTTTCTATTTCTTTAATAAGTGCGGCCATTTCATGCTTCATTTCCTGCTCTACTTTAGCCAGTAAAATTTCTTTTGCTTCCTCGGAAGTCAATCCCGATAACTTTTCCAGTTCCTCCAACTGTTTAGCATACTGTTCTTCCAATTTGGCTCGGAGATTATCCAGCTCTTGCTGTTTTTTATGCAGCAGCTCCTCTTTTCTTTCTATGGTTTCGCTCTTTTTATCCAATTGTTCTTCCTTGTTAACAAGTCTTTTTTCTAATCTTTGCAGCTCATTTCTTCTTTCCTTGGTTTCCCTTTCCAATTCATTTCGTAGAGCATGTACTTCTTCCTTTGCTTCCAGAAGGAGCTCTCTTTTCCTTGCTTCCGCTTCTTTTTCAGCTTGTTCAAGTATTTTTCTGGCATCTTGTTCAGCTGATGTTATCTTTGCTTCAACAATTAATTTTCGTATTAAATAACCGGTTGCCAAACCGGTAATTAAAGCTAAAACTGCTACTAAGATAGTAGATATATCCTTTCACCTCCTTGCTCTATTCAATTTTCAATGAGCCAAAAAGAAAAACCGAGCGAAACTCGGCCCAAAACTACCAATATTTCAGCGGGTTTTTATAATTAAGCCAATAATGCAAAAAACAGCCAAATGTTCAGCTAAACTAGATCTTTAGCCTGTATTTTGCTAAAATGACTATATTGCCATAAAAATCAAAAATTTTTTTAAAAAACCTTTATTATAAACCCATATTGGTAGTTTTTTTCAACCTAGCTCCTTCATATGTATTGTATTAACTTTTATATAAGATGTCAAGCAACGGGCCTAACTCCAATACCCTTATTCAACTACACTTAAATCATGTTGATCACATTAAGCTTTTTCCTTATTGTCTTTATTTTCTCTTTCATTTTTATGCCTGCTCTTGAGGTATCTTTCATTCAACGCATTTCTAATTTTAGTCTCAATCTTATCGGCAATGTTGGGATTTTCAATTAAAAAAATTCTTGCATTTTCCTTACCTTGCCCCAAACGATGTTCCTCAAAGGAATACCAAGTGCCACTCTTTTTAATAATATCCAGGTTAACCCCTAGATCCAGCAAATTGGTTTCTCTGGAAATCCCCTCTCCATAAATAATATCAAACTCAGCTTCTCTAAAGGGAGGAGCCACTTTATTTTTTACCACCTTAACTTTGGTACGATTGCCAATTACTTCATTTCCCTGCTTCAATGCTTCAATTTTTCTTACTTCCATACGAACTGAGGCATAGAATTTTAAAGCACGACCCCCCGGTGTGGTTTCAGGGTTCCCGAACATAATACCCACCTTTTCCCTGATTTGGTTTATAAAAACTGCCACTGTTCGGGATTTGCTTATGACACCGGAAAGCTTTCGAAGGGCCTGGGACATAAGTCGAGCTTGGAGGCCAACATGTGCATCTCCCATTTCACCTTCAAGTTCTGCCCTCGGGACCAGCGCTGCCACAGAGTCAATCACCACAATATCAATGGCACTGCTTCTCACTAAAGCTTCTGCAATCTCCAATGCCTGCTCTCCGGTATCAGGCTGCGAAACCAAAAGGTTATCAATATCCACACCTAAGTTCTTAGCATATGTAGGGTCAAGGGCATGTTCAGCATCAATGAATGCAGCATATCCGCCTCTTTTTTGAGCTTCGGCTATAATATGAAGGGCTACCGTGGTTTTACCCGAAGATTCAGGCCCAAAAATTTCTACAATTCTTCCCCGAGGAACTCCTCCAACGCCTAAAGCCAAATCAAGGGTCAGAGCTCCGGTGGGAATTACCTCCACATTTAATTTTGAAGAAACTTCCCCTAATCTCATAATTGAGCCCTTACCAAACTGCTTTTCAATCTGCCCAACGGCCATTTCCAAGGCCTTTGTTTTTTCTAGCATTTATAACCCTCCCAGGAACATGTGTTCGAATTTTGCTTTTATTTATAATAAATATAACCTTACTGAAAAGTCAACTTTTTTAAGCTTATTTAAGCTTAAAGGAAGATACTTGACTATAAATGGGGCCTCTAGGTAAGAGCCTGCTTTCCATAAGGACAATTTCCGAAATATATTCCCTAAAAGAAAAATTTATATTTGGAAAGGAAGATATTAAATTTTCAATATTGTTTTTAGAGCGAACCCTGCCCAATGTGACATGGGGAGAAAAATTTTTTGAAAATTCAAATCCCCTTTTGTAAAGAATATCCTTTAAAAAGGAATATATTTGGTTCAACTCCTTTTGACCTTCGGTTATTCCTATCCAAATAACCCTAGGGTTCCTCTTGTTAGGAAAAACCCCTAAACCTGACAGGACAATTTCAAAAGGAGAAATCCCCTTCAATCCGCTGTTGATATCGGAAATAACCGCTTCGGCCTGTTCCCTGCTTATTTCTCCTAAGAAAGACAAAGTTAAGTGATAATTGTTTTCTTCAACCCACTTAACATCGGCTTTATATCTTCTCAATTGTCCTTGAATTTGATGAATTCTTCGCTTATTTTCAGGGGAAAACTCCACCGCTATAAAGGCTCTCATAATGACATTATCCCTCTTAAAAAAGAAGTTAAAGACCATTTCGTTTTTTATTAAACAAAATCCTTCAATTACAATAGTTTACTGATTAATTATTTTTCGTGTCATTGTAAAAACACCGCTGATATTGTTAATGGTCAGCAGGTCCGCAGCCCGCAGAATCCAGTTATTGTCCTCATCCCTTTCAAAATGTAGTAAAACCACTGTATAGGGTATCTCTTTGGAGGTTTGTAAATTTCTGATACCCGCTGCACCGCTGGTCCCGGCATTTATAATAACGGAACCGCCTTCATTATCTATGGAAAAACTATGACTGTGACCGCACAGCAAAACCGGTGCATACCCAACAAACTCCCTTATAATATTTGGTCTGTGTGCCGCTATAATAGTAGGTCTAAATCCTTCCTTCTCAAAAAGTTCCTTTAATTTACTTATTTCCTGTTCCACTTGGTCATCTTCGCTAAAAAGTATATCGCCGCCTTTTGAAGAGGGATCCGCAATTCCCGCTACGGGTATACCCCTTACCACACTCCCTCCGCCGTTAAGCAGGATAACATTTTCAAGAGAAGACATGGTTTCAATAATCTGCGGGGAATCATGATTTCCTGCCACAAAAACATAGGGTATTCCCAGTGTTCCCACTTCCTCCACAAGAGCAGTTTCAAGGGAGGTGCCAAAATCGGTAATATCCCCTGTGTCAACAATAAAGGATACGTCAAAATCGGCAACAATTTTTTTAATAAACCGGTAGGCAGCGGGATTATTATGAATATCCGATACATGAAGAACCCTTACGGTGCTGCTGTCCTCCGAACTTAAAGGCTGAATATCCTCTATCTTTTCAAACATATCATAAAAATTGCTTGCAATAATTTCCATCTGTTTCTCCAGCTTGTCCACTTTGGCCAAGGATTCTTCTGCTAAACGAACCATCCATGGAGCCGCCCTCAAAATGCCTTGATATTCAGGTTTTAAAAAGCTTTTTGCATCATAGGTATAATAAGTACCCAATAACAGAAAAGCGGCCGTTAATATTCCCACTGCTGCTCCCTTTAAATAAACATATATATTTTTGTTTTTTAACAGGAGCATTGCAAAGGAGCCGCCTAAGGCCGCAAAAAATAAACTTCGATAAAAAATTAGCTTAACGCATTTATATATTTCATCAATGAAAAGGTTTATCACTTCCTGCTTGGTGATGGGGTCACTGAGCATGTTTTTAAGAACTTCTATATCAATATTTTGGAGGGTAATAACCAGTTTTAAAGGCGTCTTATGGGTTGCTGCGCTTATCTTCCCAATGGGAGGAATAAAAATTTCCGTTTTGCCCCAATCCGTAAAAACCATATCCACGTTAAATTGAAAGGCTTTAACCTGAAAATCGGTTCCGGAAAAAAGAAAAACAAAAGCCAGCGCACCAACGGCAGCCAGCATTAATCCAACCCAGAAAATTCTTTTATTTTCTTTCACGTCCCTCAATCCTTCAGCAGTTCATTTAAGAAAAACCGCATTGCCTCCAAGACAGTTTGATATCTTATTTCATGCCTGGAACCCTTAAGGTTTAATCTCATCCAGAGATTTTTATCCGCTGAACTAAAACCAACAAAAACAAGCCCAACTGGCTTGGTTGAAGTTCCCCCTCCCGGACCTGCAATACCTGTGGTGGAAAGTCCGTAATGAGAATCTGCCAGCTTTCTAACTCCTTCTGCCATTTCCATGGCTACTTCTTTACTAACAGCACCATATTGAAATAATGAGCTTTCATTTACCCCTAAAATTTCAATTTTTGCCTTATTACTGTAGCTCACAACCCCGTAACCAAAATAAGCAGAACTTCCGGGTACATCCGTTATAGCCGAAGCCAACATCCCTCCGGTACAGGATTCGGCCACAGCTATGGTTTTATTTTGCTTCAACAGCAATTTTCCTATTTCCTTGCTCAACATAAATTTTTCATCCATATAGTATGCACCTTTTAATGAGTTTTTTAACATTATCTTTATCTTATGCACATTTAGAATCATTAATTAATTGGCTTATTTCTTCCGCCACAATGCTTTCATTTCTTCTTAGCTGATCCGCCATATTTTTTAATATATGAAGATTTCTGTTTAACAGTTTTTTTACTTTTTCTTCTTCCACCCTGATAATTCTGCTGATTTCTTCATGCAGCACATCCTTTGATAAATCCTCTTCGCTTATTACCCCTAAGTCAGACAAACCCGAATAAATTATCTGTTTTGACAGATTAACGGCTTGCTGAAAATCATTGGTAGCCCCAGTGCTTTTATTTCCTAAAAGCAGCTGTTCAGCCGCTGAACCGGCTAAAAAAATTTGAATTTGGTTTTCTAAATATTCTTTGGTATATAGATAAGAATCATCCTTTGGATTATGCCTCGTATATCCAAGGGCATTTCCCCTGGATGTTATGGTAACGTGGGACACGGAATTGGGAAAAATAAGTTCACTAGCCAATGCGTGACCAGCTTCATGTACAGCTACTCTATATATTTCTTCATCACTCGGCTTATTATTAAGTTTTTCTCCCAGCATAACTTTATCCACTGCTTCTCTAAAATGCCTTTGTGAAATTTTGTCCCTGTTTTCTCGCAAAGCTAAAATAGCAGCCTCATTAGCTATACTTTCCAAATGGGCTCCTGAAAAACCAAAGGTTTCTCCTGCTATGGCTTCCAAATCAACATCCTTATCCAGGGGCTTATTTCGCGTATGGAGTTTCAATATTTCCAATCTTCCCTTTTTATCCGGAAGATCAACCTTAACCTGTCTATCAAATCTTCCCGGTCTAAGAAGGGCAGGATCAAGCATATCTGCACGGTTTGTTGCCGCTATGACCAGGATTCTAACCTTATCGTCATTGCGGATTCCATCCATTTCCACCAGAAGCTGGTTAAGGGTTTGATCATATTCCATATGGCTGCTTTTATGAGTCCCTCTTTTGTTGGCTAAAACATCAATTTCATCAATGAATATTATGCTGCTATTTTTTTTCTCGGCTAAAGCTAGGTCCCGTGCTTTTTTAAATATACTGCGAACCCTCTGGGCACCCACCCCGGCATACATCTCTATAAATTCGCTGCCATTGGTTGCAACAAAAACTGAATCTGTATATGCTGCAGCAGCCTTGGCCAACAAAGTCTTACCCGTTCCCGGAGGACCTGTTAAAAGTATACCTTTTAAAGGCCTAATGCCCATTTCTTTAACCTTTTCAGACTTGATAAGAAATTCAAGGGCTTCCTTTAATTCATTTTTGGCTATGTCCTGACCGCCAATGTCCTCAAAGGAAATACCCCCTGATGGCTTATACAGGTTGGCATTAAAATTTCCAAGGAGGCCTTTTTGGAAAATAGTAAAATACAGTAAACCCCCTAAAAGAACTAATAAAAAAATAGGCAGAACATTATAGCCTATCCATACAAGAAATATAGACAAACCAATGAGCATGCCCAAGACAATTTCTTTAATCAAAGCTTATCCACTCCCAGGTGTGAAATTGTCCTCCTCATAATTAAATTGTCTATTAATTATTTCATACAAATAATTATCTCCCTCATGAAATTGGACATATATATTTTTGCTATCGATAAATATATTAAACCTCTCTATTCCTGCCTCTGAAACCAATTTGGAAATATGATCATGCATATATATAAAGTCACCTTTTATAATGGCCTGATGGATAGCAAACTGGCTTTTATAAAAAAGATCTTCCAAAAGCTTATCACGTTCATCAGTAATAACAATCTTTAAATCTTGAGAAGCTTCCAATTCCTTTAATTTATTTTCTATGTTGATATATGCCCTTTGAAGATTTTCCACTTTTTTTAATTTTATTTCTACAACATTGGTTTTCTCAAAAAGCTTACTTTCTTCAACTTCCGGCAGTGAATTAACAGCTTCCACTAGCGGGGTTTCTAAAAAATATTTTTTATATAACCACTGTCCTGCAAATAATAATCCCAATACTATTAAAACCACAACAGCAATTAATGGATATCTAAGCTCTCTCAGCTGCACGGTTTCAGCTCCTTTTAGATTTCAAATCAATTATAGCATAGAATTTTCAGGACAAGCCTTGAAAGTAATGGAAGTCGCTGACTTATTCGGAGTTTACAAATACTTCTTTGGCCTTTACAAAATAATTAATTCCGGATAAAACGGTAACAGCAACTGTTGTATAAAGAATGACCCTTATTAATGAAAGCCCCCTCATATCTAACTGTAAATCGTAAACCAGCAACAGAATTACCACTGCTATAATTTGTAATACTGTTTTAATTTTTCCCCAATTATTAGCGGGAATAACTATTCCCCTATCAATAGCCAGGGTCCTTAATCCTGTAACGGCAAATTCCCTGGCAACAATGACTATTGCTATCCAGGCATCCACAAGGTTCAATTCCACTAAGTATATAAAAGCAGAAGTGATAAGAAGTTTATCTGCAAGGGGATCAAGGAATTTTCCTAAATTAGTAACTTCCTTTCGGGCCCTAGCAAGATAACCATCTAATCCATCGGTTCCCGCAGCAATAACAAAAACAGCGGCAGCAACCAAATTGGAATAGGGTATATTAATTAAAAGAATAGCTAAAAAAAGCGGGATCATACTTATTCTAACCAGAGTTATGGTATTGGCTATATTCACCGTCAACCTCCCCCATTAAATCGTAGTCATACACATGGCTTATATATACATTTACAAAGTTGCCTATATGCTCATTTTTTGCTCCTTTTATATATACTTGTCCATCAATCTCCGGAGCCTGACTCTCCGCTCTGCCTACATAAAATTCGTCATTTTCTTCTGACTTTCCTTCCACAAGAACTGGTATTTTTCTATTTAAAAAACGCATATTTCTTTTTTCGGAAATTTTTGCCTGTATTTCACTTAACACTGCCAATCTTTTTTCAATTTCCTTCTGTGGTACTTTAGGATGTAGATTATATGCAGGAGTACCAATTTGTGGTGAAAAGGCAAAAAAGCCTACCCAATCCAACTCAACTTTTTCAATAAAAGAAACCAGTTCCTCAAATTCTTGCTGTCCTTCCCCGGGAAAGCCCACAATGAAAGTTGTTCTTAACGTTATATCTGGTACTTCATCCCTTAAAAAGGAAATAATATCAAGATAGCTTCTATAATCTCCTTCTCTGTTCATTTTTTTAAGAAGTTCTCCATTTACATGCTGCATGGGAATATCTAAATATTTGCAGATGCTGCTGTTTCCTTTCATTACTTGAATCAGTTTTTTGCTTATTCTGGTGGGATAATAGTACAAAAACCGCAACCAATGAACGTTACTTTTATTTACTATAGATTCTAAAAGCTCCGGTAGATCTGTTTTGTTATCGAGATCAGTGCCATATAAAGAAGTATCCTGAGCCACCAAACATATTTCTTTAACTCCATTTTCAACCAGCATTTTTGCTTCATCCAAAATTACGTTCAATGGTCTGCTCCTATAGCTACCCCTAAGTTTTGGAATAATACAGTAGGAACAGCAGTTAACACAGCCTTCGGCTATTTTTAAATAAGCCGTATATTTAGGGGTGAGGAGATGTCTTTTTCCAGTTTCTGCGTAGTTAAAATCCGGGCTGCCCACAACACAAATCCTTTCCTTTATGCCTTCTGCAATCACATCTTTAATTTTTAAAAAGTCTCCTGTGCCAAAAATAGCATCTATTTCCGGAATTTCATAAAGCAGCTCTTCTTTATATTTTTGGGGAAGACACCCCATAACTATCAGATATTTGCAAAGTCCATTTTTTTTATATTCTGCAGCTTCAAGAATTTTATATATTGATTCTTGATCAGCTTCTTCAGTGAATGCGCAAGTATTTATTATTATAATTTCGGCTTCACTGGGATTTTCTGTTTTATTATAACGGTTCTCCAATAAATTATATAAAAGCATTTCGGAATCTATCATGTTTTTGCTGCATCCTAAATTGATCAAATAGAACTTTTTCAATTTGAGCACCTTCTTCTTCCTTTGCCCTATTTTTAAGACCGCAGAATTTTCTGCGGTCTTTTTTAGCTTTCCTTCTCAAAGGTCCTTGTTATTACTTCTCCAAGCCTTCCTAGAGACGGTAGCTCCGTCCCGTTATGGACAACCCGCGCCGCTCCTGCGTTTCCAAGGGTTATTGTTAATTCTGACTCATCCTGAAAAACTCTTTTTTCTCCTTCTTTCATTATCCCCTCATAAAGGGTTTCACTACTGGTTCTTACCCTAACCCAGCATTCTTGTTCCACAATTTCTATTTCAATTTCCACCCCTTCTATCTGCTCCTGGTTTTCTTGTTCATTGGGACCTAAAGGGGGCTCTTCTTTATTTTCAGCAGAATTCTTGTCCTCCTTAACAGAAGGGGAGTTTCTATCATTCCTATCCTCATTCATGGATATACCTTCATTTTGTATATTTTTATCATTATTGGGGATGTTTGAGTCTCCCCCAATATTGCTCATAAATAAATTTACTGCAAACAAAAGCACAAGAATCCCAATGACTGCTGCAATATATTTAAAAGGTTTGCTTTTTCTCAAAAAAATTTGTTCTGCTTGAATAGGCTTTGTTATTTCAAGCTCTTTTTCCTCTTCAGATGGGGTAAAGATATTTTCAAACTCTTCCAAAATCTCCTCATGATCCAGATTGAGGAATTTAGCATATATTTTCAAAAACCCCTTGGCATATGTTTTTCCGGGAATAACGTCAAATTCTTCTTTTTCTAGTGCCTGCAGATATTTTTTTCTTATTTTTGTAGCTTCTTCCACCTCACGTAATGATAAACCCATACTTTCCCTAGCTGCTTTTAACTTTTCCCCTAAAGCTCCCAATGCAACTCAACTCCTACTTTCTTTTTATTATTAAAATACTCACCAATTACCGCTGCAGTTTTTTGAACCTGATATGCCTAGGACAGTTTAAAATCGCCGTTCTATTCAATTTTTTCGCTTGGAAATATTCTTTGATATTGTTCTAGGTTTATTAAAACACTACGGGGTTTACTTCCTTCAAAGGGGCCTATAAACCCCCTTTTCTCCATTATATCAATTAATCTGGCAGCTCTCGTATAACCAATACGTAATCTTCTCTGGAGCAGTGATATGGAAGCCTGTCCCTGCTCTATACATAAATGAACAGCTTTAGATAACAGCTCGTCCTCTTCATTTTCATTGTCTTCTTCCGCACTTAGTTGCTGTATATCCAATAACTCACTATCATATTCCGGTACTCCTTGACTTTTCAAAAAACGTACAAAAGCTTCAATTTCCTCATCCGATATATAAGCACCTTGCGCCCTTATTGGTTTTACGGCACCTACAGGATAAAAAAGCATGTCTCCCCTTCCTAGTAACTTTTCTGCTCCTCCCAAATCCAAAATAGTCCGCGAATCTGTTTGGGATGACACTGCAAAGGCAATACGCGAAGGAATATTTGCCTTAATAAGTCCCGTTATTACATCGACGGAAGGTCTCTGAGTAGCCACAACAAGATGAATACCCGCTGCTCTGGCCATTTGAGCTAAACGGCAAATACAATCTTCAACATCCGCAGGAGCAACCATCATCAAATCAGCAAGCTCATCGATTAAAACCACGAAATAGGGCAATTTTTCCAGTTCTTTATTTTTTGCTGCAAGTTCATTATATCTATCGATATCCCTTACCCCGTGAGCAGCAAATTTTTCATATCTGTTTTCCATTTCTCTAACCATCCACCTTAGGGCAGTAGCTGCTTTTTTAGACTCCGTTACAACGGGACATATTAAATGAGGAATAGAATTATAATGGATTAATTCTACCCTTTTGGGATCAATTATAAGCAATTTTAATACATCGGGCTTATTCCTAAACAAAAGACTGACAATCAATGTGTTCATGCATACACTTTTTCCTGAACCCGTTGCTCCAGCTATGAGGAGATGGGGCATATCCTTTAAGTTAGCCACTACCGGGCTGCCCGAAATATCTTTACCCAATGCCATTAAAAGGGGTGACTTTGACTGACTAAATTCCTTGCTTTCTATTATTTCTCTAAAATACACCATTGATATATGATCATTGGGAACTTCAATTCCCACCACTGATTTACCCGGTATGGGAGCTTCAATCCTCACATCAGGGGCTGCAAGACTTAAGGCTATATCATCGGAAAGACTTACTATCTTACTCACTTTTATCCCTTTTGCCGGCTGCAGTTCAAATCTAGTTATTACCGGTCCGCAGGTTACCCTGGTTACTTTTACGCTAACCCCAAAACTTGCCAGAGTTTGCTCAAGAAGTAATACCTTTTCCGTTATATCTTTATCATTAATATTTTTTTTCGCTTTAACAGGTTTTTTAAACAAATCAAGGGGAGGAAGTATGTACCCCTCGGATTTTCCGGCGTATTCATTTTCAGTAAAAGTCTTTTTGTCATTGACAGCACTAATGCTACTACTTTCCTTTTCCTCATGACCGACTGCTTCCATATTGGATTCATGTTCAACAATTACTGGGAGATTATCTTTTAAGGCTTTATTAGAATCCCCTTCACCATCTCCATCTTCCGTTTCCACTTCATAAAAGAGGAAATTTTCCAACCATATTTTTACTGAAGTTAAAAAATTTAAAAAAAATTTGCTTATTCTGTGCATACCTTTCTTTAAAGAATTGCGGTTTATCAAGATAAAAGAAACGATGATGAATGTTGTTAATACAATATAGCTTCCCACAGGACCGAAGGCAATCCCCAGTATGTAGGCAATTACTCCTCCTACTATACCTCCCCCTCTACCTGAATAGCCTGCCCTTATAATATCTCCAAAAACCATGTTATATTGATTAATCAGTGGTATATGTAAAAAAGTTAATAAAACAAGAAAAATAATAATAATTCCCCATATTAATCTTTTTATTTTATTTTTGTGTTTAGGTTTACTTTGAAATATCTTAAAACCCAGAAAACCTAACAAGACAGGGAAAACATATTTACCTGTTCCAAATAAACTTGTCAAAGTGTGGACAATAAATGTGCCCACGGCACCAATGGCCCGATTGGATAATCTGTCTCCTCCCCATTCATTAAACAATAACCCCGTAAAACTAATTAATGACATAGCTAATAAAATCAGCCCAAACAAATCATTCTTAATTTCCTTTTTTATCTTCTGTTTAGGCAACGGCTATCACCCCGGCTTGAAAACAAGGGTTAAAGCAACAAACTTATAAAAATTAAGTAAACAACAACACCAAAAGGCCAATTGCCCAACAATATATGGAAAAATAGTTAAGCTTTTTACCATGGAGTATTTGAAGAAGTATTTTTATGGCAAAATAACCGGAAACTCCTGCAAATAAAGCCCCCACAAGATATGCAGACAAATTGAAATTTACTTCTCCTAAAATTATTAAGTCTTTACATTTTAATAAGGTGGCACCCAAAACAGCGGGGATAGAAAGTAGAAATGAAAATTTTGCCGCACTGGAACGACTTAACCCCAGCATTAGACCAATGGCTATTGTCATTCCTGAACGGGATATTCCTGGAGTTATAGCCAATCCCTGTCCTATCCCAATAATAACAGCATGTAGAAAATTAAAATTTTCCGAACCAAACCTAAATTGGTTTTTCCTGGATAAGTATTCTGCAATAAAGAGCAATATTCCTGTAATAATTAACATAAAGCCGACAATTTTAACAGAAGAAAACATTTTTTCAAACTGCTCTTCAAAGTAAAACCCAATTATTGCTGTGGGAATAGTTCCGGCAATGAGAAGATAGTTATAATGCTGGAAGGGTTTTTTTATCAATTCTACGATATCATGCCAGTAAAAAGAAATCACGGCCAAAAGAGTAGCAAAATGGACCAGGACCTCAAAGATAAGACCGCTTTCATGTATGCCCATGAAATGCTGCATAATAACCAAATGTCCGGAACTGCTGATGGGCAAAAACTCAGTTAAACCTTGTATAATCCCAAGAATAATAGCTTGAAAAAAATCCAAAAAAAAACCTCCCCCATAAGTTTTTTATTTATAAACTATCCTACGTAATTATAGCATATTATCTTTTTACCGATTTCTTTATTAAAAAATTAATAAATTAAAAAAATTTGCCAGAGCCTAAGGCATCTGGCTTTCAAATAATAAAGTGTAATTTAGTACAGTTCCCGGTTGAAATCTCATATTAAGGTAATCCTGAGGGTTGCTGCTTATCAGCCTTACCACTTTAGCAGTTCCGTCTTTTTGATCCTCTATCTGTAAAGTAACTTCCCCCATTTTTATTTCTTTAAACTGCGGTTTAACGGAATCATCATATAATAGCAGCTCCGGAGAAACCAGTGTGTAAATCACCATTTCCCATCTTCTCCATTATTTTTACTTTTTCTTAAATCAATAAGCTCCTTTATTTTTTCAACGGCTTCTGAAAGACCTCCCACTTCATCTATTAATCCTACCTTAACAGCATCGGGTCCCACCAGAACAGTTCCGATATCCCTCGTAAGTTCACCGGTCTTAAACATTAACTCCCTGAATTTTTCCTGACTAATATTGGAATGATCAACAACAAACTTAACTACCCTATCCTGCATTTTTTCAAGATAATCAAACATCTGGGGCACACCCAAAACCAATCCCGTTAACCGAATGGGGTGTATGGTCATTGTCGCTGTCTCGGCTATAAATGAATAGTCAGCTGAAACAGCTATAGGTACACCGATTGTGCCCTTGTCGCTACGGATTTCTTCCTAATTTATATATACTTCACATTTCAACTGCGATTTTAAACCGCACTGCACTTTCGCTGCCCGCTTCGCTGAGCTCCATGAGGTTTATGTTATAGACTATTTCCATTTTATCACGCCGGAGAACAATTTTGTCTATGATTTGCTTTAGCATTTTCTTTTTGGTTTCCACGGGAGACTCTTTAAAAATTTCAAACCAGCGGGGAGCCAGCCTTGCAAACTGTTTTAAGCTGTCCCGCTCTACCTGCTTTTGCTGAAGTTCAGCCTTAAGCTCTGCTATCTGCTCCGTTATGACTTTCTCTTCCTCTTCCGCTTTTTTGATTTCCCTGGCCATCATTTCTTCAGAATAAATGCTTCCTTCCGGATCGGCAAAATATTGGTTCAAACGATCAACCCAGCTGTTTAAACGCCGCCGCACTTTTTTAAGCTCCTTTTCAAGCTGTGTAATCTGTCTGCTGATCTGACTGCGGGCTGAAGCCTGCTTCATGTTTACATAGTGCTCTAAGCTTCCCAGATCAACATTTTTTAAAAAACTTTCAAGTTCGCTCATAAAAATGCCGTCAATCTTTTTCTGCGAGTAGCTTCCCTGACCCGAACAGAACGCCGATCCTTTCCTTGCATGAGTTGAACAGCGGTAAACTGCCTTTTCATATGTATACACCTTTCCGTTCGGTTTAACGTTCTTTGCGTTTCTGGTGCGGCTTGAGATAAAACCTTTCCCGCAGCAGCCGCACTTTAAAAAGCCCGTCAAAAGAGCTGTGCTGTCCATGGATCTTGCATCCGGTTTTGTGTTCTTTGAGCGCTTTTTCATTATTTCCATCAGCTTCTGCCATTCCTCAAGGGAAATAATTGTGTATTCTTTGATGGGCTTTGGATTTCCGTTTTCGTCCCGGGGGATAATTATTTCTGGATTGTTGATGTCGTACCAGTTTTTAATCCTAACCCTTGATGTAGGTGTACTGCCCGGTTTCGTTCGGTTGTAGGCCGGCAGACCGGCAATGATAGGATTCTGCAGAACGTCTCTAACCCTTGCGTCCGTCCACAAACGATTTTCCCTGGTGCGGTAGCCGTGCTCATTTAAGTAAACGGCAATCTTTTTACTGCCCCAGTCTTCTTCAAGGTAAAGACGCTTCATAAGGAGAAGTATTTCCGCTTCTTTCTGATTGATCTCCAGTGGAAGCCCTTTTTTCGAATCCGAAAGTTTAAATCCATAAGGAGGCCTGCCGCCTGACCAGTGCCCCCGTTTTGCCATGTCCATCATGGAGGTTTTTACCCTAATGGAAGTGTTTTTGCTTTCGGTTTCAGCCTGCCAGCCTTCGATAAAACGTAGAAGTTTGTCCATCTGATCATCAACGTTTAGAGAGCGTCCGCCTGGAGCATCAGCGACCGCTATTACTTCTACTCCTGCATCGTAAAAAGACTTCAGGATCAGCGGATATTCAAAAGACTGCCTGCTGAGCCTGTCAGCCTTAAATATCAGCAGAACGTCAAATTTTCCCTGCAGGGCATCCGATAAAACATCCTGCAGAATGTCTCTTTTGTCCGAAGATATTTTAAATGCACTGACGCCAGGCTCTATGTATTCTTTTACCAGTTCCCAGCCTTTTTCTCTAACAAAACTTCTTATAGTATGCTGCTGAGCTGGTATGCTGTCGTCTTCATTCTTAAGCTGTTTTTTTGTGGATACCCGATATAAGGCAGCTGCTCTGGTCAAGACAGACCATTCCCCTCTTCTAAAAATAGCGTTAAAAATGTTGTTAATTATCGCTTCCTTACGGAAGGGATCTTTCCGGTGGAAAAGTTGATTCCTGCTCAAGTTCCTGCAAAATCATTTCTGCCACATGTTTTTTAAATCTTTCTACACTTTCAGGGTCGTTCCTTTTTGGAAAAACATTGCATACCTCAATCCCGTTTCTTCTTGACGTTAAGCGAATATACTCTTTATCAACCCTTTTCAAAAAATATACACCCCTTTTTTAGAGTGCTCAAAATATTTCTGATTATGCCAACAAAAAAACGCAGGCCTTATGCCTGCGCTGCGTCTCTGCTATGGGTTTCCAAAAGGAGAATCAGTGCTTCCTTCAGCCAATCCGCTGCTTTACCGCCGCTTTCAAAACCCTCTGCTGCAAGAAGGTAGGCTTTTTCCGCCTTTGCCATAAGCACATCGGTTTCCTTTGTCTTTCCGTAGAAAATTTTTATCCTTTCTTCCATCTGACGGGTGGACCACTGATTTTCCGCAGCTGCAATTATCCACTTTTGAGGATCCGGGGTGCTTGCCGCTATCCTGTGGTGCCGCCATGAAAGAAACGGAACACGCATTTCCTCTTCGGGAAACGCTTTAAAGGTTTTGGAAAGCTCTCTTACCTGGGAAGCTGAACAGCCGAGCCAGGAAGCTGCTTTCCTTGAGCTTATCCCCATACCCTCCGTCAAAACGAGGCACACCGCTCCCTTGGCCCAGCGGGTGTCGTCTTCGGATTCCTGAAGGGAAGCGTACATCTGGAGGAGCTCTTCCAGGGTGTATTTTGAAAGCTCCGGAACAGGAGCTGAAGACAGTTCGGGAACCTCTTCAGGAGCGGGCCAGCCGATCTTTTCGCATATTTCTTCAAGGGACAGGCCCTCACGACGGGCGGCAATAAGAGCAAGTTCTGTATAGAGTATTTTTCCGTCGTGTGCCTGCCTGTGGCAGTCAAGGCAGAGCTGGATCAGATTCTCTTTTATGTCCGAACCCCAAGGCTCCTGGGCCTAATGTGATGGGGCTGACCGGAAGCTTTCTTTCCGCATCGTTCGCAATAAGGTTTCCGGCACCCCTCAATGACACTTTTTGATGCAACCCTGACAGGTTTTGAAAGGTCAGGCAAGCAGGGACCCCCTTTCCGTTCTTGAAAAAAATAAGCCCGACCGCTTCCGATCGGGCTGCGCACGCGCGTACCTTAACTTTTTGCCGACATTTTTTTGTCGTTTTTGGACATACTACGACCTACAGACAGTATACATGATCTCTGCGTCGGCTGTCAATATTTATTTTTTAATTTTTTCTACAAGTTCATCAATAACCGTTTTTCCCCGGACTGCTTTTCCGTCCAGTACGGCCTCTGCCGTTTCCCTCTTTTGAGATAAGATTGAAAGTATTTTTTCATCTATCGTGCTCAAGCCCTCTATGCTTGCCACGAGGCACCACACCGTTACGCTTGACTTCTGGCCGATTCTGTGACAGCGATCCGCACACTGATCAAAATCCGCAGGCCTCCAGGGATATTCTAAAAAAGCAACGTTTGACGCTGCTGTGAGGGTCAAGCCGACGCCCGCCGCCTGAATGGAGCCTATAAAGAGCCTGCATTCGGGGTCGTTCTGGAACCTGTCAACCTGCGACATCCTGTCCTTCGTGTCTCCCGCTACGACGGCACTTTTCGGAAATGTTTCTGCAAGGGCATTAATGATCTCCTTGTGATGCGCAAACACGACTAATTTTTCACCTGATTCCATAAAATCACGGATCCACTCCACCGCAGACTGAAATTTTCCAGCTGCAGCAATCTGCTTCAAGTATTCGATTTTAACCATCGCTTCAGCTTTAAGAGCAGCGCTCAGCCTTCTGCCGTCGTAAACCCCTTCCCGGACTTTTTCTTCAAGCCAGTTAATAAAATCTTCTTCAACTTTGATGTAAGTTTCGGGATTGGAAATTTCAATTGGAATAACAGCTATTCTTTTTGAGGGAAGATCTTTCAAAACGTCTTTTTTCAAGCGCCTTATCATTACGGTACTTTTAAGCCTTTCATTAAGCTCGTCCAAATTGGATCTTCCTGAAAAATCCCATATGAGTCTTTTTCCACCGCCGCGGACGACAATTTCCCTGCGGTAGCCGCTGCAGTATCTCTTGCCGAAAGCAATGTAATTGTCGAATTCGTGAGGAGCAAGAATGTTTAAAAGATTGAACATTTCTATTGGCCTGTTTAAAAGTGGAGTCCCAGTAAGAAGAATCACGGCTTCAGCGTTTCTGCATATTTTTTTAAAAGCCTTAGATCTTGCAGCCTTCGAATTCTTTATGTAGTGTGCTTCGTCTCCTATTACGGCTTTGGGTTTAAGATAATCAACCCATGCGTCTAAAATGTCATAGTTTATGATTAATATGCCTGCCTGAACTTTTCCGGGGTTTCTGCCGGAAAGAACGGCAACCCTATTTTCCGGACAGTCCTCCAAAAATTTTTCACATTCTCTCTTCCAGTTGAGCTTAAGGCTTGCAGGGCACACTATCAACGCAGGTCTTAAGTCTTTTCTTGCCTGGAGAAAAGCCAACGCCTGAACCGTCTTTCCAAGCCCCATCTCATCAGCAATCAGTACCCTTTTTTTCTTCAGGGTAAATGCAACAGCTTCCATTTGATAGGGATAAAGGCTTCCTTTAAAACCCTTGAGGTCAGGAACGCTTTCTGGTTCGGCTTCAGGCTCCAAGGAAACCCCCTGAAGCCTGAAACCGTTTTCTGCAAGAATAGGGGCAGCAGAAAGAGACACTTTCCAAGCCCGAATTGCAGGAATGTACTTTGAGCCCGGAAGGGATTTTACGAATCTTACGATTTCCGGATCGTACCGGAAGTACACAACCAGATGATCTTCTCTGCGGATTACCCTACCTTTTTCTGGTTGCATTGCCTTTTCCTCCCTACACCTCATAAAAAGTAGAAATTTCGGGATAGAACTCAACAGGTATTACGCCTGTAGGACCGTTTCTGTGCTTTGCAAGGATGATTTCCACGGAACCGTTTTCTTTATTCAAAAATATAACGACGTCCGCATCCTGTTCAATTGCTCCTGAGCCCCGAAGGTCCGACAATTTGGGTTTTCCGCTTCTCTTTTCGATTTCACGTCTCATCTGGGAAAGAGCGAGCACGGGCACATCCAGCTCCTTTGCAGCGGCCTTCAGAGAAGCTGAAATTGCGGCTATTTCATTCTCTCTGCTGTCGTACTTTTTTCGTGTTTTCAGCAGCTGAAGGTAGTCAATCACGTAAAGATGCGTTGTTTCAACAACTTCTTCTGCCCTGTGCATGTCCTCTTCAACAATTTCCTGTACACGAAGACCCGTTAAGCAGCAGGCAGTTTTTCTTATGATCTGCTCTGCCTTCATTTCAAGAGAGAAAAAAGCAACAACGCCTGACTGGGCTGCGTTTGCCGCAATCTGCACTGCAAGGGAAGTTTTACCTGCTGAAGGTCTGCCTGCAAGAACGATAAATTCTCCGGGGTGCATACCCTTCGTCCATGTATCAAGCTGGTCAAATCCGTACAAAACTCCGTATTCAAGGTCTT
Source organism: Clostridia bacterium (assembly GCA_012523575.1). Taxonomy (GTDB): domain Bacteria; phylum Bacillota; class DTU086; order DTU086; family DTU086; genus 41-269. The sequence continues at coordinate 124,385 of JAAYIF010000006.1, forward strand.
TAAGGCTCTCTTTAAGAAGGTCGGAAGCTTTTACAAACGTATTTGTGTTTTTTGAATCTTTATAGCGCCTGACTGCATCAAGCATTAAATCAATGCGGGGATCAACCTCTTTTCCGTCATAGATCTCTTTGACAGCTCTGATAATTTTTCTCAAAGCACTTTTTTCCCTTACAGCTGAAGCAAACGCAAACGCATCACTGCTGTCAATTTCTTTTTTTATCAGGGCACATTTTTCGGGAGCAAGATCAACCTTACGCTTCAAAGCCTCAAGAGAAAGAACTTCGCCTGAAGCGTGTACTCTGCGCAAAAACTCATAGGCATCAGCAAAACTCCTATCGGCAAAATCGTCCCTGCTTATGTCGAAGAATATGCCCTTTAAAGCAGCGGAAATCACGCCTGCCTCTGCTTCTAGGTCTATAAGACTTACGCTCTTATTTCCGCCCGTCTTAACAGCTTTAAGCAATTATATTCCCCCTCTCAGAAAAAGTTCAAAACATTTCGTGCACTGACGAAACCGGGAACATCTGGAGGGGGTGTACGCATTCTCCTGATGAGCTCAAGCCTTTTTTTTCGTTCAACAAGGTACTTTCTGTGCTCTTTAAGTCTCTTTTCATGCTCTTCAGGATACTTTTCTGAGAACGGTCGGTCGTGTTATCAGCAATAATTTCCCCTTCTCGCCTGTCCTTCAGGATACTTTTCTGAGAACGGTCGGTACTCTTCCTCAAGGAAACGATCGTACTTTTGTCCACTTTCAAGTTCCTCTTTTTTGATACGGGCTACCTTGAATAGATAGGCTATCGGGTTTTCGACAGCATCCCCTTTTTCAAAACGCCTGACAAGGGCTGATACAGAAAATTCGGCAGCAGGAAAATCGTATAGATTGTAAAGTCTTCCTGCTATAGCATAGGCTTTTTTAGGTTCTATGACACGTCGCAGCCCATTTCCAAGGATCGCTATCAAATCCTTGTTTGAAACACTTGCATTTAAAACGCCTGATGGGGTATAATTATTACAGCTTTCTTCTACGTCTGCGTCTGGGGATTCGTCCTCAGGCGTTTTTCTTTTATCCCCTCCTTTCATCGGAACTTTGACGACTTCGTCGGAAGTTCTATCTTCACCCAGATAGGTAATTACCTCTTCAGGCGCTTTTCTTTTTATACTTCTTTCTGTTGAGATTCCATCGGATTTACCAGAAGATTTACTTCTTATCACTTCCTCGGGCGTTTCTGACACGCACGCACCCGTTGAGGGTGCGTGTATAGATTCTAATCCGATAGGATTAGAATCTATACTATAAGATTCTTGATCTTTATATTCTTGATCTGAGTCTTCTTTATAGGAAGCTGGTTTCCGCTCTTGACCGGAAGAGGGTTTCCGGTCAAGAAAGGTTCTTAAGTCGTTTATGTAATATACGTTCGTCTGCGTCAATCCTCTTCTCTTGCAAGATATGAGTCCCGCTTCCTGAAGCTCAGAAAGATACGTGCGTACGGTTTTCTCAGAGCAACCGATTGCATCTGCAAGTTTTTCTTGTCCAGGAAATGCCTCCCCACTCTTCCAGGCGAACTTCAAAAGTAGAAAGTACGTAATTTTTGCCCCCGGGCTTAAATCCGGTTCTTCAAGGACAGCGTTTGGAACTGAAGTAAAGCCGTGTTTTAATGTTTTGTCTTTGAATTTTAGGGTTTTTTCTTTTTCTTCTGTTGTAGGCATTTATTTCATTTCCCCTTTCTTTTAGTTTATTGAGTAATTTATTGAGGAAAGGACGTTAGGAAAGCATTGAAATCCTTATGCTGTTTGATGACCTACCCCCTCCCCTGCCTTTTTTGAAACTTCCGTTCGGGGGAAGATCTTTACTACTGCAGCAAACTTCAACCGGGGTAAATGAAGGTCTGTACGCATTTTTTATCGCCTGCTTGAGGTCGTTCGTTGTCGTGGGATCGGTGAGGAGGTTGCGAGGGCCCGTTTGGACGCAGCTGAACCAAACAAAGTCGGGGTCAGAAAGTTTGCTTTTCTTGACGAAAGGAAAGATTTTTCTTTGGTGTCTTAATAGCCATTCGTACGCTTCTCTTTCTTCTTGGACATATTCCTGCCTTCTCTGCTCCTGCTTTTTTCTTTTCTCTTCTTCTTTTTGCTGTCTTTTTATTCTTCTTTGTTCTTTTCTTTTCTTAAGCTCTCTTTTTCTGCGGTTTTTTTCTCTTTCTAGTTTGCGGGCTTCTTTTTCTTTTAAGTAAGCATTGTAGTCGTACTTTATAATCGCTTCTCTTACTGCTACTTTGCTGACACCAAATTGCCTCGCGATGTCGGCTAAAGTCATCTTTTTGACATAAAAGCACTCAACATAAGCCTCCGATCTTGATCTTGCCCTGACAGGCATTTTTTCACCCTCCCCGCTTTTATTGCAGCCGGGAGTGTGTTATAATGTGATCAGCCTCAGTGACGCTGCGATCTGAGCATATTGGAAATATGTCGGCTGCATGGGCTTATAGTAACATTAAACCTGACAATAAGTCGATGCTGTTATTGACAGATTGTACGCTTTATTTGCTAAATATTGTATAAAAGCTGACAAAATCTTAATAATTTTTACATTTTTGTTTGACATTTTGTCGGTTCCTCGAAAGGATCGACGTAAGGTGGTGAGAAAAGTGATCGGCAGCAGGATCAGGGAAGCAAGAGAGTTAAGGGGCATGTCGCAAAAAGAACTTGCAGAAAAAATAAGCAAAAAGATCGGGAAGAAGCTTTCTGTGGATGCGGTTGGATCCTATGAAAGGGAAAAGCGCAAACCCCCCTATGATACGCTTGTTGCCATTGCCGACGTGTTGGGGGTTTCCGTTGATTATCTCACGGGAAGGAGTGATGTGCTCTGCGGGCAGCAGGCTGAAGACGACAGTGAAGAGTTTGCCTCACTTGTGACCGCAATGTTCAGAGCACAGGGAAGGTTAACAAAGGAAGAGAGGGAAAGGCTTATAAAAGTTTTAAAAGCAGGCTGGCCGGAATTATTTGAAGAAAGGGCTGAATGATTTGCTGAACTGCGTTTGTCCTGAAAGGCTTGAGGAAATTCGCATGACAGCAAAATTGCTTATAAAGAATATAAAAAGGCCTCCAGCGCCTATTTTTTCTATCGCAAAATCTTTTGTGCCTGTTGTCTACGTAACCGACAGCGGACTCAAAGATGCAGTGTGCTTTCACTGGAATGGAGAATACAGGATTTTCGTTGAGCTGATGGACAATATATATGAGAGGGTGAGGTACAGTCTAGCGCATGAACTCGCTCATTTTATCTTTAAACACAACGATTATCTTATGCTTAAAGCAAAGGAACTGGGTATAAAAATAAAAAGACAGGATTTTTTTCTGTTTTGGAACGAAGTGAAGGGACTTGAAAAATATGTTAAAGAAACAGATGAAGAGGCAGAAACCTTTGCAGCAGAAGTTCTTATGCCTATGCGATGGCTCTACATACCTAAAAGCGCACGTGAATTTGAAGAACTGCGTAAAAGCCTTGAAGTTTCAAAGAGAGCACTTAAAAAAAGGCTTTTTGAAACAGGCATGATGACTTACGAAGAAATTGATAGGCTTTTTTTAAAAAAATAGAAAGCCGGGAAAAATCCCAGCTTTATTTTTGTCCCCTTTGTCCCCCTATTTTTCACATCTGAAACGGGCTCACTATGGCGATATTAAGGCTTCCCTGAAATGCTGCTGCCTC
>JAAYIF010000007.1 GCA_012523575.1 Clostridia bacterium
CTCCTGAAACATCGGTCTTAATACCGTTTAAGAATACCTTGCCGTGGTAGTCAAAGGGAAGAATCAGCACCCGCTCAAAAACTTCATCCAGCGGCATTGCAGCATTTTCCCCAGCCCAAAGAATTGGCGTTCCCGCTAGGAGTATAACGAGGGATAGGATTAGGGTTTTGCACAACTTCACTACAATTTGGGTAATTAATTTTTTCCATGCTGGGAGTTTAACATTAATCAAGGCCTTTATCCCCTTGATATGTAGGTTTTTCATTCCTATCTTACCAAAGAAGGGAAGCTCCTTTCTTGTTTTTTTCTCAATTTCCTACACTTTTTTACACCGGGATTGGTGGCGCAGCATAAAAACCCCTTTGAATCCCTGTCTCTACCTGTAAAGTCCCTTACCTTTCGCTATTTTTTAAATCTTCTACCTTACCAACGGCAAAAAATTCCCCCGACAGCAAATCCACAATTTTAACGGCAATTTTCTCACCCAGCTCCCGTACGGGGAGTTCGTAACCCCCTATGACCACCTCCTTATTTACCGGAACATCCTGAATGGAGGGTCGGAACACTTCATCATCGTAGTTGGGATCAATGAAAATGGCATCCACAGCCTGACGCCAGTCCTCAAAGGCGTTGTTCTCATCCTTAAACTGCAGCTTTTTCATGAGCGCAGGAGAGTAAAATTTACTTATTTCTATCACTGCCCTGTCACGGGTAAACCTAATGGAAATGTCTGCCTGGGGAGATTGTTTTAAAAGGGCATTTTTGCTGTCCGTCAGAAAGCTACGTATTTCCAGGGCAATACCCAAGGTATTTATGTCCCTGGCATATTCCTGCACGCCGTCCTCCATTCCGCCGCAGAGAATGATCACGCCTCGCCTGCGGGCAGCTTCAATTCCCTTATCTCCCCCGGAAAGGATCCGGTCAATAACAGCCCGCACGTCCTCCTTTGAGCATATGCGGTTGGGCTCCACCACCTTAACCCACCTGCCCTCAAAAAAGCCGTCAAAAAAAGACCGCTTAAGGGGCTTTACCCCATAAAGCTCTATCACCTTTTCTTTGGCTTCCGTTTCATTTTTAAAAAAATCCCAATGATTTACGCTGTATACGGCAAAGGCAGGGAAAAATTTTTCCTTCCGGGCAAGCCCATTCTGCTCTTTAACAATCCGGGCAATCCTGTGGACGGAGGTATGCACAGCCCCCAAATTGATATCGCTTCCAATCCAGCGACGGCCCAACCTTTGGGCTACTGCCAGGGTGGTACCGGAACCGCAGAAAAAATCAGCCACAATATCTCCGGGGTCAGAAGAAGCCTCAATTATCCTTTCCAAAAGCTTTTCGCTTTTTTCCGTGGGGTAGCCTGTTTTGTGGGAATAGGCGGGAATATCAAGCCAGTTGGTATCGCAGGGCACCTCCTCCCGGGGCTCTACCCAATACTGGGGATTGCCCGTTTTGGGATTGGGCCTCAAAAACTCCAGCTTTTTGCCCGTTCTTCTCCAATATTCCTCAAGGCTCATTTTATCCTTATAATGAGCCAGATACCTTTCATAGTTTTCCGCTGCCCTAAAGGCCCTTTCCCTACTCCACTTCCACTGCCCTGAGGTTATCTTTTTTCCAAAAATTTCGTACTGCATGGTGGGCCTTTCCTCTTTATTATAAAATCCCGCCCATCTCCCCTTGCGCTGGCTCTTATCGGCAGGCTTTCTAGGTAGGCGTTAACGGGTATCGGGATTTTTTGAATACCAGAATATGCTGTCGGTGGCCGTATTAAGCATTGCCACCCCGTTAAATTGGCCCTGAAGGTTTTTGGTAGCCCTCCGCACAATTATCTCATTGCGGAAATTATCCGATCCAAAAATCTCATCCAGAATTACCTTTATATAATGGCTCTGGCGGTAATCCAGGTGAACGTACAGGGATCCGTCCTCGGAAAGAAGCTCCCGGATCAGCTGAAGGCGCTGGTACATAAACTGAAGGTACTGATGGTCCGCCCAGATATCCGTGTACTGCATTTCTTCAATTACCGAAGCCTCCCCCGCCGGTTCCTTCCCCTTTTTAAGCCTGATGCGTCTACGGTATTCCCCTTTAGAATCAAAGGGAGGATCTATGTAAATGAGCTTGATCTTTCCCTTGAACTCCTTCATCAAGTGGCCCATTACCTTTAGATTGTCGCCCCAGTAAAGGCGATTAACCCAGCCGCCCCGGTCCGGCTCACCATACTGCTCCTTAAGCAGGGCTTCACAATACTTCACGACCCGCAGTGGGCGTTTCCCCTCCCAGCTAAGCATGGGACGCCCGGCCCCCTCCTCAACGGGAAAAGTAAGGGCCCCATCATCCTGCGTCAAAAACATTCCTCCTTTCACTAAAGAAGTTTTACCAGTTTTTCTCCATAATTTGCTTCGCCGGTATCCCGTAATTTCCTTTATAAAAAAATCTCCCCATCTGTCCTTAAAAAATTATTAATAATAAACAATAATGTATAAACAAAGCCTATTAAATTTATTATAATTTACAATAAAACTAAAAAAGGAGGGGAATAGGGCCCCTCATCAGTGTATTATCGGAAAATTCAAGGCATTAGGGAGGAAACCTTTATGAAGATACTAATTGCTTATTATTCCAAAACCGGAAATACCCAATTTGTGGCCGAAAAGCTGGCTGAAGAATTGTCCAAGGAAAATACCGTTGAAGTAAAAAAAATTGAGCTCAAAAAGCCCTTGGGAATTTTCAAGGGCAGCTGGGAGGCAATAAGGGGCAAAGAACCGGAAATCCTTGATTTGGGAATTTCACCCGCTGACTATGATATGGTATGCATCGGCTGTCCCATATGGGCATTCAATCCCCACCCGGCCTTCAATTCTATCGTTTCCCAATGCGGCAGCTTATCGGGTATTAAAACCGCTGTATTCGCCACCCATGGTGGTCAGAAAAAAAATGCCCTAGGGAAAATGGTTGAACGGGTCAAGGATAAGGGAGCCGAAAAGGTCCTTTACGCTGATTTTATGGTAGAAGACAAAGAAAAAACCGCCAGGAAAATCGAAAGTTTCGCCATAAATCTTCTTTCCGGTTTTTAGCCCATTACCAGGCAGGGAAACTTTTTCAAAATAATGCTTTGGCCCCAAGCACATCTAGCCAACTTCGGCACATTTCTTTTAGTTGAGGATTCCTCCGATTTGCCTGCCGGAATATGTATAAAAGCATAAAACAAAAAAAGAACTTCCGGAAGTCCCTCTAAAGTACATTCCCAGTTTTCCGGATTAACACCGGTTCACGGAGCACCTTTATTCCTAATTCACACCTTTTTCAAATAAGGAAAAATTATGGATTTAGGCTAGCGCTCACCCCTTGTTCACACCTCCCGATTTTGCCTTACCCTTCGCCAAGAGCTGTTAACCGGCGTTCATTAAGTGGCATCACAAGCCGCAGTAGATACCCAGGGGGTTTACTAAGATAATTTGTCTACATTCTGAGAAGAATTTTTTGTTATTTAATGTCATTTTTAATTTAAAAAAATAATATGGTAAAAAAAGGAGGAACCCATTAGATGCGTTTTTTTGCAAGGTTGGAAGGTAGACAGAGTGTTCCCCCTGTGGATACTGCGGCAAGTGGGGAAGCAGTTTTTCAATTGCTGAGCAATAGAACACAGCTCTTTTTTAGATTAAATGTGAACAGTATCAGCAATTTGACCGTTGCCCATATTCACCTGGGGAGAAGGGGAACAAACGGGCCTATAGTAGCACCACTATTCAGCGCATCACCGGGGATAAGTGTCAACCGTGGACAGATATCCGGAACAATAAACCGGCAAGATCTTACTGGTCCCCTTGAAGGCCGCACCTTAGAAGACCTAATAGAGGCCATGGCCGCAGGCAACACGTATGTGAATGCCCACACAGAGCAGAATCCCGAAGGGGAAATTAGAGGGCAGATCCGAAAGGTGGATTAAAGCGGATTAAATCCTAAGAAGGAAGACTTAGATTAGAAAACCACCGGGCTACTGCACCGACAGCTTCGTTCCGCAGATACAGGCCATAACAGGCCTTTTTTTGTTGATAAAGGGTCTCTGCTGCAGTCTACTCACTCCGGAACTCACACCGGACATCTCTAAGCGCAGTTTTATGGGCAAAACCGGACCGCCCCAAATTCGACGTCCTTATCTCGGGTTGGGGCTGGTGCTCATCTTATGCTCGCGCCGCCCGGTTTTAGTTGGCGCTCGTTAAGTCGTTTCGCAAACTGCAGCAGAGACCATAAACCTACATGGAGCTCAGGAG
>JAAYIF010000008.1 GCA_012523575.1 Clostridia bacterium
ATATATTCCACCTGTTTGTCCACCTGAGAAAGGATTTTTTTTGCCGTTTCAATTTTTTTTCCTATCCTTTCTCCATCCCCCAAAACTATTTTGATTCCTGAATGGGTATATAAATTAATGCATGCTGGGTTTTTAACATCAATTTCCGCCACAAACCGAAGATCATCCGGTTCGGTGGAAGTAAGAATCCTAAGGGCCGGATATAGTTTTTTATTGGAAAGGGTATCCCCGGGGGCAACATTCTTTTTAACGTCAACCCCCGTTATTACTGGAAGCTCTATATGGGAAATCCTTTCCACCTGCTCTATCAGGTAGCCCCTTTTATCCAGCAGCATAAATCCTCCTTGCGTTGCAATAACGGCGGAGGGTTTATGCTCCTGAACTTCTATGGAAAGGGAATTGGGAAAAACCCGCTTCACCTCAGCATCCTTAATCACCGGATGGAGTTCAATTTTTTCCTCCATTTCCTCCAAATTAACATTAAAAATATTGGTACCCTTTTTGGCCCCTGAGATTTCAATTATTTCTTTCCGGCTAAGGAGATCATTGCCTTTGATTGAAAAGGAATTAATGTTAAAAATTTCTGAATGAAAAAGAAAATATAAGGCCGAAACCACCAGTAAAAATAAAAACATCTTTTTCATGGCTTTACGATTTTTACTGTATCTATTTCTTTCTTTAGTTCTTGTTTGCTGCAAAATTTAACACCTCCAAAAGCATGTCCCCCATATATCCAAAAAAAGCAGCATACATGCTGCATTAGCCATCAACCCTGACAATTTTTGCCCCCAATGCCCTTAATTTAAGATCAATATCCTCATAACCCCTGTCAATGTGCCTTATGTTTTCCACCACCGTAATGTCTTCGGCAGCCAGGCCGGCAAGAATCAGGGCAGCCCCGGCTCTTAAGTCAGTAGCTTCCACAAAGGTACCGCTTAATTTTGGGACGCCCTTAACCACGGCAATTCTTCCCTCAACGGTTATATCGGCCCCCATTCGATTGAGTTCCAGCGCATGCTTAAATCGATTTTCAAAAATGGTTTCCGAAATGATACTGGTACCTTCCGCCAAGGACATCAGGGCCATCATCTGAGGCTGCATATCTGTGGGAAAACCCGGATAGGGTAGGGTCTTAATATTAACTGCCCCTATGGTTTCATCGCATGTAACTTCAATGCTGTTATGCTGGACAGCCACTTCTACCCCTGCTTCCCTGAGCTTAACAATCACCGCTTCCATATGTTCGGGAATAATATTGTTAACCTTTACTCTGCCCCCTGTAATTGCCCCTGCCACCAAAAGGGTCGCAGCCTCAATTCTATCGGGAATAATCTCATGCTCCGTTTCCTTAAGCTCCTCTACTCCTTCAATGACAATGGTTCCCATTCCCGCTCCCCTGACTTTGGCCCCCAGTTTGTTTAAAAAATTCTGGAGATCAATTATTTCCGGTTCCCTGGCAGCATTTCTGATCACCGTTTTTCCCCGGGAGAATACCGCTGCAAGCATTATGTTCTCAGTTGCACCAACACTGGGATAATCCAGATAAATTTCTGATCCCACAGGTGGGTTTTTTAACTCCGCATGGATGTAGCCACCTTTTTCTTCCACCTCAGCCCCCAAAAGCTGAAACCCTTTAAGGTGGAGATCTATGGGTCTGGAACCGATATCACAACCCCCGGGATATGCAGCCGTAACCTTTCTCAACCTGGCCAGAAGCGCGCCCATCACTAGGTTGGAAGCTCTCAATTTTCGCGTAAGGTCTGGGGGTACCTTGTGATTGTTTAATCTAGTGGCATCAATTTCCATGCAGCGGCCATTGTAGTTTACCTTGGCTCCCAGGCATTCCAAAACTTTTTTCATTACCATAACGTCCCTTAAACGCGGAATGCCGTAAAGCACTGACTTCCCCTTTGCCAAAAGGGCCGCTGCCATAATGGGAAGGGCAGAGTTTTTTGCGCCGTTGGCGGAAACTTCCCCTTCTAAAGGAGCACCTCCCATGATAATAAATTTACCACCCACAGCCTTCACCTCCAGACCCTTACGGCCCCCGCCCCAACACTTTAATTTCTCCTTTAAGCTCTACTCCAAATTCCTTTAATACCTCCTCCTTTATTTTTTCAATAAGCCTTAATACATCGGAAGCCGTAGCGCCCCCTTCATTGACTATGAAATTGGCATGCTTCGTTGAAACCCGGGCATTACCTACCCTTTGGCCCTTCAACCCGGCTTTTTCAATAAAATAACCTGCCGAACCCCCCGGGGGATTTTTGAAAACACAGCCCGCCGTTGCTTCCCCCACAGGCTGGGTTTCCCTGCGGCATTTTAAATAAAGGTCCATGGTTTCCCTAATGGCTTCCTTGCTTCCTTTCTGCAATGAAAAGGAAGCCCAAAGAATAATGCTGTCTTTGGGAAAGGCACTGGTTCTGTAGCCAAAAACCAAATTCCCTGCTCCCAGTTTGGTTACCCTCCCTGAGAAATCCATTACTGCAACCTCGGAAACCACATCCTTTATGCTTCTGCCATGGGCACCGGCATTACCAAAAACAGCACCTCCAACCGTACCCGGTATTCCCACCGCAAATTCCAGCCCCGTCAATCCGTGTTTCTGGGCCAGAGAGGCAAGGTACGGCAGGGGAACCCCCGCCGATGCCCTTATCCCGTTTCCCTTTACCACCGTCTTCCTAAGATCCGATAACTTAATAACCAGCCCCTCAATGCCCCCATCCCTTACTAAAACATTGGTCCCGTTTCCAAGAACTGTTATGGGCACCCCGTACTTCTCCGCCAGCTTTATGGCTTTTCTGAGAGCGGAAAAAGTTTGGGGAACAAAAAGCACATCAGCAGGGCCTCCGATTTTCCAGGAAGTGTGGCGCAGAAGGGGTTCCTTTATGAAAACATCGCCCCTACCTATATTATTAATGCTCCTTATAAAGCCTTCCAACTTCACCACCTATCCCCCTGCAATAACGCTTTTGTTCACCAGTTCCGCTCCAATCTTCCACACATCACCGGCCCCTATGGTCAGAATCAAGTCCCCTTCCTTGACAATTTTATCCAGGTATTCAACGGTTTCCTCTCTTCCGGGTATGTAGATAACATTTTCATTGCTGTACTTTTTTATTTCCTCTGCTATCAAACCGCCACTAACTCCCGGAATGGGCTTCTCCCCTGCAGCATATATTTCATTAACAATGACCAAATGGGCATCCCCGAAAACCTTTCCGAACTCCTCATGGAGGTATTTAGTTCTTGTATAACGGTGGGGCTGGAAAACAGCGATGATGCGCCTGGGCTTTCCCTGTACCGCAGCCCTTAGGGTAGCGGCAATTTCCGTTGGATGATGAGCATAATCATCCACCACCATTGCTCCCTTAAAATTTCCCAAAAGCTGAAAACGCCTGGATGCTCCCTTAAAATTCCCCAGAGCCTTCGCAGCATCCTGAAAATCTATTCCCACAATGCGGCTTACTGCAACGGCGGCCAATGCATTAACCATATTATGACGTCCGGGAACTTTAAGTTCCAGAGTGCCAAGCTTCTTTTTACGGAAAAAAATCTCACAAAGGCTGGAATAACCATGGAAAGAATGATGCCCAATGCTGTAATCCGCCGAAGGATGCCAGCCGTAAGTAACTACCCTGCAGGATGAATTTAAAGCAATTTCCCTTAAAAAAGGGTCATCGGCACATAAAACTGCAAAACCGTCCCTTTGAACGCCGGCAATAAATTTTTCAAAGGCCGAAGCAATGTTTTCGAAGGTGCCGTAATAATCAAGGTGATCATTTTCCACATTGCTTACCACACCTATATAGGGCTTTAATCTAAGAAAGGAACCGTCGCTCTCGTCCCCTTCAGCCACAAAATATTCACCCCGTCCTAATTTTGCATTTCCCCCAATATCGTTCAATTCGCCCCCCACGGCAACGGTGGGCTCATAGCCACATTTTTCTAAACACATGGCAATCATAGACGTTATGGTGGTTTTTCCGTGGGCCCCAGCAACCACAATCCCCTTAAAACCCTCCATAAGCCTGGCAAGCATTTCTCCCCTGGATATTATTTTTAATCCCCGGCGCCGGGCCTCCAATAGTTCGGGATTATTTTCGGGAATTGCCGAGGAAACCACCACTAAATCGGTTTCGGCTGGTATATGTTCCTCGCTATGACCAATATAGGTTAGCACTCCCAAACGGGAAAGCCTTTCTACTACGGAAGAATTTTTTATATCTGAGCCCGAAACCCTGTATCCATATTCCAGCATTATTTTTGCCAAACCGCTCATTCCTGCTCCGCCTATTCCAATAAAATGGGCTGACTTTTCATTTATCTTCAAAGGTTTTTCAACTCCTTTATTCCATGTTGTAATCTTTTAAAGGTGATATATTAATGTGTACTCCAAAATATGTGGGAAACAGCGCTTATAAAAGCTTGTCCGTTAAAAAATTTTCCTTTAGTTTTAATATTTAAGCTTTTTTAAGTACCCCAGAAACCACATCTATGATTTCATCCAGAGCATGGGGTCTGCCGGCCTGGCGGCTGTTTTCGGACATTTCCCCAAGCCTTCCCTCTTTCAAAAGCCTCTGCACCTCGTCTAAAAGAACCCTTCCCTTTAAATATTTATCCAAAACCACCTTAACAGCTCCTTTTTTCTCCAAAGCCCTGGCATTAAATTCCTGATGATTACCCGAAGCAAAGGGATAGGGAACCAATACCGCCGGTAGTCCCCTAACGGTCAGTTCCGCTAAAAAGGAAGCACCGGCTCTGGAAATAACAAGGTCCGCCGCAGCCAATCCGTACTCCATCTGATGCAGATAGGGCACAACCTTTATATTGCTGAAGCGGGATGCATCAATACCGAATCCCAAAAGATCCTTTAATACCTCATCATAGCAGTTTTTCCCCGTCACCATTACCGCCTGCCTGCACCCCTCTTCAACAACCCATTGGATCAGCGGTACCGCGGCTTTATTCAGGGACCTTGCTCCCCTGCTCCCTCCCACAATCAGAATGGTAAACTTATCAGGATCCAGTCCAAAGTATTCGGCCCCCTGTTCTCTAGTGGTTTTATATATTTCAGGCCGAACGGGAAGTCCGGTAACGGCGATTTTTCCCTTTTTTTTGAAATAAGGAATAGATTCCTCAAAGGTTACACATACCCTGCTGACAAAGGGAGAAAGTAGCCTGTTGGTTAGCCCCGGATAGGCGTTCTGTTCATGAATAACCGTGGGAATTCCTTGAACCACCGCCGCCAGCATCACCGGAGCACATACATATCCCCCCGTGCCGATAACCACACAGGGCTTAAAGGAGCGGAGGATTTTTTGGGCTTCCATTATTCCCTTAGAAAACCTAAGGAGAGTTTTTATATTTTTTAAGGAAACCTTCCGTTCCAAGCCCGAAGCCGACACAGTATTAAATTTTAAACCTTCCCGGGGAATTATCTCTGCTTCCAATCCTTCCTTTGTGCCTATGTAAAGAAGTTCGGCATCGTTATATCTGTTTTTTAGCCCCTTGGCAATGGCCAGGGCGGGATATATATGTCCTCCGGTGCCTCCTCCGGTGATTACGGCCCGAAGCTTTTTTTCCTCTCTCTTCATATATGAACCCCCATTTACCTATTTGGTCCCGGAAAAACGGGAAATATTAAGGAGTATACCAATACCTGCCAGGGTAAAAACTAGCGAAGAGCCGCCGTAGCTGATCAACGGCAGGGTTATCCCGGTAACGGGCATGGATCCCGTAACTACCCCTATATTGATTATCATTTGAAGAATTATCATAGAGGTTATTCCCACCGCCAGAAGGCTTCCAAAGTTGTCCTTTACCGAAAGGGCTATCTTAAAACCCCTCCATAAGAATATGGCAAAAAGAAGGAGTACAAAGGACGCACCTATAAAGCCCAACTCTTCTCCTAAAATGGCATAGATAAAATCGGTGTGCCGCTCCGGAAGATAGAAAAATTTCTGTCGGCTCTGTCCCAATCCCATTCCCATAAGCCCACCGGAACCTAAGGCAAGGAGGGATTGTATAATCTGAAATCCGGAATCCATGGGATCTGCCCAGGGATTTAAAAAAGCAGTGATGCGTTTCAATCGGTAAGGTTCCATTACAATGGCAGCAGGTACCAAAGCTGCTCCCACCAGGGCTAAAATAACCAAATGGGTAGCCCTGGCTCCCGCAGCTATAAGCATAAGATAAGCGGTTCCCGCAATACTCAACGCCGTTCCCAAATCAGGCTGGAGAAGTATAAGCAAACATATAAATCCCGTTATGGCTATATGGGGCAGCACCCCTTTAAAAAAATTCTGAACTTCTTCCTGGTGATCGCTTAGGCTTTTGGCCAAAAAAATTACCAGAAGGAGTTTAATGAGCTCCGAAGGTTGAAAGGATATAATACCCAAATCCAACCACCGACTGGAACCGTGGCTCACCGTTCCTACAACCAAAACTAGAACCAAAAGCATTATGGAAAACAACAGCCCAAGATTGGCATACCTGCGTATTCTATAATAATTAAAATTCATTAATCCAATCATAACCACTATTCCCACCAGTGCCCATCTCAGCTGCCGTTTGAGATAAAAAAAGCTGTCCCCCCGGTCCAGGTAAGCTGAAACGGCACTGGCACTGAAAACCATCACTAATCCAATGGTGAGCAGGAGAAGGGTAACAAAAAAAATAGCAAAATCGGGCATTTTCCTCTTCGCACCCTGCATAGGTTTACCTCCTCAAGGAAGCTACCAATTTTTTAAAAAGATCTCCCCGCTCCTCATAATTATTGAACATATCCCAGCTGGCGCAGGCGGGGGACAAAAGCACCACCTCTCCCGGCCGCGCCACTTCACCGGCATGATAAACCGCCCTTTCAAAGGAACTTTCCCTATGGATTTCTTCAAAACCCTTTTTCTTTAAAGCATAGAAAATCTCATCGGCCGCTTCTCCCAGAAGTACCACGGCTCGCGCCTTTTTCTTAACAACCTCAGCAAATTCTGAAAAATCGCTGCCTTTATTTTTGCCCCCAGCAATTAGAACAATGGGTTCGTCAAAGGCCATAAGAGCCTTTATGGATGCATCGGGATTGGTTCCTTTGGAATCGTTAACGTATTTAACTCCTCCTATTTCATCCACAAATTCCAGTCTGTGGGGAACCCCCCTAAAGGTTTTAAGGGTTTTGCCCATGCTTTCCCTTTCAAGGCCCATGACAGCACCGGCCAGAATAGCTGCCAGGGCATTTTGAACATTGTGCTCCCCTTTAATATAAATATCCCCGCGGTTTAAGACCCAATTTCCGCTGTCCCCAAGGACAACATGAACAGCATCATTAAACAGATAAGCTCCCTGTTCTAAGGTATGTCTGGTGCTGAAAAATATAACCTGCCCCTTTGTGGATTGGGCCATTTTTCGTACATATTTGTCATCATAATTTAATATGGAAAAGTCTTCACCGCACTGATTGAGGAATATTCTTTCTTTGGCCCGGGCATAATTTTCAAAGTTGCCATGCCTATCCAGATGATCCGGGGTCAAATTTAGGACAATCCCCACCCGGGGTTTAAAGGTTTCAATACGCTCCAGCTGAAAACTGCTTACCTCCACAACAACCACATGGTCGGGAGTTATTTCCGGCACCTTCTCAATGAGAGGGACTCCTATGTTACCTGCAACCACCACAGATCTTCCCGCATCCTTAAACATGGCACCAATGAGAGCCGTGGTAGTGGTTTTGCCGTTAGTTCCCGTAACGGCAACCACAGGGACATTAAACATGCGAAAAGCCAGCTCCAGCTCACTCCAAACGGGAATACCCTTTTCCAAGGCCTGTTTTATGGGAGGCACATCCAGAGGAACTCCCGGACTTACAATGACCAGATCGGTGCTGTGGCTGTCAACATCGGGGTATCCACCGGCTTTAATTACCACCGAAGTATCTTTAAACCTATCCACCACATCTTTTATTTGAAAATCCTTCTTTATATCCGTTAAAGTTACCCGGGCACCCCTTTGATTTAAAAAATCAGCACAGGCTACACCTGTCTTTCCTGCCCCCACAACCAGTACCCTGCTGCCCTTTATAATCACCGCCAAACGCCACCTTTTTATTTCATTAACCTATTTTTAAAGCAGATAAAACACCCATTAGGGCAAAAAATACCGAAAAAGCCCAAAACATAAGGACAATTTTTTCTTCATCCCATCCAGCCAGCTCAAAATGGTGGTGCAGGGGACTCATTAAAAAAATCCGCTTTCCCCTAAGCCTAAAGGAAGCTACCTGCAGAACCACGGAAAGGGTTTCAATAACGTAAATACCTCCAATTATAGGCAGAACCAGCTCTGTCCCTGTGAGCACTGACAAACATGCCACCGCAGCTCCCAGGGCAAGGGAACCGGTATCCCCCATAAATACCTTTGCCGGATAAAAATTAAAGGCCAAAAAGCCAAAGCACCCGCCGGCAAGGGCCGCCGCAAAAACCGCCAGTTCCGGCTTGCCGGCCATGAGGGATATAAAAACATAACCTGCGGAAACAAACATAGTACAGCCCGCAGCCAAGCCGTCAAGTCCGTCTGTAATATTTACGGCATTGGTGCTGCCTACCAAAACCAAAAGAACAAAGGGATAATACAGCGACCCCAAATCCACCGCAGCACCGGTAAAGGGCACATTTAAACCGGTACCCCTCCCCAAATACTGCACTGCATATATCGTCAAAAGCAGACCTAGAATTACCTGCCCCAGTAATTTATATCTTGCTTTAAGCCCCAAAGGCCTTTTTAAGGCAATCTTTATAAAATCATCCATAAATCCAATGATACCATACCCTAGGGTTACCGTAGCCGCAGTCAAGGCTTCCACACTATCCCCTGCAAAAATCATTGTGGCAATAAGCAGGGGGATAATAAATATTATTCCTCCCATGGTTGGGGTACCCGCCTTCTTAAAGTGCTTGGCAGGACCATCCTGGCGGATATACTGTCCCAACCTTAATTTGTTTAAAATGGGAATTATTATTGGTCCCAAAACAACGGTGCATAAAAGGGAAGTTAAGAAAACCTTTAATAAATTTGGTGCAAAATCAGCAAACTGCTGCATAGATCAATCCTCCGCATCCTTTAGAGCATTTACTATCTCTTCCATTCCCATAGCCCGGGAACCCTTTACCAAAATAACGTCTCCCGGAGCAACAATCCTTTTAAGCCGCTCAGCTGCCTGGCCTTTATCGGAAACACAGAAGACATTTTTTTCGGGCAGCCCTGCATCCATCGCTCCCTGGGCGATATATTCCGCCAGTTCCCCAACGGTGATCAAATAATCAATGCCTAAATGAACGGCTTCCCTTCCCACTTCCCTATGTTCCTTAACGGCAATTACCCCCAATTCCAGCATGTCGCCCAGAACGGCAATCCTGCGATTTCCAGAAAAATCCTTTAAAACCCTTAAGGAAGCTTTCATGGAATCGGGATTGGCATTGTAGGCATCGTTTATTATAGTGGTATCCCTAATGCCTTTGAGGATTTCCAGGCGCATTTTTGTAAGATGTATTTGGTTCAATCCCTGCTGTATCTCTTCCAAACCCAACCCCAGCTGAAGGGCAGCCCCCACTGCGGCAAGACAGTTGTATAAATTATGCTTCCCGGGAATGGGGAGTTCTAGGGGGCCAGAAACTTTATCCGATACCAATACAAAGGAAGAACCCCAGGGTTCGCACTGCACCTTTTCAGCCCTGATCCGGGCTATATTTCCCATACCGTAATATATTACTTCCGCTGAAGTAAGACTGCCAATCAAAGAAGACCATTCATCTTCACTATTCAGTAAAAGAAAGCCTTCCTGGGGAAGGCTTTGGGCCAATTCCCCCTTGGCTCTGGCTATATTTTCCCTTGAACCCAGCCTCTCATAATGAGCCACCCCAATGTTGGTAATGATCCCCCCGGTGGGAGCGGCAATTTCACACAGCTGAGCGATTTCTCCCAAGCCCCGCATGGCCATCTCCACCACACAAAAACGGCAGCTTCTGCTGAGCTCCAGCAGCACTAGGGGCAAACCAATATGGTTGTTTAAATTCCCCCGGGTTCTGCACACCTCCCCTGAAGTGGACAGAATGCCCGCCAGTATATCCTTTGTGGTGGTTTTTCCGCTGCTTCCCGTTATCCCAATGACAGGGATATCAAACTTTCTCCTCCACCATGCAGCAAGCCTTTGCAGAGCCGAAAGGGTATCCTCCACCTGCACCAAACATTTACCCCGGGCATTGCCCTTAAAATCTTTGAGCACCACCGCTGCCGCAGCGCCCTTTTCAAAGACCTGTTCCACAAAATCCTGCCCGTCGAAGTTTTCTCCCCTCAGGGCGAAAAACACTTGTCCCGGCTCAATCTTTCTGCTGTCGATGCTCACTCCCCTAAAGGAAGTTTCTCCATCTCCCCAAACCAGCTTTCCACCACAGATTTCCGCAAGTTCCTTAACCCTAAGCTCTATCATTTCTTCAGTCTCCTCAATGCTTTCCTGGCTTCCTCACGGTCATCAAAATGAAGCACTTTATCTCCTATGATCTGATAGGTTTCATGGCCCTTGCCGGCTATTACTACCATATCCCCTTTCTGCGCCATGCGCACAGCTTCGTTTATGGCTTCCCGTCGGTTTTCTATTACTTTATATCTATCGGTAATTTCCCTTACCCCGGGAAGAATATCTTCTATGATTGCCCCGGGAGATTCACTTCTGGGATTATCCGAAGTAATGATGCAGAAATCGGAATACAAAGCTGCGGCCTCTCCCATGAGGGGCCTCTTGGTTCTGTCCCTGTCCCCCCCGCAGCCAAAAACCGTTATTATCCTCCCCGGGGTTATTTCCCTCGCCGTTTGAAGGATATTTATTAATCCGTCAGGGGTATGGGCATAATCCACAATAACGGAAAAATCCTGCCCCTCCTCAACGGATTCAAACCTGCCGGGAACCCCTTTTGCTTTTTCTAAAGCTTCTTTAATAAGCTCTATATCAACATCTTCGTTGGCTGCGGTACAGAAGGCCGCCAGGATGTTGTACACATTAAACCTCCCCATCAACCTGACCAAAAGTTCCAGCTTTGTTCCCCCATAGGCAATTTTCAAATGGGTTCCCCTGGGTCCAATATCAACTTCCTCAACCCGAGCATCGGCTTTTTCTGAAAACCCATAAGTTATGATGGGAACTTTAGCCTTTTCAGCAATAATTTTTCCGTGGGGATCATCCAGATTTACCACTCCAAATTTTTTGCCCTGTTTTTTCCCGCTGTGAAGACCATAAAAAAGCTCCGCTTTGGTATTAAAGTAATCATCAAAAGTGGGATGAAAATCCAGATGATCCTGGGTTATATTGGTAAACACAGCAACATCAAATTCGCAATCAGCCACCCTTTTAAGCTTTAAAGCATGGGACGAAACCTCCATGACTGCATACTCCGAACCTGCCTCAGCCATTTCTGCCAAAAGGCCCTGGAGTTCCGGGGAATCAGGGGTGGTGAGTTTTGTTTCCACGGGTTTTCCTAAAATCCTGTTTTCCACGGTCCCCATAAGGCTTACCCTTTTGCCGGCATGATGAAGGATGTTTTCTATCAAATTGGTTGTTGTGGTTTTCCCGTTGGTACCCGTAACCCCTATAACCCTGAGTTTTTGAGAGGGATAGTCATTGATGTGAGCCGAAATTCTTGATAATGCAAGGCGGCCGTCTTTAACCCGAAGCCAGGGGACCCCAACTTCGGATAAAGGTTTCCGCTCAACCACCAGAGCCGCTGCTCCCTTTTTAACGGCTTCGTTTATGTAATCGTGCCCATCACTTTTATATCCCTTTATGGCAACAAAAAGGTCTCCCTTTTCCACCTTTCTGGAATCACATTTCACTTCTTTAAACACTGTGTCTAAATTACCCTGCCATTCTATAGTACCAATTATTTCCTTAATGCCTTTCAAAACCGCCACATCCTCATCCACCACTGCTAAAATATCCCTTTTATATTATGCCCTGTTGACCTAAGTTTAACCTATGGAAAGTTAAATACAAAAACACCAGAGCCAATACTCTGGTTCCTAGTTACTGATCCTCTTTAAACCAAACTTCCACCTTGCTCCCCCTTTTTACTTTAGTTTCGGGGGCTGGTTTCTGCCGGTGGGCTTTCCCGGAACCATGGGGAATAAGCTCAAGCCCCAAGCTTTCCAGCAGGTCAGCAACTTCAAAAATTCTCTTTCCACTGACATCGGGAACCAAAACCTCCTGGGAGCTTTCCTGATCCAAGTATATTATAACTTTTGTGCCCTCCTTTACAACTGCTCCAGGCTTAGGCAGCTGATTTTGGACCTTTTCTCCCAGTCCCACAGTTTCTACTTCCAAACGGGCTTGGGCCAGTTTTTGCCTGGCTTCGTTGGGGCTTAGGCCAACCACATCGGGAACTTCCACATCTTCTCTGGGCTTAGGACTTTCTTCCCCTGGCATCTCCGGAGGCTTAACACCCGTATCCTGTTTGGGTAATCTCAAGTAGTGAAGGGTATCCTCGACCACCCTTTTAAAAATAGGTGCCGCCACCGTACCCCCATAATAGGGGTAACCCTGGGGTTCATCAACTATCACCAGAGCAGCCACCTGGGGATCATTGGCCGGAGCAAATCCCACAAAGGAAGCCACGTATTTCCCAGGAACATAGCCCCCCTTGCCTACCTTCTGGGCTGTTCCGGTTTTACCCGCCACCCGATATCCTTCTATAAAAGCTCTACTCCCCGTACCCTCATTGACCACATTTTCCAGCATCTTGCACAATCTTTCCGAGGTTTCCGGGGAAATTACCTGCCTTACTTTCTGAGGTTCAAACTTTTCCACAACCTTTCCGCTGTTATCGCGAATTTCCTTTACCAGCAGGGGCTTCATGAGATTTCCACCGTTGGCAACGGCTGAAACCGCCGTAATCATCTGAATGGGAGTGACCGATATTCCCTGCCCTATGGAAATTGTAGCAATGTTTATATCCTTCAGCTGCTCCAAAGGGATGAGAAGCCCCTTGCCTTCGCCGGGAAGGGTTATCCCCGTTGCTTTACCGAAACCAAAATTTTTAATGTATTCATAAAATAATCCCCTGTCTTTGTTCGTTAATCTTAATCCCACAGACGCTAAAACCGGGTTGCAGGAGTTCATCAGCGCCTCTTCAATGGTCTGACTGCCATGGGGAACGTTGGTCCAGCACCTGATTCTTTCTGACCCCACCTTTATATACCCCGGATCATAAAATCTTTCATTATCCCTTATGACTCCCTCCTCCAGCGCCGCTGCAGCGGTAATAATTTTAAAAGTGGAACCCGGCTCATAGGTATCGGACACCGCAATATTCCTCCACGTTTTAGGGGAAAATTTGCTGAAATTGTTAGGGTCAAAGGAAGGTCTGCAGCCAAGGGCAAGGATCTCCCCTGTCTTGGGATTCATTACGATAATGGCAGCTCCTTTGGGATTAACGCCGCTGTTCATCAGCTGATCCAGCTCGCGTTCCACAATATACTGAATTGTTTCGTCAATGGTCAAAACAAGATTGTTCCCGTCCTTGGAGGAAATATATCGGTGAACCGCCTGTGGAAGTTTTCGTCCCGCTGCATCAAACTCCATTACTATGCGGCCGGGAACCCCTCTAAGTTCCTCATCAAAGGCTACCTCCAGTCCTTCCAGCCCCTGATTGTCAATTCCCGCAAATCCCAGCAAATGGCAAGCCAGGGTCCCGTTAGGGTAAAAGCGCTGGCTCTCTTCTATCACCTCTATACCCTCTAAATCCAGTTCCTTAATTTTCCTACCCTTTTCAAAATCCTTTATTTTCCTCTTTACCCATACACTCGAACTGTTCTGGGTTATTTTTTTCAACACTTCTTTTTTATCCATTTCAAGAATCTCTGCCAGCTGCTCCGCAATCTCTTCCGCCTTACCCGTTCTCTTAATCTGAGGGGGAAAGGCCACCACAGAATCAGCACTGACACTTACAGCAAGCTCCCTTTCATTGCGGTCATAAATGGCTCCCCTTTTGGCTTCCACCACCACTTCCCGGAGCCTGTTGTCCAGAGCCTTTTGCTGCAGCTCATCACCCTTTACAAACTGTATGTAGCCCAGGCGTAAAAAGAGCAAAAAAATAACTCCAGCCAGCAGAATGAATAACTTAGCAATACGTTTTTTTATAAAAACATTGCTCACAGACATGCTAAGTTTCTCTCCCCTAAGCCAGAGTCACAGTTAATTTAAAAGAAATACTTCAGCCCTTTGGTTTTTGAAAATGTTATTAAAAAACTTGGACAGCCGCTCTCCCCCGGGCATGCTTTCATCCTGATTTTGAAAATTCTGTTTTTTCTCCTGTCCAGACGTTTGGGATGATAAAGCTGCTTCTCCCTGGTCGACCTTTGCCGTTGAAACAAAAACGATCCTTTCCAGATCAGGTTTTTTCATTCCCAGCTTCTCCACTGCTTCTTTCTCAATTCTGTCCAGAGAGCTCATTTGGGCAACCACATATTCAAGGCGCTCATTTTCATTCTGAATATGCTCAATCTCCCTCTGAAGCCTTTCAAGTTTATAACCCTGACTGGCCACCGCCGCCGTCAGAGCCGTATAATAAATTCCAAAGGATAAAAGTAAGAATAAAGTCCCTACCATTAAGAAAAACTTCTTAATAACACCTTTACGTTTAGCCTTGCGGCCTCTGACATTCCTTGATCCTATCCGTACCTTGCCTAAACCCTGCTCCTCCGCTGTCTGCTCAAGGCCGTAATAATCCCCTTCAAGGTCAGGAGCTACTAACAACCCTATTCAACCCCCAATCTTTTTAGAACTTTATATTTAAGCAATTTTCTCAGCTATCCTTAATTTGGCACTGCGGGATCTGGGATTTAACTCCTTTTCCTTTTTACCTGCAGTTATGGGCTTTCTTGTTATGATCCTTAATGAAGGAGTTTTCCCGCATACACAATGGGGAAAATCAGCGGGGCAGACGCATCCCTGGGCATGCTTTTGAAAGGCTTCCTTAACCAGCCTGTCCTCCAAGGAATGAAATGAAATCACGCATATCCGTCCCCCAGGCCCGGCATACCGGACCATTAATTCCAAAAGCTCCCTTAAAGCATTCAACTCATCATTTACAGCAATGCGCAGAGCTTGAAAGGTTCTCCGGGCAGGATGGGGGCCCTTTCTTCTTGCCCTGGCGGGAACCGCTGCCTTAATTATTTCCACCAGCTCGCCGGTGGTGGAAAGGGGCTTTTTCTCTCGCCTTTCAACAATAAAGGAGGCTATTCTCGATGCCCACCTTTCCTCACCGTATTGAAAGATAATTTTTTCTAGCTCGTCTTTGGAATAAGTGTTTACTATCTTCTCCGCCGTAAGCTCGGAACCGGGATCCATCCTCATATCCAGGGGAGCGTCCTCCTGGTAGGTAAACCCCCTGGCCGGATTATCCAGCTGGTAGGAAGAAACACCCAAATCCGCAAGAAAACCGTCAACCCTGGTAATGCCTAAATTCTGAAGTACTCTGTCAAGATGGCGAAAATTTTCCCGCACGATTCTTATATGGGCTTCATAACCATCAAGGCGCCTCTGGGCAGCTTTAGCGGCTTCGGGGTCTTGTTCTATACCCACAAGGGTTCCCTCATTTCCCAGTCTTTTAGCTATCTCAGAGGAATGACCCCCGCCACCCAAAGTACAATCCACATAAATGCCGTCCGGTTTTATCTTTAAGCCCTCGATCACCTCATCAAGAAGAACGGGCACATGGCAAAATTCCAATTAATTCACTCCCGGCATCACAGGTTAAAATCCACGTCCACAATCTTTTCTGCAATTTCTTCATATTCTTCTCGGGTCTCCTGGCTGTATTTTTCCCAAATTTCTTTATTCCATATTTCTAACCTTGTTAGAACACCTATAATCACCACTTCTTTATCCAGCTCTGCATACCTGCGGAGATTAACCGGAAGGAGAACCCTGCCCTGCTTGTCCACTTCACACTCACAGGCTCCGGATAAGAAAAAGCGAGCGAAAGCCCTGGCATCGGATCTGGTAAAGGGTAGGGAACACAGCTTCTGTTCTATCTGTTTCCACTGGTCCATGGGGTAAAGAAAAAGGCAGTTGTCAAGCCCTTTGGTTACAACAAACCTTTCCCCCAGTTCCTCCCGGAACTTTGCGGGAATAATCAGTCTGCCTTTAGCATCAAGGGTATGTTCGTATTCCCCCATGAACATAGGATATCGCTCCACTTTGTGGGTATAACGACCCACTATAAACCACTTATTTTCACAATTTATTCTACACATAACCTCCATTTCCTGCTGTGATTTCCGTAAAAAAAATAAAAAAACGGCTTTTTCAGCCGGATATTAAGAGGTTCCATTAATTTTCTAGGGATCCCAACCGGTATTTTGCAGGCCCTAACCCCCCAATTTCCCTAAGAAGTTCCAAAGCCTTTAAAATATCCCTTCCCAAATCATCCGGTCTATGGGCATCGGAACCCACGGTGAAAAGTTTAGCTCCCTGATCCACACAGTATTCCAAAAGCCATCTTCCGGGAAAGGGCTCCCCGGGTCCCTGTCTGTATCCCGAAGTATTTATCTCAAAGGCAATTCCCCTTTTTATGGCCTCCTTTAATACCCCCCGGGCCCTTTTAGGCAGCTTTTCCAGTTCTTCCCGGCTATAATACTTAAAACCAAATCGTTTGAAAATATCCAGATGGGCTATTGCATTATAAATCCCCGCTGCCACTGCTTCTTCCAGTATGGAATAATAATCTTCCAGCAGCTCTGAAACGCTGTGCTTTAAAAAATATATGGAGCTTTCGGTCTCCGAAGAGATAGCAGTGTGATCTATGGAGTGAACCGCCCCCAAAACATAATCAAAGGGATAGGAAGAAACAACTTCCCGAAGATCCCTTTCCATCCCGGGAATATGATCCATTTCAATTCCCGCTTTAATAATAAGCTGGTTCCCAAAACGCTTTCTTGCCTGCTCTATTTCTTTAAAATAACTGTCCAGCCAGCTTCCGGTAACGGAAACCAGCTTTCCCTCCATCCGAACAAAACCGTCAATGGCTCTTCTGACGGGATCCGCTTCATAGTGGGGTGTGAAGCATATTTCCGATATTCCCCTTTCTATGGCTTTGAGGCAGTACTCTTCAATGCTGCCCTCGGCATCCGCACAGTAACGGCAGTGTACGTGGTAATCGCAGTAATACAAAATCTTCCCCCTCCGCATAAAGTCTTTAAAAAATTAAGATGTGTTTCTTCCGCCTCTCCTCCAAAAAAATAAAAAAATCAATGCCGCTGCAAGGATCAGTAGAAACATTCCGTAGCCCGCTGTAATAACCTTTATAACCCCAAGGGAAGCTAGGGTAACAATTACACCTGCAACAAGCATTCCTCCCCACAAAGCCGGCAGTGCATACCAAAATTTTATCCCAAATAAATAAGCAAGGAGGCTTCCCGTCCACACCCCCGTCCCGGGAAGGGGTACGGCCACAAAAAGCATTAAACCCAAAGCGCCGTATTTCTGCACCTGGTCACTCTTTTTTCTTGTTCTCTCTAGAATGTATTCAATAATTTTCCTGAAAAAATCCACCCTGGAAAGCAGCTTAAATGTAGGTTCCAAAAGCAGTAGAAGAATAAGGGCCGGAATGCCGTTTCCCACTGCGGAAAGCCCAAAGGCCTCCCACGGGGACATACCTATGGCCAGGGCTGCCGGAATGGAAAAGCGAAGCTCCGTCACAGGTATGGCAGCAAGTATAATGATCTGTAGAGCAGTAGGCACATCCTTTATTAAATCCACTAACTGTTGGGTCAATTTTTTCCACTCCCCCACAAGCAAAAAACAGGTTAAACCGCAGCAAAAACCCTTTGCCAGAATGATTGTCGTAAGCTTTTAGACTGTTGATAAGCCTTCTCAGTAAATTTCATATAGGGCTTTGCTGCGGTTTGCGAAACGACTTAACGGACGCAGGCTAACATCCCTTAGCAAAGCGTAAAGCAAAACCGGGAACCGCGAGCAGAAGATGAGCGCCAGCCAGTCTCTCGCATGGACACCGAATTGGGCAGCCCGGTTTTAACCAGCGCAAGTTCGCAAGTAGAGAAAACCGCAGCAGAGATTCTCTGTCAACAGAATGAATGCTTTTTATAAGCTCTTTATTGTATTTATTGTAGGTTCTTCACCGCAAAGGGGGCA
Source organism: Clostridia bacterium (assembly GCA_012523575.1). GTDB lineage: Bacteria > Bacillota > DTU086 > DTU086 > DTU086 > 41-269. The sequence goes on from JAAYIF010000008.1 coordinate 18,188, forward strand.
CTTGGGATTTCGAGGCACCTTTATTTCCCTGAAACTGCTTTTCAGTCCGTCAAAAATCAGCATCCGGCCGCTAAGAGTATTTCCTTTACCGAGAATTATTTTAACCGCCTCCAGGGCCTGAAGGGTACCTATTATCCCCGGTATCACGCCCAGCACCCCTGCCTTTCCAGGATCATCAACATTTTCAGGCAGGGGGGGCTCTTTAAACAGGCACCGGTAACAGGCTCCTTCCTTGGGTATAATGGTCATTATCTGCCCTTCCCAGCGGAGAACCCCCGCTTCCACCAGGGGTTTTCCCGTAAAATAACATGCATCGATTACCAAAAAACGGGTAGGGAAATTGTCCACGGCATCCACCACTACATCGTAGGGGGAAATTATATCCATAACATTGCTCAGGTCAAGCTTTGTATTGTACACCTCAACCTTTATATGGGGATTGAGCCGGTTTATTCTGTCCCGGGCAGATTCAACCTTGGGCCGCCTAATGGCCGGCGTTTCATGGATAATCTGCCTCTGCAGGTTGGAAACTTCCACCCTATCGCTGTCAACCACCCCTAAGGTTCCAACCCCCATAGCCGCAAGATAAAGGGCAATGGGAGAACCCAATCCCCCCGTACCGATTACAAGAACTTTTGAAGAATTAAGCTTTTCCTGGCCCTCCAAGCCGATGGTATCCATGATAATTTGGCGCTCATATCTTTTAAGCTGCTCATCACTAAGCATTTTTCAATCCCCCCTCCCCTTAAACACTCCGCACAGCCACAGAATTCTGCTGGAAAACTCCAGGGATGAAGTAAGCCTGAAAGCCTCCTCAAGGTCATTACCCACCGCAAAACTGCCGTGGCCCTTTACCACAACAACGGGACACTCTTTAAGAAGCCCCGGGATTTTTGCCGCCACTTTTTCGGATCCGATGCTTCGCTCAACGTCCAGAATGGGAATTTCTTTTAGGTAATAACTTCCCTCCGCATCAACGGGCACTATTTTGTCCACCATAAGGGAAAGGGCAACGGCGTAGGGAGGATGGGCATGAACCACCGCCCGGCAGTCAACCTCTCTGTATATGGAAAGATGAACGGAAAGTTCCCTGGAAGCTGCTTCTGAGCCTGTTCCGTCTTCTCCCACCGAAATTATGTCCCCGTCATTCAAATCCCCCAGCATGGAATTCCTTCGGGTAATGACAACGGTATCCCCTAGCTTAAGGCTCATATTACCCCCGTGGGAACTTATTACCCCGGATTCAAAGAGCAGCCTGCCAAATTTTTTAAATTGCTCAATCATACTGTACCCCCATTTCCAGCATTGCCATGCGGGCAGCCCCCAGGGCCCCCGCTTTGTTTCCCAACTGAGCCCTAACAATCCTGACGTCTCGGGGAACAGGCAGCTTTTCTATAAATTTTCTCCTCAACAGCTCCAAAAACACTTCTCCGTACTCCGCCGCTCCTCCCCCGACAAGGATCAAAGCCGGGTCTATAAGGGCAGCGGCATTGGCCAAACCCATTGAGAGGTATTCCATAGCTTCCGTAAGCACCCTTACCGCAGCTTCATTTCCTTTATAAACCTGCTCAAAAAACTCCCCTATATCGGGAACTCTAAGCCTAATTCCATTCTCCTCGGCCATCCTTAAAATTGCAGAAACACTGGCTAATGTCTCCAAACATCCCCTTTTTCCGCATCCGCATTTCCTTCCTCCAGGGAACAGGGTCATGTGCCCCAGCTCCGAAGCAAGGCCGTTTGCCCCCCTGTAAATTTTATCGTCCAGAATCATCCCTGAACCAATGCCCGTCCCAATGGTTATGAGCAGGAAATGACCGCATCCCCGGCCAGCACCCAGCCATGCTTCTCCCATGGCTGCAGCATTACCGTCATTATCAAAGGAAACCTCCCCGGGGAGTACTTCCTTAAGGAGATCCTTTATGGGCACATTCCGCCACTTAAGATTTGGGGCATTGATGATCACTTCCCTTTTAGCATCCAGCATCCCGGGAATACCAATGCCCACGGCGGCTCCCCGGTCCCCTTTCAGTTCATTCACAAGATCTGCCGTAAGCTTTAAAACATGTTTTACGCCCCCATGAGCCTCCGTGGGAATCCTCTTATAAGCCAGGACTTCCCCTGCATCGTTTACCAAAGCTCCTTTGATGTTTGTACCTCCCATATCAATTCCCACAGCTAAAGGTGCCAAAATGCATTACTCCTTTTTTAGCTCTTTTCCTTTCCCTTCGGAGAAACTGGGCATGCATTGCTCACCGTAAAATTCATCACCACCGGATGCATGGAAACAGCCTCATACATTCTCTTTAACGCGGTAAAAATCTCCTCCGAACTTCCGTAAAATACCGTACTCATGTTGCCCATTTCATAAGAGAGCCCCATATCCTTAAGCTCATTCAAGGCTTTGTCAATCACAGGGCTCAAATTCCCTGTGCCCAAAGGATACAGGGAAAACTGACAGGAAGGCATATTAAAGCACCCCCTCTTTAGGAGCTACAAGAATACTTTCCGCCTTTTCCACGGCTTCCTCTACAAGAACCTCATAATCCGAAACATTCTCCTCCGCCTTCTCCACCTCATCAAGCCTGGGCTTTGTTGCCGGATGTTTGGGAACAAAAAGGGTACAGCAATCCTCATAGGGTTCAATGGAAATATCGTAGGTTCCAATTTCCTTGGCCTTTTCAATAATTTCTAATTTATCCATTGTGATAAGGGGCCTTAGCACCGGCATATCTACAACCCTTTCAATTACCGCCATGCTTTCCAGGGTTTGGCTGGCCACCTGGCCCAGGTTTTCTCCAGTAAATAAAACGGTACACCCTTCCCTTAAGGCAATTTTTTGGGCAATCCTGAACATCATCCGCCTCATAATGGTAACGTAAAACTTCTCCGGACAGTTCTTCTTTATTTCGCTCTGAAGGCGGGTAAAGGGTACCACAAAAAGCTTTATTGGCCCTCCATAGGTTGCTAAAACCCGGCAGAGCTCCACAACCTTTTCCTTTGAGCGCTCGCTGGTGAAGGGAAAACTGTGAAAGTGTATTCCAATAATCTCAACACCCCGCTTCATTGCCAGCCAGCCGGCCACGGGACTGTCAATACCCCCTGAAATCATAAGGCCCCCTTTTCCCGTTGCTCCCACGGGAAGACCCCCCGGTGCCAAGTAAGAAGTGCTGTAAATGTAAGCGCTGTTCTCTCTAATTTCTATTTTTACCGTATAAAGGGGGTTTTTGACATCGACTTTAAGACCCTCTATATTTTTTAGTATATACTCCCCCACCATACTGTTTATTTCCGGGGACTGGTAGGGAAATTTTTTATTGGCACGCTTTGTTTCTACTTTAAAGGTATCACCGCTTCTTAGGTTATCCTTTACCTCATCCAGGGCTCCCTTCTTTACGGCTTCCATATCAAGGAGGACAACCCTTGCGGGGCTCAGGGATACTATCCCAAAAACCCTCCTGAGCCTTTCTATGACCTTTCCCGGTTGATCTTCGTGCTTCACATAAAGCCTTCCATGCTCCCTTGTAACTTCTATGCCCTGCAAATCCCCCAGGGAACGGCGGATATTGTTGATCAGCATCCTTTCGAAGTATATGCGGTTTTTGCCCTTCAATCCTATTTCTCCGTAGCGCACTAGAATAACTCCGCTCATTAAATTTCCTCCCTGTTTTGACCCGATAATCCCATCAAAGGCTTCGCAGTTCCTCCACTGCCTCCCTAAATTTTTCCACGGCAAAATCCACTTCCTCCTGGCTATTAAGGGCAGAAAAACTCACCCGCACCGCACCTTCCAGCGCTTCCCTTTTAAGCCCCATAGCTTTCAGTACGTGGCTCACACTGCCGCCCCGGGAATGGCATGCAGACCCGGTGGATATGTAAATGCCCCACTGCTCCAGAAAGTGCACCAGCACTTCTCCCTTAACACCCGGGAAAGAAACATTTACAATGTGGGGAAGGGCCCGATTATCCAAAGGACCGTTTATAATCACATCCCTTATCCCGTCCTTAATTCCCCTTACAAATCTTTCTTTAAGCTCTTTTATTTTTTCCCAGTGGGCTTCCACATTATTTTCCAGCCCTTTAAGGGCAGCACCAAATCCCGCTATGCCGGGAAGGTTTTCCGTACCTGCCCTCATTTTCCCTTCCTGCTCTCCCCCCAAAAGGAAGGGGCTGATATTTAAACCTTCCCTTATAAAAAGGGCCCCAATTCCCTTAGGACCGTGTATTTTATGAGCACTTATGGAAAGAAAATCTATTCCCCTTTCCTTTTTTAAATCTATATTTACTTTGCCGAAGGACTGCACCGCATCCACATGAAAAAAAGCCCTATGGGAAATATTTTTAATGATTTCAGCGGCTTCAAAAACGGGCTGCAAAGCTCCGGTTTCATTGTTGGCGTGCATGATGCTTACCAAAATGGTGTCGGGCCTAAGTTCCCTTTTCAACTCTTCTAAGCTGATAATTCCCTCTTTGGATGGAGACAAATATGTAACTTCAAATCCCCGCCCTTCCAGCTCCTTTATGGGTTCCAGCACGGAAGAATGCTCAATGGAAGTGGTTATGATATGCTTTCCAAAACGCTTTAATTTTTCAGCGGCTTTAAATACGGCCCAGTTGTTAGCCTCCGTTCCCCCCGAAGTGAAAAATATTTCTTTAGAAGAACAGTTTAAAAACCCGGCGATTCTCTCCCTTGTTTCCCTGATTATTTTCTCTGCCTCAATACCCTTGCCGTGCAGGGATGAGGGATTGCCGTATTTAATTTGGCAGGCCTCCAACATGGCCTCCACCGCTTCTGGAATAACCTTTGTGGTTGCACTGTTGTCCAGATAAATTTCCCTCAAAGCTTAATAACACCTCTCATGAAACTACCCATCCAAATAATCCGCAGCCCTAAGGGCCGCTACCTGCCCCTGTCCCACGGCCTTGGCCAATTGGAAGGGTTTTCCTACGCAGTCCCCTGCGGCAAAAACTCCCGGTATATTGGTTTCCATATTTATGTTTACTTTGATATATTTCCCATCCTGCATCTCAAGGCCCGGTAAGAGCTGGTCCACGGGCACCGTTTCCCGGATAATGAAAACCCCCTGAACCTCAAGCCTTCCCTTTTTAAGCTCCAATGAACTTACAAACTGATCCCCCACCACTGCCGTGGGAATATCATTGAAAATCTCAATGTTATCCCCTAAAAATCGGGGGGCGTCTTTGTAGAGCGGAATAAAATACACCTTGTTGCTATACTGGGACAGAAGCCCGGCTTCCTTCTCTCCCTCTTTGTTAAAGGCAACAACCGCCACATCCTTCCCCTTGTAAAGGGGTGCGTCACAGGTGGCGCAGTAGCCCACTCCTCGGCCCAGAAATTCCTCTTCCCCGGGCAGAGTGGCTGTACTGGTAACCCCAACGGCAATGATTACAGCCCTGGCTGAAATAATCTCATTTTCTTTGGTTAATAGCCCAAAACTCTTGTCACCGGGAAAAATATTTATCACTTTGGTTTTTGCAATTTCAATGTTCAATCCCCTAACGTGCTTTAAAAACCGCTCCCTTAAATCTGACCCCTTAATGTTTGGGAAACCCAAATAATTGTTTACTTCCGGTGAGCTGTAGAGTTTGGGGCTGCATACTTCCCCACCTACAATTTTCACCTTTTTCTTTCTTATCTTTAAATTCACCGCAGCAGACAGTCCTGCAGGTCCGCAACCCACCACCGCTACATCGTAAAGATGAGTGCCTTCCATTTTTACCCCTCCCAAAAAATTATCACCCCAAAAATTCCTTATATTAATTATAAATTCCTAAGGGTTTTCTCCGTTTTGTTCCTGCTATTTTTCCAGCTCTTCCACCTGCTCAAGCATAGCTTCCAGTGCCTGTTTGGTGGTTTCATCCTTAGCGCGGCTTAAGGCTTGCTGCCATTGGGCCTTGGCCCCAGCCAGATCGTTTTTTCCGTAAAGAAGATACTGTCCGTAATTTATTCTCGTATCAACGGATTCCGGGTCCAGGTTTAGGGCTTCTTTATAATACTTTTCTGCTTTTTCCATATCCCCCACATAGTAGGCAGCCCCGGCAGCCTGGGCCAATATTTTCGCATCATCGGGATCAATTTCCACTGCTTTTTCATAGGTTTCCAGGGATTTTTTTAAGCTTTCAGTACCTTCACTTACCTCTTGACCCTCCACCAATTTTCTTACGCCCAGGTCGTAATATGCGTTGCCCAGGTTCCATAGGGTTTCAACATCCTCTGGTTTTTCCTTAAGCTTAGCTTCATATTCCTTTATTCTGTTTTCCAAATTTTCGTATTCAAAATCATAATCCATATCCTGGGTACCTTCACCACCCCTATTTCCCCTGGAAAGCAATAAATCCGGTATAAAAGCAAAATATGATCCCACAAGTCCCAGACACAAAACTACCGTTAGGACAATAAGCCCTATCCTAAAATTCTTTTTTTTGTAAAGGTTTCTGATATTATTTAGCATTTCCAATTTCCCCCGCAGTAAATTTTCAATAAATTTTGATGTTTATTATTATATACAACAGAAGATATGGGAGCAAATAGCAGAAATCCATGACCAAATATAAAAAAGCCTCCTCCCCGGAGGCTTCAAAGCCATTTTTTAAGCCTATTTATATCCAGTATTTCTATAAACTGATTGTTTACTTTAATAATGCCTTCCTTTCTCCAAACCCCTAAAATCCTTGCCACAGTTTCCCTGGAAGTACCCACCAAATTTGCCAGCTGCTGCTGGCTCAGTTTAAGTGATATTTTCACGCCCCTCTGGGTCTTTTCTCCATATTCTTCCCCCAAATCCAAAAGCACGCTGGTTAGACGCCCATAAGCATCCCTTAGAGCTAAATCCCTAATATGATACTGGGCGCGTCGCAGCCGCTCGGCCATAACTTTAAGAATTTTAAGGGTAATTTCTCCGTTTTTCCTCAAAAGTTCCTCCAGAAGTTCATTTTCTATTATTCCAATCTCAGCGTCCTCAATGGCCTCTGCCGTGGCGGGATATTCCCCGCCACCCAGAAGTAGCACCTCCGCAAAAATATCCCCTTCTTTTAAGAAGTGAAGTATCTTTTCACTTCCGTCTTCCAAGAGCTTTGATATTTTGACACTGCCTTTTTTTATAAAATAAAGCTCGTTGCCATACTCCCCTTCAATAAAGATGATCATATTTTTCCGATATTTCCTCACCTTGGTTATTTCATCAACCTTTTTTAATTCTTCTTCCGTAAGGTGGGAAAAAATCGGTATCTTTTTAAGATAGGATATATTGCTCTCCACTCCTTTTAACCTCCTGCACCTGCACTGCAAATGAAAACAATCTTTTAACAGGTTCTTAATAAATATTTACTGCGTCTTTTATCAAAGAAACAAAATTACAGACAAGGCACATGCCCCTTTAATTTTTCATTTCTTTTTCCTCGCAATGGGGACATAAACCATAAAACTCCAAGCGATGGTAAAAAATAGAACTACCCTGGGCTTCTTGGGCTTTTTTATCCAGTTCCTCAACCACGGGCATATCTAAATCCGCAACTTTTCCACACTCCACGCATACGCAGTGATAATGATTTTCCGGATTGCCGTCGAAGCGGCTGTAAGTACTGCCGTAGCTGAGTTCAAGGATTTTACCTTCTTCCTTTAAATTATTCAGGTTTCTATAAACAGTCCCCAGGCTTAGGTTGGGTAGAATTTTTTTCGCCTCATTATAAATCCAATCCGCAGTGGGGTGGGAGGTGGTGCTACGGAGAACGTCAAGGATAACTCTCTTTTGTTTTGTCATTCTTCTCTGTTTTTTAGCCAAATGGAACCACCACCTCTTTGCTAATTAAGGGTATCCTTATTAACATCCAATTCAAACCACTCGGGCACTGCATCTGAAATAATTTTCTGAATGTCTGACATTAAGCGGGAAAATTTGTACTCCGCCTCCAGATACTGTGTTATGGTGGGATTGATGCTTATTATATCATAAAGTTTTTCCAGCTGTTCCCTGGCAGCCTCATCCACTTCATGACCGGACAGCTCAGCCACCTGTATCTCAAACTGTGCCTGCCTGAAATTATCCAGGATTTCACAGCATATTTGATTTTTGGTTAAGTTTTCCTTAGCTGCAATAAAATCCTTATATTCCTTAGTATCTGCCAGCAATTTTGCCAGTTCTAAGGCTTTATCATATATATTCACAACTACTACCCCTCCATAATAATATTACCACTTATACCGGACCAGATAAAATAAATAGCAATAATTATCAAAAAAGTGCCGCACAAAACGGTTATCCCTTTGTATACGCTGTCGCTAAAAACCCTTCTTCCTGCCGTTACTGCTAAGGATACGGCAGAATACCATAGGAGATCCGACAGAATATGTCCTGAGAAAAATGCAGCAAAGCCTAAAACTCCCCATTTAAAGGATTCCACTATAAAGGCAGCCCCCACAGTGGCCCACAATAAAAACCAGTAGGGATTGGACAGGCTTCCCATAATACCTGCCGTCACCGGGCTTCCCCAAAAACCCTTCTTATCCTTGGGGTTTCCTTCTTTATAAGCAGCAGCGGTTCCTTTTATCCCCCTAATCATTCCCGTTCCCATCCAGATAAGAACCATACCGCCGCAGACCGCTATAAATCTTGACACAGAAGGCTGTCGCAGAAACAAACCCAGCCCAAAAAACATCCCCACGGCAGTGGCTATTTCCAAAAGGCCATGTCCTAGAACCACAAGAGGCCCGGCAACAAACCCCTGCTTTAAGCTCCTATCAATGGTTATGGTTAAAAGGGGGCCGGGAACCACTGCTCCCGAAAAACCAACGGCCAAAGCCGTAACAAAAAGAGCGGGTATCTCCAAAATAATCCTCTCCAATATTTATTATCATTATTATTATTATTTAAAATAAAATAAGTTCCTGCCCCTGCAGGGGATTTAAAATAAAAATTTTTCACAACCATTTTCCTTAATCAATGGGATGGTAAACGGACTTTCTATTCTCAAAGGACACAATTTCCCTAAAACCTATCTCCTTTAACAATTCAAGGACCCTAAAAATATCCCTGCCCACATGCTCCGGAAGATGAGCGTCGGAACCCACCGTAACTTTTACCCCCAAGCTTTTGCAGAGCTTTAATATGGACATGTCTGGATAAATTTCTTTAACGGGTTTATACAATCCGCTGGTATTAATCTCCACGACCATGTTTCTCCGGGCCGCTTTTTCCAGGACGGGGACAACAAAATCTTCAATTCTTTTTGTAGGCCTGTGACCATATATTTTTATCAGATCCAGGTGACCGATAACATCATAGATTCCCGATTCAATTAAATTGTCAACTAGAGAAAAATATTTTTCATAGAGTTCATCAACATCCCGGTGTTCAAACCCATGGGAATAATCAGGGTGGTCGAACATCCATCCTTCTATTTCGTGCACCGATCCCATGACATAGTCAAAGGGGAAGGAAGCTATTTTTTCTATGATTTCCCCGTCCATATCAGGGACATGATCCACTTCCATACCCAGGCAGATTCTTATATGGGGAAAGAGCTTTCTTAAATTGTCTATTACTCCCACATCAATTTCTTTGAGGAACCAGCTGTGTTCGGCAAATCCCATTACTTCAATGCCCTTTTTTTCCGCTTCCTTTAAAAACCGGGATAAATTTTCTTCGCTGAAATCAAATTCTCCATGGGCCATTCCGTGTACATGCATATCAATCATCATATTTCTATTACCCTTTCTTAAATTATCGGCGCGGGGGAAAGAAATGTTAATTGATATTTTGTTCTTTATCCTCGGTTTCCTTCTTTTTTTTACAGGTTTATCAATGTTTAAGAGGAATCTTTGTTTTGTTCCCCAAGATGTTTTAATAAAAGCGGTCAAAGGCTTTTCCCAAACACCCCTAAGGAGCACCATTGCCTTCACCGCTATAACGGCCATAATTCAAAGCAGCAGCGCTGTAACGGCGGTCACCGTAAGTATGGTGGATGCAGGTATCCTTGAATTTAGAAGCTCCATTGGCATTATTTTGGGAACCAATATTGGAACATGCATGACCGCCCAGATAATGTCCTTAAACCTATACCATTTGGCTATACCCATTTTCGCTGCAGGGATATTGTCGTTTTTCATATCCAAAAAACTGGGATATTTCTTCATGGGACTGGGAGCCCTTTTTGAAGGCCTCCATTTAATCGGCATAGGCGCTGAACCCCTTATCCATTCCCCGTTTTTTTATAAAATGATAAAAGCCGCAGAAAAAAAAACCATAGCGTGTATAATCATAGGAACTGCTGCCACAGCTTTAGCCCAAAGCAGCAGTGCTGTAATGGGCGTAATCATTGCCCTTTCCCAAAGGGGAATAATTGACTTAAATTCTGCAGTCGCCCTGACTCTGGGAAGCAATCTGGGCACATGCGCAACGGCCCTCCTGGCTAGCATTGGAGGAAATGATGCCGCGAAAAAAACTGCCCTTGCCCATCTTTTGCTGAACCTTCTGGGAATTATTATAATTTTACCCCTTTTTAAGCCCTTCACCGCCCTTTCCCAGGCAACTTCGGATTCCTTGCCCCGGCAGATAGCCAACGCCCACGCCCTGTTTAATATCTTTTCATCTCTCCTTGTCCTCCCCTTCGCCTACGCCTATGCTGAAATGGTTTCCTTTATCTACAGGCTGATATTTGACTTTATGAATAGGATAATGGTATTTTGTACTAAATTAATAAAAACACGTTAAACACCTCCTAAGGGAAGGGGTCAGCCATGAAATGGGATGCAGCCATAATAGGTGCCGGGCCTTCGGGTTCCTATCTGGGGTGGAAACTGGCAGGAACTGGCCTTAGGGTTATAATTTTTGAAAAGAGCACATTCCCCCGATACAAACCCTGCGGGGGTGGACTTACCAAAAAAGCCGTCAACCTTCTGCCCCAGGGGTGGGAAAACATCACAGAAGATGCCGTAAAAAATATTCTCGTTACCTATAGAGGGGAAGAAACCGTGCATTTAAATTTCCCCACCCCCCTGATCTACACCACCATGCGGGATAAGCTGGACACATGGCTGGCAAATCTGGCCAAAGAAGCCGGCGCAGTAGTGGCTGAACAGACACCCGTTCTGGATATAAAATATGCCCAGGGAAAGTTTCACATCACAACCCCCTCCCGCTGCCATAGGGCGGATTTCTTGGTGGGAGCTGACGGTCCCGCAAGCATTGTCCATAAAAAACTGCCCTTCCACTTCAAAATTAACTTTGCCAAAGCCTTTGAAGCTGAAGTTTCAGTGGACCAAAGCTTTTTACAAAAGCAGCGGTCAAGAATATGGATCGAGTACGGCACTATAAAAAGGGGGTACAGCTGGATTTTTCCCAAAAAAGGGCACTTGTCCATGGGCAGCGGAACCTTTGAGAAAAAAGGTACGAACCCTAAAGGAGTCACCCAAAGCTTTATAAAATCCACTTTGACGGGACCCCACAAAATCAAAAAGAGCATGGGACATCCAATTCCCTATCTCACGGAAAGAAAAAATGAATTGCACTGGAAAAGGTCGCTCTTAGTGGGAGATGCGGCGGGCTTAGCCGATCCCTTTTCGGGGGAAGGCCTTTACCATGCCTTAAAAAGCGCTGAGCTGGCCGCCGAAACCATAACAGAAGGGGCAAATTCCGGAGGAAGCCTGGATAAATATTCGGAAAAAATTACAGAAACCATTGAAAAAGAATTAAATATGGCGGTAAAAATTTCAAAACTGGTCTACAACTTCCCCCACCTGGTGCATAAAACCGTTAAGAGATATCCTGAAATCGCAGAAATGCTTTTTAAGGCAGCGGGGGGTGAACTAAGCTACTCAAACTTGCTTGAAGCGGTAAAGGAAATTCCCCTGTTGAGAATCGGTCTTGGATAACACCATAAAAGATTTTCTGCATATATGACCGACTTTTTGGAAATTATATTTTACTGGAATATACCACTAAAAACCGGGAGGTTGATTACATGTCCAAGACCGTACTTGGAATATTCAGCAACGAGCGGGTTGCCGAAGAAGCAGTAAACGACCTGCGTCAAGAGGGATTTGACAGGGAAATCTCTATTCTGGCTAAAGAAAGAAAGGGAAGCGGCGGAAAAGGAGAAGGGGAAGAAGGCTTAACCAACGCAACCTTAGAAACCGCAGAAAACATCGCCGATGGCGCCACCAGCGGCGGGGTTTTAGGTGCCCTTGCAGGGCTTGCAGCAGGAGCAGGGGCGCTGGCAATACCGGGATTAGGGCCTGTGGTGGCAGCGGGACCCATAAGCGGACTTCTGACAGGAGCAGCCACAGGAGGCATTGCCGGTGGATTGCTGGACTGGGGAATTCCTGAAGAGGAAGGCCGTCGGATAGAGCAGGATATACGGGAAGGAAATGTTCTGGTGGCCATAAACACTTCAGAAGACAAAGCGGACCGTGCAGAAGAGGTTCTCCGCAATCACGGAGCAAGAAACATAAAAGTTCACGAAAAAAAATAAACCGGCATGTTTGCCAAAGGCCTCTGTTGCAATTTACCCGCTCCGAAACTCACGCCGGTCATCTCTTAGCACAGTAATAACTTAACCGGGGGCTAAAAGGTTAAAAAATACTAAATGCCCCCGGTTGTTTTTTTTCTTTCTGTTATTCTCAATTCCATCCCTTATTAACTTCAACGGTTCCTTTATCTTAACCTGTGGATTCTCTCTTCCGGGCTGATGATGTTCTTTATCTGGACTCCAAAATTCTCATTTACCACCACAACCTCACCTTGAGCAATAAGGGTGCCGTTGACATAAATATCCACCGGCTCACTGGCCAAAGAATCCAGCTCCACAATGGATCCCTGGGTCATATTGAGCACTTCTGCTATGGGCTTTTTCGTTTTCCCCAGAACAACGGAAACGTTTAAGGGAACATCCAGGATTAAATCCAGATTCCTCTTTTCCCTTTCGGACATAGTCAAAGTTTCTACCCCTGCCCTCTGGGGTTCTCTGCTTGGAGCAATGGTTTCTGCCGGTTCCTCTTCCGGCTGGCTTATCTGGGGTAGCGTCACTTCCTCAACTTCTTCCTTTTCTTCCACTGAGGTTTCCTTTGGAGACTTTTCTTCTTTCATACTTTCCCCGGCGGTCATCTGAGTAAAAAAGGAAGGATCAAGGAGCATCCGTGCCTTTTGCTTTGCAATATCAAAGGGAAGCACCTGCAAAAAATGGCTGTCCACAAGATCCCCAATGACAAGTTTAAAGGATATTACAACCACCCTTTCTTCCGTAAAGGGGGATTCATACTTCTCCTTATCAAAATCTACCTTGTAGGTTTTAGGGGGCGAAATAATAACGGGAAAATTAAACATATTGGACATGGCGGTGGCCGCAGAACCCATCATCTGGTTCATGGCTTCCGCCACAGCACTCAAATGCATCTCAGTGAGTTCCTCGGATCCTTTCCCGTCCCCTCCCATCATTAAATCCGCAATGATCATGGCATCATCGGTATGCATAAAAAAAATATTATCCCCCGAAAGCCCCTCGGTATAACTCACCTCTATAACCACATATGGTTTTTCAAAACTGTTAAAAAGCTCCCCTTGGGTAGTGGTTGTTATGCTCGGCGTGGTAATTACCACACGCTGTCTGAGAATATCCGAAAGAGTGGTGGCAGCGGAACCCATGGAAATATTGCCGATTTCCCCTAAAGCATCCTTTTCATCCTGAGTCAGTTCTTCTTCAGGTTCTTCAGGGATTTTGGGTTCACTTGCGCTCTTTTCTTCCTCTAATGCATCGCTTTCCTGGGCCCCCTGCTTCAAAAGGGCATCTATTTCTTCCTGGGACAAAAAATTTTCACCCAAAATCTTCCCCTCCTTCTGCCGGATTTTCTGCCGCAGCAAATAAACTAATCAATCCTTTAATATATGCACCTTTATTCTGTCCTACAATTCCAGGCTGAACCCTAAACTTCTTTTTCTGTTCAACCCACATTTCCAGATCCTCATCCACCCTATTGTCCAGAGTAATGACATCACCTTTTTTCATCTGAAGAAATTCCCTCATGGTAATGGTAGTTCTTCCCAAAAACACAGTCAGGTCCACTGGAGCTTTTAAAAGGGTTTTTTTCAGCTGAGGTTGAATCTCATCCCTTGCAGACCCGGAAGTTCCCGCAAACCAGTACTGCGCCGAAAGCTTTGAAATAATGGGTTCCATAGCAAGGTAAGGAAGACAGATGGTAATTAAGCTTCTATATTCCTTTACCTCCGTAGTCATGGTAACCACTGCACAGTTTTCCGAAGGAGAATACAGCTGGCTGAACTGGGGATTGGTTTCAAGAGAATCCAGTTCCGGTGAAATGTTAGCCACGTCTTCCCATGCATAGGCCAAGTGTTCAAGAATTTTTAAATTTATTTTCCGCATAACGGAAATTTCAATGTCCGTAAGTTCCCTGGTTATCTGCGGCATAATCCCCGGACCGCCGAAAACCAGATCAATAATGGGGAACAAAATACCGGGGCTAAAAACCATTAAAATAGTTTCTTCGCTGGGCTTAATTTTACAAACGGTGATTAGTGTAGGGGAAGGAAAGGATACAACAAAATCCTCATAGGTGGTCTGATCCACAGAGGCTATTTCTATTTTTATGTTGGCCCGCAAATAGGCTGATAGGTAATTGGAAAGCATCCTGGCAAAATTGTCATGGATCAGATAAAGGGTTCTCAGCTGTTCCTTGGAAAACTTATTGGGCCTTTTAAAGTCGTATTTAACCACCTCAGGAACCTGCTGCTGCTGTTTGAACTTTTCCGTATCCAGTTCTCCCGTTGTCAACGCATTGAGAAGGGAATCTATCTCCTCCTGTGACAAAACTTCATCCATATAAAACACCTGCCCTTCATGTTAAGACCTGATATAGATCAGATTGCCACCTTCTGAAGAGCCTGTATAACCCTCTCCTGCTGGAAAGGCTTAACTATAAAATCCTTCGCCCCGGCCTGAATGGCCTCCATAACCATGGCCTGCTGTCCCATTGCACTACACATTATAATGTTCGCATTGGGATCCAGCGCCATAATTTCCCTAACCGCAGCGATTCCGTCCTTTTCCGGCATCGTTATATCCATGGTTACCACATCGGGTTTGAGATCCTGGTATTTTTCCACTGCTTCATTGCCGTTAGCAGCTTCCCCCACCACTTCATATCCGTTTTTCGTTAAGATATCCTTGAGCATCATTCTCATAAAGGCAGCATCATCAACCACAAGGACCCTTTTACCCATTGTCGACCCCTCCCAAATCTAAATCATTGATTAACAACGCCCAATGCGCTAAGTATTTTTTCCACCACTTCCTTTTGGGGTAGGATAAAGAAATATCCCTTTATTTCCGCTGCGGCTTCAAAAAACCGCGTCTCCACCACCAAAACCTTCTCGGAATAATATCCCCCTTCAATTAATGCTGAGCTGAGAACCGCTCCCAGCATGTCATAGGCAAAGGCAGGTACCGAAGGTTTAAAAACCAATCCCGTCATTTCGGATAAAGCGTTCAATATGGAACCGCTTAAAATATTCCCCACTTCCTTAAGCAGGGATTCCTCCACTTCCCCGATGCTTGTGGTGGCCCCCCTTTCTCTGCCGAGAATAAGGTCTGATAGGCGCATGGCACTCTCTTCATTGAGAACAAAAAGCAAAATGGCAGGGTTATCTCCCCCAAGAAGCTGCTGAACGCACACTATTACGTCCTCTTCTCCCCCAATAAGGGTAATTACGTCCTGAATATCCAAAATACCCGCCTCAGGAACATCCATGTTTATTTTTTTTGACAGCATTTGGGCCAAAGAAGTCACCGCATTGCCCACGCCGATATTTCCAATTTCCTTGAGAACATCTAGATAAAAAGGATTAAGCTCTTCTAAAGAGGCGCTCAAATTTTCCCACCCTTTCCACCGCAATTATGAAAGGTGATCCTTTTTTATGTAAAACCAGTGGTAAAGCTTGTCAAACCCCAGTTCCCTATAATTCATGATGTTCTCCGTTGCTCCCACAAAGAGAACTCCCCCCACCTTAAGGCTTCTGTTCATATTCCGGTAAATTTTATCCTGGGTTTCCCTGGTAAAATAGATATTAACGTTTCTGCACACTATGAGATCAAAATCGGTATCGTATCTGTCCACTAAGAGATCATGTCTTTTAAAAGTAATATGCTTTTTCAGCTCCGGAGCAATGGAGTACAAACCACTGGGCTCCAATTTAAAATATTTTTTAAGCCTTTGCGGGGAAACATTCTTGATAAGACGCTCCTCATAAACCCCTTGTTTTGCCGCATTCAAAATATTTTCATCAATATCGGTAGCGGTGATTTTATACTGCACCGCGGGAAACCGCTCTTCCATTATAATGGCCAGGGAATAAGGCTCAGCTCCATTGGAACATGCAGCACTCCAAATCTTGAACCTTCTTTTGCCCTCCACCAGCTTGGGAAGAACATCCCTTTCCAGCTTTTCAAAAATTTCAGGGTTTCTGAAAAATTCCGAAACGTTAATGGTAACCTTATCCAAAAAGGTCTCCCACTTGGCCTTATCCTTCAACAAAGCCTGCAAGAATTCCCTAAAATCCTTCAGCCCATAGGTATTCATGAGGCTTTCAATGCGGCGTTTGAGCTGCTTTTCCTTATAGCCGCTTAAGTTGATACCCTTTTTCTTATAAATTGCTTCCTTAAATTCCTGAAAATCCATACCTTTCTCTCCCAATCAATCCTTAAAGCTTCTTCATCTTTTTACCCAAAATTCTTAAAAATACCGAGCCATCGCAGGTATCAAAAATCATGGTGCGGCCGTGGTTTCCTCCCACGTCTTTGGCCACAAGCCTTATCCCCATCTTTTTCAAAACTTCAATGGTTTTATCCACGTTGCGTTTTCCGATGTTTCCTATAACCTTGCTGTCTGCTGAGGTAAACATCTGGGCGCCGCCGGCAATTTTGGCTATTAAACCCTTCTTTCTGGCTCCCATGCCAATCATTTCTTCATACACGATGGGTATGGCCGTATCAGCAAACTTGCCTAAATTTTCATTCCTTTTAAACTGGGTGCTGTCAGGGAGCATAATATGACACAGTCCTCCTATTTTACTTGAAGGATCATAGAGAGCCACCCCTACGCAGGACCCCAATCCCAAAGTAATGAGTTTATTGGGCGCCTCGGTTGTTTTCCATTGGGCAATTCCTACTTTGTACTCTTTAACGTCCAAATTTGACTCTTCAACACACATCTATTTACCTCCAATGGATTTAATAAAATCATTTTCCTGCTATACCCTGATATTGTTCGCAATATACCACATCTCGTCAAAGGTATGTATGAGCTTTGCATTGAGCTGAAGGGAACGCTGAGACAGGATCATCTCAGCCACTTCTTCCCCCAGATCCACATTTGACTGCTCAAGAAAACCCTGCTTTATCACCCCTAAACCATCGGACCCCGGCGTGCCTTGGACTGGGGCACCGCTGGCTTCCGTCGGTGAATATAACCCTCTGCCTAAAGAATTCAACCCGCTGGGATTAGGCACGACAAAAACGGAAAAGCTTCCTATTTCCTCCCTCGTACCATCTTCATAGGTTACAATTATCTCACCGGTATCCTTTACCGTAATCCTTTCCCAGTTCTCGGGCATCTGTACGTAGGGGTAAACCCTTAGGCCGGTGCCTGTTACCAAATATCCCTCTACGTCAATACCAAAGCTGCCGTCCCGGGTATAGGCAATTTCCCCATTGGGAAGCTCCACCCCAAAAAAACCCTTCCCATAAACGGCCAAATCAAAATCCCTTCCCGTCTCCGTCAAAGGGCCCTGCCGGAGGTCCTTCTTGGTTTCCGAAACCCTCACTCCGCTTCCGGAAAAAACATTTTCTCCCACCGGCATGCCCGGTTTCTCAATCTCCTGGTATAAAAGATCTTCAAATACCACGGAGCTTTTCTTAAAACCCGTGGAATTAATATTGGCAATATTGTTGCTTACGGTATCCATGCGGATGCTCTGAGCCCTAAGGCCCGAGGAAGCATTCTTTAAGCTTTCAATCATCGGCCCTCACCCCCTATCTCAAACTACCGATATCCCTGACCGCCTGCTCTAAAATGCGATCATAGGTCTGAACAGTCCTCTGGTTGGCCTCATAAATGCGCATCATCATTATTAAATCCGTCATTTCCTGGGCAATGTCCACATTGGACATTTCCAAATACCCCTGCCTTATGCTGTACTGGGGCTGAACAGGCTGGACATCATCGGGAGCCACAAAGGTATTTTCCCCTGCCTTGGTCAGCACCGCCCTGTTGGCAAAGTCTACAACCAAAAGGCGGTCCACTACCTGCCCGTTTTCATAAACGGTGCCGTCATCGGCAATGGATACCCCGTCCTCATCATTCAAAGCAATTAATCCGTTTTCCCCCATCACCCTTAGGCCGTTTCCCGTTACCAGATAGCCCTCTGCGTCAATTTTAAAAGATCCGTTTCTGGTAAGCCTTATCCCTTCCTCATGCTGAACCACAAAAAAGCCATCACCCACAATGGCCACGTCAAGGGGCCTGCCCGTGGATTTCAGCTCTCCCTGATTAAAGGAAGTAACCACCCCTTGAACCTGGGTACCCCTTGAAGTATATCCCACAGCCGATGTCTGGGTTTTTTCTTCCTCCACTATGTAGTGAAGAAGCACCCTCTGAAAAGGACTCATCACCGCCGTATCCTTTTTATAACCCGGCGCTTCTATATTGGTAATGTTGTTTGCAATGGTATCCCCATTGATCTGCTGGGCCAACATTCCCGAAGCAGCATAATATATTCCCCTGAGCACTCAGTTGCCCCCCTTTCCACCGCCCGTCAGAGCGGTTATAACCTTTAAAATATCCTCTCCCCGCTTAAAGGTATATGTACCCGTCCTCAGCTTATTGCTAAGGCCCATTTTCTGCATTAAAACCACAAAACTGTCTTTATTCTCAATGACTCCCTCCCTCACCAGGAGATCTCCCACCTCACTTAAAGTGAGTCCGGGTTCAATTTTAATGGTTATTAACTGGGGTTTTTGCTTCTCATTTTCTTTACTCACCGGAGCATCCTTATCCACAGACTTCTCTTTCCCTTCACTGCCGTCATTATCTGTGTCTTTACTTTCGTATAAAACCACTTCCTCTCTGTATACCATCCCTAAATCCCTTGCCATTTCCTCTATTTGCATTTTTGAAGGTTTATGGGGATATGCCGCCAGTAGAAAACCGGCAATGAGAAAACCCACCCCCATTCCAAAGAGAAAAACCGCATAAACATTAGCAAACTTTTTCACCTTTTCAAATTTAAAATTAATTCTACTTCACCCTTTCCCCTTCCAAACTCCTCTGCTATTTCATCGATGGTTTTCCCCATTTCATAGGCCATGCGTATTTTTTGAAAGTCATCGGCCTCAGCTTCCTTTACGTACTCCTCAAACTTCCTCTGCGAATCCTGTTTTTCTCCCTTTTCTCCAAAGTTATCCAGTTTCCTTTCAATCTTTGACAAACTTACCGTTAAATTATTAATTTTTTCGTTAAGGGCTGGGGTAAGGTTTTCCTTATAGGCAGGGTAACCGGACTGTTCCATGAGCGAAACCTTATTTTCCAGCTCATCCAGACGCTCCTCAAGTTTCATCAGCAATTTCCCAAAACCAAAAACGTCTTCCCTATCCCTAAGCTGTCCCACTGCATTTCTCCCTGTAATCAAAATAAGAAGGATTCCTAGCAGCATTAGAAAATATGCCATATTTCAACAACTCCATTCAGCCATGGTTAAATGTATTTTTCCAACGCTTCCCGCAACTTAAGAATGGCCCTTGCGTGAAGCTGGCTTACCCTGGATTCAGAAACTCCCAGTATACTGCCTATCTCCCGAAGGGTTAGCCCTTCAAAATAGTAAAGGGAAATCACCATTCTGTCCTTTTCCGGAAGATCCTCCACCGCCTGAGCCAGGGAAGTCCGCAGTTCCTCTTCCACCAGCTCGGACAGGGGATTGGAGCTATGGGAGTCCATAAGGGTTTCCCCCACGGTAATGCCCTCTTCCCTTCCTAGCAGGAAATCCTCAAGGGAGATCACCGCCATTTTATTAATTTCCGCCAGCAGTGAATGGACCTCTTCCACATCAATGCCCATTTCCTCCGCTATCATGCTATCGGAAACCCCTTCCCTTTCTTCCGCCTCAAGCTTCCACAGCACCTTCTGAAGCTCTTTAAGCTTAGAAGCCACGGAACGGGGAGCCCACTGCCCCTTCCTTAGGGCATCCACTATGGATCCTCTGATCCTCTGAGCTGCATAGGTTTCAAACTTAACCCCCTTTTTAGGGTCAAATTTTTTCACAGCCTCCATAAGGCCGAATATGCCGCAGCTTATGAGATCCTCCCGATCCATATGATTGGGAAGCTTAAAGTTAAGCCTTCCCGCTATGTGCCTCACCAGGGGCAGATAAGACTCCACAAGGTCCTGAAAGGCTCCCTCGCTCTTATTCCTCAGGTATTCCCTCCAGAGCTCTTCCCTGTTTTTAAACAGCATTAACTTTCCACCTCAAGGCGTCTCTGCTCAATGAGCTTTCTGAACACAAAAGCTATGATCAGATCCCTCTGGGTTTCGGAAATATCCTCAAAGGCAACGCCCAATGACCATTTATTCTTACCGCCAAAGATCTGTTCCCTTCTCACCACCCTGGCCTTGGCAGCGATTTCAATATCCCTCTTTTTTAAGTCGCTGATCTTGAATTTTAAGTAAAGCCTCTGTTTAACCTCAAGAGGCTTAGAAACCACCATCTGCATTCCTCCACCGCTTATATCCACCGTATAGGCAGATTCAAATTTATCCCCTTTTTCATCACTGCTTTCTTCATTGTTCCCTTTTTCCTCAAGGACTTTGTACTTTACCGGAAGCTGAATTTTTATTCGTACATAATCCCTCATCTGCACCCTTTTTATATTTGAAGGAATGGAAAGCTTGTAAAGGAGAACCCTGTCCTTTTTTCTCCCAAGGACGGTGGAATTAAAGACGTACTGGGCATCTTCCATAAACACCCTTGCATTAACGTAATCCCCAGGTTCCAAACTCATTTCCCTTCCCTGGTGAGAGGGCACATGGATGGCAATATATTCGTCCGTTACTTCCTGAATGGAAGTTTTAAAATACACCCTTTCCCCTTCCCGCTTAATATCCATTTTGGCATTGATCTTAAAAAGCTCAGAAGTAGAGACCACTAAAATTACCCCCTAAAATTATCCAAAAAAGCGCAGAATTCTGGAAGCAAACCTCTCCTTTGCCAGATCGGTGTGCACTTTACCCATCATTAAATTTTTAGCCACGTTCTTTATCTGATAGGATGCCCTCGCCCTGGGATACTGCAGCACAAAGGGCATCTGCTTCTTTACCGCCTTTCCCACACACTCATCATCCAGCACATATCCCAGAACATTTATTTCTTTTTTTAGAAAATGCTTTGCAGCGGCGGTAATTCTTTCCGCCGTCTGCCTGGCCTCGGAAAAGCTGGTAGCCATATTAACCAGCAGGTGAATGCGCTCGTTCAAATTAAACTTCCACAAAACTTTGATTAAAGCGTAAGCATCCGCTATGGAAGTGGGTTCAGGGGTAACCACCACGATAACTTCGCTGGCGGCACTGACAAAGGCCAGAACATTTCGGGAAATCCCCGCCCCCGTATCTATGAACAGAAAATCCTGCTTGCCCGTAAAATTTCCAATACCTTCCTCAATAGCCTTTTTTTTCAATTTACTCAAAAACATCATTTCATCATAGCCCGAACCCCCGGGAATAAAATTTACCCCCGCAGGTCCCTTTATGGTGATTTCTTCAATCTTTTTTCTCCCGTTTAGCACGTCATACAGCGAATGCTTGGGGATAATTCCTAAAAGCACATCCACATTGGCCGTTCCCAAATCCGCATCCAGAAGGGCAACCTTTCTACCGGAAGAAGCAAGACAAATGGCGAGGTTCACTACCAGATTGGTTTTCCCCACCCCCCCTTTACCGCTGGTAACGGCTATAACCCTGGTGGGAGCTTTTAAATTCCTTCTATTTAATGCCCGTTCCCTTAGTTTAGCAGCCTGATCCATTTACCACACCACTTTTCAGAATCATTTTTGCCAGCTTGTAGGGTTCGGCAGCTTCGATGTCGTCGGGAACACCTTGACCATTGGTAATATAGGCAACGGGTTTTTTAACCCTGTGCACCGTATTGGCTATGGGGCCCAGATAATGGGTCTCATCCACTTTGGTAAAGATCAGCTGGGTATAGTTAAGCACCTGATATTCTGCCGTTATCCTTTCAAGATCCTTGGACTTGGTGGTGCAGCTGAGCACCAGGTATGTCTCCAGGTTATCAATGGCATCAAGAAAAGTCTTAAGCTCCGACAGCCTCATGCTGTTGAAAGGAGACCTTCCCGCCGTATCTATGAGCACCACATCTTTATCCCGGTGCTTTTCCATCACCTGCTTCAGCTGCTGGGCAGTATACACAACATCAACATCAATGTTCAAAATATCGCCGTATATCTTCAACTGCTCCACAGCCCCAATCCGATAGGTGTCAATGGTAACCAGCCCCACCTTTTTGTTCTGAGCAAAGATGTAGTGGGCTGCAAGCTTTGCCAGGGTCGTGGTTTTCCCAACACCGGTGGGTCCCACAAAGGCAAACACCCTACCCTTTGGTTTTTCATCGGTTCGCTCAAAGATTTCCGCAAGTCGGGCGGTAAGGGCTTCCTGGATGATGTTTTCATTTTGGGGAAATTCTTCTCCAAAACTATCCGTAATGCCCTGTATAAGCTCGTCAATGACCATGGAATTGAATTCCAGATCCTCCAGAACCTTTTTCCATTTGTTTATGGGCTTAGGGTTTGGTTCGCTGCTGCTGAGAAGTTTTCTCAGCATAAACTTCACGTCGGTGAGCTCCTGCTTTAAACTGTCAATTTTTTTATGCTCATCAGCCCTATCCTGCTTCCCATCCTTCTCAAGGGCAGCGGTAACTTCAATCATCTTAACTCCCAGCAGACCCTTTAATCCTTCCGCCCGCACCCTTCTGCTGCTGATTATAATTGCGTCTTTCCCCAGATCCTGCTTAATCTTTTCATAGGCCTCGGGCATGCTTTTTACAAGGTACCTTTTGATTTTCATTCAAGAGTCACCTTCCCCAGTGTCTCAATCTCCAGTTCAGGGGCCAGTTCATTGTACGAAACCACTGCTGCTTCCGGAATAAAACGTTCAAGAAACCTCTTGAAAGGGAGTCTCACCTTAGGGGAACACAGTATTACCGGATGCTCTCCCATATTAACGACACTGCTCACCTGGCTGCTTATGCTCTGCACCAGCTTCTCAGCTGTTTCCTGATCCAGAGCCGGATATGCCCCCTCCTGTGTTCGGCGCAGAGAACTTTCAATTACTTCCTCCACCCTTGGATCCAGCATGATGACCTTAATCCTACCGTTCCTGCTGTATAGATTGCTGATGGTGCGATAAAGGGCCTGCCTTACCAGTCCTGTGAGCTGATCAATGTCCGTGGTGACGGGGGCACTGTCCGCCAGCACTTCCAAAATGGTTGCCAAATCCCTTATCGGTACCTGCTCCCTAAGGAGATTCTGCAGAACTTTTTGAACCTGTCCGTAGGACATAAGATCAGGAATAAGCTCCTCCACCACCGCCGGGTTCGTCTCCTTGACCGTTTCAATGAGTTCCTTGGTTTCCTGCCTTCCCAAAAGCTCATGGGCATATTTTTTAATAAATGTTGAAAGATGGGTTATCAACACCGTTGAGGCGTCCACCACCGTAAACCCTTTAAATTCCAGCTCCTCCTTAACGTCCTCCGTGACCCACCATGCGGAAAGACCAAAGGTGGGTTCCTTGGTGGGTATACCCGGCACCTCCTCATCTTGGGCCATGGGGTTCATTGCCAGATAGTGATCGGGCATTATTTCACCCCTTTCAATTTCCACACCCCTGATCTTAAAGACATAAGCATTCCTATCCAGCTCCAAATTGTCCCTTATGCGTATAGGCCGTACATAAAGCCCCAGCTCCAGAACCGTCTGCCGCCTGACAGCGGCAAGGCGGTCCAGTAGATCCCCTCCCTTTTCCTCATCGGTGAGGGGAACCAGGTTGTAGCCGATTTCTATCTCCAGGGGATCCAGCTTCATCATCCCCAGCACATTTTCAGGCTGGCGCTCCCTGGACTTAATTTCCCTGGCTTTGGCAATCTGTTCCCTTCTTGCCGCCTCCTTAGCTTCTTTAAAAAGGATATAGGAAACATAGCCCGTAACCCCGGAGAGCACCCAGAAGGGAAAGGTGGGAATAGCCGGTATTAGCCCGATAACAAAAAGGGCGCCGCTGGCCAGGGCCAAAACCCTGGGGTATCTGGTAAGCTGCTCCGATATATCCCTTCCCAGGTTCTCACCGCTTCCGGCTCTGGTAACCAAAATGCCCGCCCCTGTGGAAACCAAAAGCGCGGGTATCTGGGAAACCAGGCCGTCCCCCACTGACAATATGGTAAACCTCTGGAGGGATTCCGTTAAAGACAACCCCATTTGCCAGATCCCTATCACAAAGCCGCCCAGTATGTTAACCAGGGTTATCACAATACCTGCTATGGCATCCCCTCTCACAAATTTGCTGGCACCGTCCATGGCCCCATAAAAGTCCGCTTCCCGTTGAAGTTCCTTCCTTCTTTCCCTTGCCTCCTGCTCCGTGATAATCCCTGCATTGAGATCAGCGTCTATGCTCATCTGTTTTCCGGGCATGGCGTCCAGGGTAAACCTTGCCGCAACCTCAGCAACCCTTCCTGCACCGTTGGTGATCACCACAAACTGTATAACCGTTATGATAATAAATATTATCATTCCCACCACATAGTTGCCCCCAATTACGAAGCTTCCAAAGGCGGCAATTATATACCCTGCAGAACCCTGGCTCAATATGAGCCTTGTGGAAGCAACGTTTAAGGCCAGCCTATAAAGAGTTACCACCAGCAGCAGCGAAGGAAAAACGGAAAAATGCAATGCACTGGGGGTAAACATGGTAGTAAGGAGAATTATAATGCTCACCGTAATGCTGATGGTAAGGAGGATATCGAGAACAAAGGGATCTACGGGTACAACGATTATTATCACAATCCCCAGAATAAGAGCTGCTATTGCGAGATCATTATGTTTAGCTGCATTCTTTATATATGTCATTACCGAAGGCGCCATATTTTAATCCCTCACTCTATGCCAGTTTTTCAAGTCAAATCATTTTTGTATATTTTGGACCTTACGCCGGCTTTTTCCTTTTAAAACGATAAATTACTGCCAAAATCTCCGCCACAGCTTTGTACAGTTCCGGAGGAATCTCCTGACCTATCTCCACATTATGATAGATAAACTGTGCCACTGGCTTATTCTCCACAACAGGCACATCATTCTCTTTTGCCCGCTGGACTATTTTTTCAGCAATGTAGCCCGCTCCCTTGGCCACAACCTCCGGAGCGTCCTGCTCCCCCACTTCATACTTCAAAGCCACGGCAAGGTGGGTGGGGTTGGTAATAACCACCGTTGCTTCGGGAACCGCCTCCATCATCCTCCGCTGGGCCAAAAGGCGCTGTTTTTCTCTCTGCCTGGACTTGATCAAGGGGTCCCCTTCAGTCTGCTTAAATTCGTCCTTAACTTCCTTTCTGGTCATTCGAATCCTCTTTCGGAAATCATAGCGCTGGTAGATATAATCCAAAACTGCAATCACCAAAAAAGCCCCCACCGCTCCCAGCACCACCCGGGAAAGGATATTGATCACCATTTCCAGCATGGGTAGAAGATCCAAAAACATTAAATAAACCAGATTTTCAAAATTCTTTTTAGCAAGAACATAGGTAACCCAACCTATGACAGCCACTTTCAACAAGGATTTTACAAGCTCCACCAGGGATCTTCTGGAAAAAATCCTTTTAAAGCCGTTTATGGGATTGATATTGGAAAGCTTGGGTTTAATGGCCAAAGGTGCAAAGAGAAAGCCCACCTGTCCCAGGTTTACCGCCAAACCCGCCGCCATTCCCATAAGAAATATGGGTGCCATAAACTTAATGAAAAACAAAGAAGAATCCGCAAAGATATGCATGAGTTCGGAATCCGTAATTCTCTTTAATGCCCCATGGGACAGGTAGCGGCTGACAAAGGCATAAAGGTTTTCAATATAATACCGATGGGTAAAAAGGATCAGTAAGAATACGGCAAAAAGAGTCACCGCAGCATTGAGATCGGTGCTCTTGGCCACCTGCCCTTCCTTACGCACCTGCCTCCGCTTATGGGGAGTGGCCTCTTCGGTTTTCTCTTCTTGAGCAAAAAGCTGAAGGTCAATCCTCAAATGCTTACTATTCACTGCCCCATACTCCTCATAATCTGTAGTAAATCCCTTTCAATCTGCCCCACAAGGCCGGTAACCACCGCTGTGAACAAAGGAAGAATTATAATAAGCACAATAACTCCCAATCCCGCCTTTAAAGGAAACCCCATTATAAAAACATTAATCTGGGGTACAGTCCTGCTTATGAGACTGAGGCACAGGTCCGAAATCACCATAATGGCAATCAGAGGCGCCGCAATCTTAAACCCCAAAAGAAACATCTCTTTAAAAAAGACTATGATATCCACGGAAATCCTTTTGCCCAGCATCGCCGCCCCAAGGGGCAGTATTTCAAAACTCCTTGAGAGGGCCAACAGCAGGCTGTGGTGCCCATCCACGGCCAGAAAGAGAAGAATACCCAGGGTATACAAAAAACGGCCCATCAAAGTAACGTTGGAACCCGTCTGGGGATCAAAGATCCCAGCCATGGAAAAGCCCATGTGGAGGTCCACCAGCTCCCCCGCCACAGTTATGGCTGAAAAGACAAGGTTAGCGGTAAAACCTATGATCATCCCCACAAGGGTTTCCTTTAAAGCAAGGAGCATAAATTGCCATTGATTCCCCATGAGGTTTTCCAACCCGGTATAATCCACAGTGGGAAAAATCAGCAGTGTCATAATAACCCCAAGGCCAATCTTGGCGTAAGCGGGAATGGCCATAGTACTGAAAAACAAAGAAACGGCCAAAAAGGACGTTATGCGTATTAGAACTAGCACTGCCGCAAAGAAATCCACCCAATCCAAAAATTTCGCCCCCAAACTCAGGCTCTAATTTATCTATCTAATAATCTCAGGAAGACTGCCAAACAGGTTTTGTGTAAACTGAACAATGGCATTGAGCATAAAGGAGCCGAAGAGAAAAATAGCCAGGAATACGGCAATAATCCTTGGGACAAAGGTCAGGGTCTGCTCCTGTATCTGCGTCGTTGCCTGTAGTATGCTCTCGGCCACTCCCACCAAAAGCCCAAAAAGCAGGGGAGGCCCCGCAAGCATTAGGGCCACAAGAAGGGCTTCCCTTGCAAGATAAATTATAAAATCCTGAGTCAATCCTTATCCCCCCGTCAAAAGCTCTCCAAAAGGGACTTAACCACAAGGTGCCATCCATCCACCAGTACAAAAAGCAGTATCTTAAAGGGTAGAGAAATCATAATTGGAGGAACCATGAACATCCCCATGGACATAAGGGTGCTGGCCACCACAATATCTATGATCAAAAAGGGAATAAAAATTAAAAACCCCATCTCAAAGGCCGTTTTCAGCTCACTTATTATAAACGAAGGTATTAGCACCCTCATGGGAATATCGTCCCTGCTTTCAGGCCTGTCCATCCCCGACATCCTAACGAAAAGGGCCAAGTCCTTTTCCCGAGTATGCTTAAACATAAAATTCCTTAAAGGCTCGGCCCCGGCTTCAAAGGCCTGCTCCTGGGTAATGGCCCCTTCCAGATACGGATCCACTGCCTCGCTTTTAATGTCCTGAAAAACAGGAGCCATGGTGAAGAAAGTTAAAAACAAAGCCAAGCCTATGAGTACCTGATTAGGAGGTATCTGCTGAATAGCAAGGGCCTGCCTAACAAAAGACAGCACCACAACTATCCGGGTAAAGGAAGTGAGCATTACCAAAAATGCCGGCACCAAGGACAGCACGGTGAGTAAAATTAAAATTTTCAGCGCCCCCACCACGTCCTGGGGGCTGTCCGACTGTCCTATTTCCAAACTAATATCCGGAATGGGAATGGGCTGGCCATTTGCCGGAACGGCAAAGAACAGAACCATTAATACTGCTAGTACAACAGATGCAAACAAAGCCTGCCGCCGCAAGGGCTTATTGTGCATGTCTCATTCCTCTCCCCTGGATCGAAAATCGTTAATTCTCTGCTTAACAGAAGAAAGCAGGCTCTCCATGCTGGAATACTTAACCTGCCCCTCCCCCAGCGATATTTCTGGATAGCTGTCCAGCTCTTTTAACAAAGTTGTGCTGCCCTCATTCTGGGCAATGAGATAGTACTTACCTGCTACCCTGACCACCAGCAGGCTGCTTTTGGGACCCACCGGCAGCCTGTCCACCACACTCATGGCATATCCCTGGCCCATGGGATTCACAATTCTTCCCAAGCCGTACCGAATAAATATGTAAATAAAAAATAATACTATGGGAAGAAGGATGAAAATTCTGAGCAGTGCAAAAATCAGATTCCACTCCATCCTAATTCTCAAACCCCTCGACAAAGGAGCTTATCCTAATACCGAAAGATTCGTTTATTAGCACCACTTCCGCCAAGGTAAAGAGCCTATCGTTAAGGTAAACATCCACCTCTTCACCGGCAGCTTTGTTCAGTTCAATAACGGAATCTACGTCCAGCTCCAGCACTTCTCCCACCGTAAGCTGACACTGCCCCAGCTCCACTTTAACTTCCACCAAAACATCACCCAAAAAGCCTATTTCAAGGGGCTTTTTAGCGCCCTTTGCCTTTTTGGGATCTAAAACGGGGAACTTAACCCTTTTGACCTTTTTCCTGCCCTCTTCTTCCTCCAGCAGATCCCCAATCATTGACCTTATTTTCTCCTCCGTAATAGAACCAATGTCCATGGATAAACTTCCCCCGCTTTATTGAATTATAAAGTTTTCAAAATAGAGGGCTTTTATCTGATTGGGAGGCGATAAAATGCTGTTTACAGCTTCAAAAAGTTCCATCCTAACCCTCTCAAATTTTTCGTTAGATTCAAAATCGCTGGCCTTTTTCTGATTAAGAACGGTAATTATCTTATCCCTAATCTTATATTTCTTTTGCTCAATTTCCTTAACGGTATCAACATCGTAACATTCAACGGTAATATCCGCCCTAAGGTAACGCCTGAATCCCATATCAGCCAAATTCACCGTAAAGGTATCCAGGGTTACACTCTTAACCTTCGCCTCATCGACGGCGGAAGCAACGGAATTAACTTTACCTCCCCCTCCGGAGAAATAGTAACCTACGGCGGCACTGCCGCCTATGCTTAAAAGTACAACCAGAGCAACCAACAACCACCTTTTTATTCTTCCGCCCCGCTTTTCCTGCTTGTTTTCCTGCTGCTGTTCTGCCATAATGCCCTTAATCACCCCTTAACCATTTATATTTCCCCTTACTCATTTATATTTTGAGTTGTAATAACCAAGACCACCCTTCGGTTCTGGGCTTGATTCTCAGGTGAAGTATTGGGCAGCACCGGCTGGTACTCGCCAAAACCCACGGCCACAAATTTCTGCGGGTCAAGCCCCCTTTCCTCCGTTAAATACCTCACCACCCTCACTGCCCTATCCACGGAAAGTTCCCAGTTTGTAGGATAATTGGCTGTTTTTATGGGACGGTTGTCCGTATGCCCTTCCACCGAAATCTGATTTGGTAGTCTTTCAAAAAGACCGCTCAAGCGATCCAGAAGAAGCCGCGCTTCCGGTTTTAAATCAGCCTTCGCGGAATCAAAAAGAATCCTTTCCTTTATATCCAGTGCTATCCCTCTCTCACGGTACCCCACTTCCACCTGGTCCGAAAGCCCATGCTCCCTAAGATAGCTTACGGTCATATCGTAAATTTCCTTGAGATTGCTTTGGGCACCTTCCCCCAGCGCCGGATCATCCTCAAAGGCTTCACTTCTTGTGCTTTCGGGCATCACCTGTTCCAGCGGCGCCCTTCCCCCGTCCAAAATACCTGATCCTTGAAAGGACAGGATAAACTGCTGGAACTTGCTGACGTCTACTTGGGAAAAGGAATAAAGGAGCACAAAAAACACAAGAACCAAAGTCACAAGGTCCGAATAAGTCAGAAGCCAATCGTTGGTGGGAATGTTCTTTCTTATCCTACGACGCCGCATGTAAGTGCACCTCTTCTTCCTTTTCCTTATTGTTCATTCTCTCCTGATCTTTTGGGGGTATATAGGCTTTAAGCTTTTCCTCCAGAATACGCGGGTTTAACCCCGACTGAATGGCAATAATCCCCTCAAGAATTATGGTCTTTAAACGCATTTCCTCATCACTGCGCAGGGCAAGCTTTCCCGCAATAGGGGTCATTATGAGGTTGGCAAGAACTGCTCCGTAGAATGTGGTAAGCAGCGCCACAGACATTCCCGGCCCTAGCTTGCTGGGATCATTTAAATGGGCCAGCATCTGAATAAGACCGATAAGGGTCCCAATCATACCGAAAGCTGGGGCCAGCGCAGCCCAGCTCCTAAAAATGCTCTGCCCATGTTCGTGACGCTCCGCCATACTGTCTATCTCCGTTTCCAGTATATCCCTTATGGTGTCCGGATCGATGGCATCAACGATGAGCTGGAGCCCTTTGGAAAAAAGGGGATCGTTTATGGCATCCATATCATCTTCCAGCGCCAGAAGCCCCTCTTTCCGCGCTTTTTTTGCCAGCTCAGCCAGAGTACTGATAATCTCCTCTGCCGGGGTAAGTTCCGTGGAAAAGGCCTGCCTCGCAACGGATAATACGCCTTTAACCTGTTGAAAATCGTACTGGATTACAACGGCAAAAAAGGACCCTCCAACGGTAATGAAAACCGAGGGCAGATTCCAAAAAAGACCCAAATCACTGCCCAGTAACATACCAAACAAAACAACGACAAACCCAAGAAAAAGTCCAAAAATGGTCATTAAATCAAATTTTTTCAAGAATACTCACCTCAATTTATTCAGGATACCGGCGGCTGATTGACGAGCCGCCGGTATTCCAGCACCAGCTGCTTTATTTCTTCCTGAGTTTCCTTAACCAGCATTTTCCTTCCCGTGGTAAGGGTAATAAGGGTTTCCGGAACACTTTCAACCATTTCTATAAGCTCGGCATTGACGGTGACCCTTCTCCCATTTAAGGTGGTAATGTCAATCATTGAGCCCCGCCCCCACACAGCAATTTAAACACGAGGTTAACGCTTGAGATTAACCAGCTCCTGAAGCATTTCGTCGGCTGTAGTGATGGTCCTGGCGTTGGCCTGATACCCCCTCTGGGTGATGATCATATCCGTAAACTCCTTTGCCAGATCCACATTGGACATCTCCAGGGAACCGGGAACAAGGGTACCGCGACCACCTGTTCCTGGAGCAGAGATTAGATTATCCTCATCTTCAGTGTCTGCATTGATATCAAACTGATACAAATTCTCTCCCACTTTGATCAGCCCTTCGTTGTTGGCAAATTTGGCAAGGCCTATTTGGCCTGCAGTTTGTTGGGCCCCACTGGAATCAATATAAGTCACCGTACCGTCACTGCTGATTTTGAAGCTCTGTACATTTGAAAAATCATCAATTTTTATTTGTTTTCCACTGCTATCCAGCACAAACATCCCGTTGCTTTTATTAATCAAATTTCCCTCTGCATCAAACCCAAAAACTCCTGCCCTGGTATAATATTTAATGGTCCCATCTACGTCAGGAGACAAAATAAAGAACCCTTCACCTTGAATCATCACATCAGTGGGAAAATTAGTAGGTTCCACGTTCCCCTGGGTAAAGTTGGTATCAATGCTGTTAACAGCCATGCCCACCCCAACCTGTCTGGGATTAATACCCCCTTGATTTTCAGAAGGAGCAGTTCCACCGCTTAAAGTTTGATAGAACACGTCCTGAAAGGTTACCCTGCTGCTTTTAAAAGCAACGGTATTAACATTGGCAATGTTGTTGCCGATAACGTCCATGCGGGTCTGGTGATTTCTAAGGGCTGATACCGCCGCAAACATGGAACGCATCATTTTTAAACGACCTCCTCTCTTTTTTTAAATCAGTGCGCCGCTTCGGTCGTTCCGCGGCGCGGGGCTTCCTCCAAGGAGGTCCGGCCCCTTTAAATTATCACCACACTGTCAATATTGGTGAACACATTCTCCTTCATTTGCTTTTCCTCAACCACGGTAATCACCGTATTGTTTTTCACGCTCACCACAAAGGCCGCCCCTTCCATGAGCACCAGGGTTTCCCTGGCTGCCTTTGAGCGGGCCTTGGATACCGCTTCTTCCAGACGCCTAATACTCTCGGGGGTTAAATCAATGCTCTCTGCGCTGAGGCGTTCTTGGGCATGTTTGGAAAATTTCAAACCGGTACCTTTACTGATTTCATTGCTGAGAATTTCCTCAAAGAAAGGGCCCCCTGCATTCTTCGCCTTTTTGTTCTTCTGGGCACTTTTTCCTGTTTTGGCCGGGGAAACGGGATAAACCCTTTCTGTCCCAAACCGCACGTCAAAACCGCCCATCATTATCACCACCATTTATTCTGCATGCACTTCCACAACATTTCCAAAGGGTATTTCCTCTCCGTTCACAATGAGCACGGGCAGAGAATTAAAGTTCTTAACCGCTTCCACGATGCCCTCAATTTCGGAACCGTCCACCAAAGCCTTTATGCGTTTGCCCATCATGTTCAATGCCTGCAGGCCCAGAGCATATTGTCCGTCCATGCCCTTTTCCAAACTGCTTTTCAGTCCCCGAATCTCTTCCTTTATCCCCGTTATCTGCTCCAGAATACTGAACTGGGTAAGCTGGGCTATGAATTCCCTATCCTCCATGGGCTCCAGGGGATTCTGATATTTCAGCTGGGCAACGAGGATTTTCAAAAAATCATCCTTCCCCATAATCCCCTGGCTTTCTACCGAACCCGCAGATCTGTCAGATGTTACCTGATTCAAGTAGGAAGATGTGATACCGCTTACACCCATGACCCCACCTCCTTTTATTATTTAAGATTATGCAAGGTAGCTGATGGTACCCCCTATATGGGAAACTTCATGCTGAAACTCTTCTACCGCTGAGGTTTCGGGATCATAAGCCAAACCTTCTCTCTTATTAGATCCTCCCTTTCCAAAATCCTCCCCTGCATATTCGTAAGAACTCCACTGTTCAAAACTCCCTACATCCACCTCCGTCTGCTGCCAGGAAATGCCCTGACTTTCCAGGGACTGCTTCAGCTGGGAAAGATTGTCCCTGATATACTGCCTTACATGGGAATTTTCCGCTAAAATCCTTGCATGGAAGACGTTATTCTCCAGGGTAAGCTTTACCAAAAGCCTTCCCAAATACTCAGGCTTAAGCTGTAGGGTTACCTCCGACTTACCCTCCAAAGCAGTAAACCTGCTTTTCTGCACCATCTGTTCCTTAAGGATCATGGAAAGCCTCTCAATGAATCCTCCCCGGGGGACATTTTTGGGGCTTTCCGCCGCAGCCGCTGAATCCTTCACAATTATCAAACCCTTCAATACTTCCCCGGACACCTCCGGTGAGGCCTTTTCACCGGCTGCCGTGCCCTTTACGGTATCACCTGGATTAACTGTCTTTCCCGAGGAAAGTTCCTCGTGGGGTTTCAATCCCCTGGCAAAGGTTTCAGCATCCTTATGGGCTGTTTCGGAGTACGTCTTCACGCCGCCTTCCGGTAAAGTCCCTTCTCCTAACTTTAAAACGGGCTTTTCCCCTCCGGCTTTAAGCTCCGGCTTATTAAAAGGCAGTACGCCTTCTCCTCTTTCCAAAAGGGCTTCTAAAAAATCCCTGGGGCTTTCCGGAACACCCTTATCAGCAACCATGAGGAAAGGTTCCGCCTCGAGAACCTCACCTGTTTCGGATGCGTATACTCTGGGCAAAACAGCTGCTGCAGTTGCATCCTCTCCCGAAGAAGCTTCCAACGGAATACTCATCAAAGCTCCCGAAAGCTCACCGGAAACAGGAGGCCCATTCCCGGTAAGGAAAAAAGCCTCTTCAGCTTCTGGTGGCAGCCCTCCCTGGAACATCAGCCCCAAGACTGCGGAAAATCCGGCAGCGCCCTCTGTTTCTGCTCCCTTTTCCGCATTTTCTCCCTGTCCTGTGCTTTTAAGCTCCCCTTTTAATTCCGCCTTCCCTATATCCTTTTTTGTCGCAGCACCTTCAGCTTCTAATGCTATTTCCCCTTCAGGCCCATTTCTTTCATCCATTCTGCTTACGGCCTTTTCAAGCTCCCTTTTAAAAGCCACTGCACCGTCCCCGGAGGAATTCTTTACGGATAATTTTACCGGATTCATCCCTGGCTTTTCCAAAAGCTGCATTATCGGAAACGCCGGCAATCCACTCACCTTTCTCACCTCCTTCCCTGGATTTTAAGCTTTTATATGCTACTTAACTCCCCCTTGCATAGGCGGAGGTAGCAAACTCATCCAGCCCTTTCTGTATTTCCCTTGAAACTTCATATTTGTATTGGGCAATTTTCTTCTCCTTAAGCTTTTCCAGTACCATGGATCTGCGCCTAGCCTCAATATATTTTTTCTGAAGCTCCATCAGCTGGGAACGGGATTGCTCTACAACCTTTGCCTGCCCCTTAACGAGCTCCTCTAGAAAAAGGGATCTCTCATTCCAATGGGCAAGTTTCCAGGCCTCCATCCTTCCTTCCCCAAGGCTGTCTTTGAACTCATCATATTTTGCCCTAAGAAAATCCAACTCCTCCACCAGGGCCCGGTGCTCCTCCCGCTTATCCATAAGCTCCGTCTTAATCTGTTCTTCCACCTGCTTCCTGTACGCCAGAACCTTTTCCAGGGAAAACTTAAACTTCTTCATACCCTTCCAAGCCTCCTATACTCTATCCCTGCTGTCCCTCTAAAATCTCCTTTAATTCCTGCAAAGATTCCTCCAGCCTGCAGTGCTCCTCAATTCCCTGTTTTAGAAATTCAACCAGCCTCGGATGCAGCTCCACAGCCCTGTCGATTTTGGGATTGGAACCCTTTTTGTACGCGCCTATGCTGACGAGATCCCTCGTTTCCTCAAAGGCCGCCATATATTCCTTGGCCTGATGCGCCAGCTTCTGGTGCTCCTCACTTGTTATTTCGGGCATCAAACGGCTGATGCTCTGGAGCACGTCCACCGCAGGATAAATGTTCTGGGAGGCAAGCTGCCTGGACAGCACAATGTGCCCGTCCAGAATTCCCCGTACACTGTCGGCTATGGGTTCGTTCATATCATCAGCTTCCACCAGCACCGTGTACAGGCCCGTTATGGAACCTCTACTGGAATTACCCGCCCTTTCCAGAAGCTTGGGCAGCATGGCAAACACCGATGGAGTGTACCCCCTGGTGGTGGGAGGCTCCCCTACTGCAAGGCCCACTTCCCTCTGGGCCGCGGCAAAGCGGGTAACGGAATCCATCATGAGCATTACATCTTTTCCCTGATCCCTGAAATATTCCGCTATGGCAGTGGCCACAAAAGCACCCTTTATACGCACCAAAGGAGGCTGATCCGAAGGAGCAGCCACCACCACAGACCTCTTAAGCCCCTCTTCTCCCAGATCCCTTTCAATGAAATCCTTTATTTCTCTGCCCCGCTCCCCTATGAGAGCCACCACATTGACGTCCGCTCTGCAGTATCGGGCTATCATCCCCAGAAGCGTACTTTTTCCCACACCGCTTCCGGCAAAAATACCTATCCTCTGGCCACGCCCGCAGGTGGTGAAGAGATCTATAACCTTGATC
This sequence comes from Clostridia bacterium, assembly GCA_012523575.1. Classification (GTDB taxonomy): domain Bacteria; phylum Bacillota; class DTU086; order DTU086; family DTU086; genus 41-269. Next base: position 54,030 of record JAAYIF010000008.1, read on the forward strand.
CCCGTTTCCAAAACATGGGTTATGCGCTCCCTCTCAAGGGGGTTCGGGGGATCATTGGCCACACTGTAGAAGCTCTGTCCTAAGGGCACTCCCCCGCCGTTCATGGGCCTTCCCAGGCCGTCCAGCACCTTACCCAAAAGATCCTTTCCTATGTATATACTGTGGCTCTTGCCCGTGGGGAACACTTTGCTTCCCTGGGAAATGCCCTTCAAATCCCCCAGGGGCATCAAAAGAGTCCTGTCATCCTTAAACCCCATAACTTCCGCAGCTATTCTATCCTTCCCGCCATTGGCTTCAAGGAAGCACAGTTCCCCTATGGAAGCCGAAACCCCTGCGGCTTCAATGGTAAGTCCCACAACCCTTAAAACCCTGCCTATGGATTTTAAAGTATTAATCTTGTCCAAAGCCCTCCCGTAGGGCGCCAAATCAATCCTGTTCATACTCTTGCTGCCTCTTTATTACCTCTTCTGAAAGGAACTTCCTTATCTCATCCAGCTGACTCTCAAGGGTAGCATCCAAAAGACCCATTTCCGTTTCCACCTTGCAGCCTCCTATGCCCACGCTCTCATCCTCCAGGATGTGAATGTGGGCATTGGCACTGGCATGTCTGCTGAGCTCATCTATGTACTGATGCAGGAGCTCTGCATCTTTGGGGTTAACAATTATACTGTAGTGTTTTGCGGAAGCAAGTCTCTCCAGAGCATCCCTCACCATTCTCACCACTGTTTCCCTGTGTTCCTCCGCATGGGCATGGACCACCTTGGACGCAATTGCAAGGCACAGGTCCACCACTTCCCCTTCAGCCGAAATTATAAGTTCCTTTCTCCGGTCTTCCGCTTCCTTCAAAACCTTAAAGGCTTTGCTCCTTATCCTGTCCGCCTCTTCCCTGGCTTCCTCCATCGCCTTTTCAAAACCCTTACGGTATCCCTCGCCGTAACCCCTTTCCTCCGCTTCCTTAAAAATCTCCTTTTCCTGTTCCCTGGCCATTTCAATAATTTGGGAAGCCTCCTCCTGGGCTTTTTTAATCAGTTCCTCTGCTTCCTTTCTTGCTCTGCTTAAAATCTCTTCTCTTTCCCTTTCAGCTGCTAAACTTTCCTTTGATAACTGCTCCAAAGATTGGCTCTCCCCGAGAAGGTCTTCCTCATCATTCTCCGCAGGCTCCAAATTAAGGTCCAGGTGGTAAACCTCGTCCACTTCTACGGAGCGCAGAACCCTAGACAATTACTTCATCCTCCCCACCGCGGGAAATAATAATCTCGCCTGCTTCATCAAGGCGCCTGATGATCTGAACAATGCTCTGCTGGGCCTCTTCAACTTCACGGAGTCGCACAGGCCCCAAAAATTCCATCTCTTCCTGGAGCATTTCCCCGGCTCTCTTGGACATATTTCTCAAGATCCTGTTAAGCAGCTCATCGCTGGCTCCCTTAAGGGCTTTGGCAAGATCCTTCATATCAATCTCACGGAGCACACGGCGGATGGCCATATCGTCAAGAATATTGATATCCTCAAAGACGAAGAGCCTGTTGCGGATTTCATCCGCCAGCTCGGGATCATCTTGCTCCAAGGTTTCTATAATGGTCCTTTCCGTACCGCGGTCCACTTTGTTCAAAATATCCACCACTGTCTGGATGCCGCCGGCAAAGGTGAACCTTTCTCCCACAAAGGTGGAAAGCTTCCTCTCCAGCACAGCTTCCACCTCTTTGATTATTTCCGGTGACGTGGTTTCCATATTGGCTATGCGCTTTGCTATCTCCGCCTGGGTTTCCTGGGGCAGCTCACTTAACACCAGAGCCGCCTGTTCAGGATCCAGATAGGACAATATTAATGCAATGGTCTGGGGATGCTCGTTCCCAATGAAGTTCACCAGATGCTTGGGATCCGTCTTCCTCAGGCCAGAAAAAGGGTATCTTTTGGTTGCCGCCGTGAGCTTGCGTATATATTCATTAGCCTTGGCAGGGCCCAAGGACTTTTCCAGCACCTGCTTTGCATACTCCACTCCGCCCTTTACAAGATAGTACTGGACCTCATGGAGTTCCAAAAATTCCTTCAGCACTGCCTGCTGGGTCTCGGCATCCACCACATCTATATTTGCAATTTCATAGGTTATTTTTTCAATATCCTCTTCCGAAAGCTGCTTCATAACCTTGGCCGAAAGCTCAGGTCCTATGCTTATAAGCAGGATCGCCGCTTTCTGCCTCCCGGTAAGCTTTTTGTGCTTTGTCAACTGGTTTCACCCCAATCTTCCGACAGCCATGCTCTTATCAGCTTTGCAGCTTCGTCGGGGGCTTTGCTGGCTATTTCCTTAGCGCTTTCATATCTTCTCTTATGCTGCAGCTCTTCTTCGGTGGGAATTCGCACTTCCGGTTCCTTTTCCTCTTCCTCTTCCACAGCTGCAGCTTCACTTACGGGCATTGGATAAAGTTCCTCAAATTCTTCCCTAGCACGGCGTCTGTATATAATAAATGCAGCAATTCCCGAGATAAGCACCACTAAAGCCGCGATACCAATCAAGATATAACGTTTCAAGCGCTCCCTTCTCTCCTGCTCCTCCCGGGCCGCTTCCATTTCCCTTTCCGCTTCCTCGATATGACTCCTGTCAAAGGTGCGGCTCACCACGGAAATCTGATCTCCCCGCTCGGGCTGATATCCAACGGCAGCCTGCACTATTTCCTCGATCAAAGCTATTTCCTCAGCATCAAGCTCCCCATCCACAGCCACGGATGTGGAAATGTTTTGCACCTGTCCCGGAGCATAGACCACCGTTTCCTGAGTTTCATCTATTTCATAATTTCTGGTCACATCGGTTTCCGTCTCGCTACTCTGACCTGGTTCCAGCGCCTGATATTCTCCCACATTGGCCGGGGTACCGGGAACCCCTGCCGCGGCTCCTCCCGAAACGCTGCTCCTCTCCACCAGCTTCTCGCTTCTCACCACACCGTCTTCACCATACTCTATCCTGGTTACCTGCCTCTGGTCGAAGTTGAGATCCGCGGAAACCATTACCACAGCACGCCCGGGCCCAAGAATCCTTTCTAGGTGCTTCTCAACCCTGTCCTCCAGGTTCTTTTCAAACTCCCTTTTCATCTCCAGCTGTCTTCTGCTTAAAGCTCCCCCTATCTTACCTTCTTCGCCCACTTCTATATCTTCACTGAGAATGTTACCCTTGGTATCGATGATATTGACCTTTTCCGGAGTAAGGTTTTCCACACTTCCCGAAACAAGATAAATAATCCCCTTAATCTGCTCCTCACTGAGCTGGGCAAAGGGTTTTAAGGCAAGGACCACAGAAGCGGAAGCGGTGCCTTCCTCTTCCACGAACACACTGTCTTCGGGAAGGACAATGTGAACCCTGGCATCCTCCACCTCGTCCAGATAGTTTATGGTCCTCCTGAGCTCCTCCTGAAGGGCTCTTTGATAGTTCAACCTCCGCTCAAAGTCGGTGGCCCCGAGTTTGCTTTCATCAAAGAGCTCAAATCCTTTTCCGGTATTGAGAACTCCGGAGCCCGCCAGCTGAAGCCTCGTTTTATACAGCACATCTTCGGGAACAAGGATGGTGTCCCCATCCCCACCAACCTTGTACGGAACTTTCATTTCATCCAGCTTCTCCACCACAGCCCCCGCCTCTTCGGGGGACAGATCCGAGAAAAGGGGAGCATACTTCCCGCCGAAAATCTTTTGCCCCAGAAAAACCAGCAGAATTATAACTGCTGCGGCACCCCCAATGATAACAGCCTTCCGCGCAGTTGATAGGGAGCTCCATTTTTCTGCTAAATTTTTTATCAGCTGATTGAAGTTCAATGTCATGCACTCCCTGTTACCACAGTTTTATGCTGCGAAACCTAAATCTGCATTCTGGAAATCTCCTGATAAGCCTCAATTACCTTGTTTCTTATCTGAACCGCCAGCTGAAGGGTCAGGTTTGCCCTTTCCGCAGCAATGACAACCTCGTGGATGCTGTCAATTCCCCCTGCCAGGTACTGCAGGGTAAGGGCATCAACCTCCTTCTGAAGGCTGTCCACCTTTTTCAACGCTTCATTAAAGACATCAAAAAAATCAACAGATTTTATATCCTTCTTATCTCTGTTCTTTTCAGAAAGCTCAAAAACCGAAGGATGGGCATTTACCGCAGAAATCTCCATTTAGTAATGCACCTCCCCGCTAACGCCCTATCTCAAGGGCCTTCAAAGCCATGGACTTGGCAGTGTTGAGAACGGTAACATTGGCCTCGTACGCCCTTGACGCCGCAATGAGATCTATCATTTCATTTACAATATTTATATTAGGCATTGCGACAAACCCGTTCTCATCGGCATCGGGGTGATCGGGATTGTACACCATCCTTGGGGGAGTAGCGTCCTCAATAATTCTCTCCACCCTCACCCCATTTCCTCTATATCCGCCTTCCATGGCTTCCTTAAGCCTTTCCCTGAACACCGGCATCTGCCTGCGGTACGGCCCGCCGCCCTCGGTGCGGGTGGTATTCATATTGGCAATGTTATTGGCTATGAGATCCATCCACAACTTTTGAGCGGTAAGGGCTGATGCGCTAATGGCTATTCCCGGAATGAGCTTCATACCCTATCCCCTCCCCTCAGTGATCACATACCTTAAAAGGGACAGCTTATTATTAAGCTGCTGGGCTGCCAGATTGTAATTGATGGCGTTCATAGCAAGGACCGCCATTTCCTCTTCAATGCTCACGTTATTCCCATCGGCTCTGTGGGAAGTACTGTTATCCCTTTTTATTTCGTGAGTAATCTCATTCAAGGCCGGCACAGTTCCCAAATGGGCAGGATGGGTGCGCCTTAGGGGCACCCCTTCCTTTTCTTTCAAGGCCTGCGCCAGGAATTCCTCAAAGACCACATAGGATTTTTTGTATCCAGGGGTATTAATGTTGGCTATGTTATTTGCTACAACCTCCTGGCGTTGATAAGCAGCATTCAAATACTTTTCCAGCAGATCTATCGCAACATCATTAAAAATAAAGCCCATGTCATCAATCCCCCAAAAAAATTTACAAAAAACCTATCCCAAAGGATAGGCGCCGATAATTATAATCTGTAGCATGGCAGTCATAGCTCTAAAAAGAGCCTTAGACCCATTGCTTTGCGCGCATTTCCTTTCGGAAAGCTTGCCCAACATGGTATATTTATCAAAGAGTAGCACATTAAGGAAATCCCAATTTTTTTTGCATTATTTCTACACTATAAAAGCAAATCCTGCATTAAATACAAAAATTTTCTTTTTTTCCACAAAAAAAGCAGATTTTAGGAAAAAAGTTCTATATCTGCTCATAAACTCGTAAATAATAAAAAAACCCAAAAGCTGTCTCGCCTTGGGTTTCAAAGGACTTATATTAGGTTATGCTGCCACAGAAGGCTCACTTTACCCTCGGGCTTCCGCTTCTCTGGGCACCTCTTTTAAAACCTTCAGCGACTGCTGCCACGCTTCCTTTAGCTCAGCAGCCATTCCGCACACTTCCTCAATGATCTCCGGATCTTTCTTTATATTAGCCTCAATGAGCCTGCGGTGCATATAGTCGTACAGCATAAAAAGGCTTTTGGCAATTTCTCCGGCTTCAAAATTTAAACTTCCCATAAGCTCGCCCACAATGGACTGGGCCTTAATGAGGTTTTTGTTTGCCTCCTCTATGTCGTTCCTCGAACAGGCCTCTTTAGCTACCTTTGCAAAGCGCAAAATGCCATCGTACATCATAATTATAAGCTTTTCCTTGGGAGCCGTCATCACCTGACTCTGCATATATGCTCGGTAGGAATTATTCAACCCACCCATCCCCCTTCAATGCTCCATTTTTTCCCCTTAAAATGCTTTATATAAAAACGTCCACCAAAAGACCTAGGAGCTTTTCCATCTGAGTCATTACCGCCAGGACCTTTTCAGGATCCACAGCCCTCAGCACTCTGTTCTCCTCAGAATCCACCACCTCAACCCTGGCTTCCCCATCTTCCTCAGTGAGACGGAAACGGATGGGGTTTCTAAAGGACTCATATACGCTGTTCAGCCTGTCTAAGGACTGCTTTACATCCTCCCGGGAAAACCGGCCAAACTGCCCTTTCTCCCTCTCCTCCTGCTCCTCATACCTATCTACCCTTTTGATCTGCCTGCTGTCCCTTACCACAGGCTGAATGTACTGTTCCCTTATCTGATCTATAACCCTGGGATCTACGCCGTTAATCTTCAACGCCATCACCCCTCAAAAAATTAACCCAAAAC
>JAAYIF010000009.1 GCA_012523575.1 Clostridia bacterium
GGACGGGGGATTACGTTGAAAATAAGCGGTATAAACGGGCGTCAGGTTGCAGGAATTTATAAGCAGAATCACGTCCAGGGAAGAAGCTCAGCGGACAGAACTTCTGAAGGCACAAAGGACACCGCTGCCATTTCTGTCGAAGCCCTTCAAATACAGAGCCTTGTAAAAAAGGTGTTGGAAACGGAAGATATAAGAACGGAAAAAGTAGAAGCCCTGAAAGAGAAAATTTCTTCGGGAGAATATAGAATTGATTCAGTCCATCTGGCTGAAAAACTTGCGGACTTCATAAAAAACAGGGCGGAGGACCTCTTATGAAAGATGTAATAGAGGAGCTCATAAAAATTACATCGGAGCAGGTGCGGTGCGTTAATGAGCTATTGAGGCTTTCAGAAGAAGAAACCGAAGCCCTTAAGAAAAATGATGTGTCTCTGCTTTCTAAGTTCTGCGGAAAAATGAATGAGGAAGCCCAAAAACTTGTGGATCTCGAAGGTGAAAGGGCGCAGGTATGCGGAAAGCTGGCTTCTTTTCTAGGTATTCCCGAAAATGCATCTTTCGGCGAGCTTAAAAGAGCCCTTTCTCAAACTTTTACGGAATCTTCTGATGAGATTGATGAGCTGTTTAAAAAAACCCAAAGCTTGAAACTTGCCTATACCAGATTACAGGAGCAGAACAGCCTGAACAGGCAGCTTCTGAAGCAGTCCTTGAGTTACGTTCGGGAGATTCAGGAAGCTTTTGGTCTAAAGAAAAGATCTCTTTACGGAAGAGACGGTGAATACGGTTCTATCTCCCAGGAGAGCACCCTTTTAAACAGAGAAGTTTAGAAAGGCGGTGTATTCTTTATGAATTCTACCTTCGGAGGTTTCAACATTGCTCTTAGAGCCCTTATGGCCCAGAAGCTGATGCTTGACATAGCGGCTCACAACGTCGCCAATGCAAACACTCCCGGTTTTACCCGCCAGAGAGGTGTATTGGAAACCACCCCGCCCCTGCCATACCCTTCTATTAGCAGTTCCAATATGTTGGGGCAAATAGGTACGGGTGTGGATGTGGTAAGGGTGGAAAGGCTCAGAGATGAATTTCTCGATGTCCAGAGGAGAAAGGAGATTCACACTCAGGGACAGTGGACCGTAAGAAGGGACATTTTGGAGCAGATTGAAGTTATATTTTTGGAACCTACGGACACGGGACTTAGCTCCCTTATTAACGATTTTTGGAATAGCTGGCAGGAGCTTAGCAAGCATCCCGAAAGTTCGGCGGTCAGGACCACCGTCAAGGAAACGGCTGCTGCCCTTGCAGACGCCATACGTCATACATATCAGCAGTTAAATGATCTTTCAGAAGATATAGACAATATGATAGAGATAAACGTTGGGAACATTAATTCCCTGGCGACCCAAATTGCCCAGCTGAACAGGCAAATAAAAGTGGCAAAGGGTGCGGGGTTTGAACCCAATGATCTTTATGACCATAGAGATATACTGGTGGATGAGCTGGCTGAGCTCATTGATTTTAAGTACAAAATTTATGACGACGGTACAATGGACATTTACTTGTACAATGACGAGGACGGATCTTATTCGGCAAGGCTTGTGGATGGTAAAGAAGGGCATACCAATATCCTTAAAACGAAAATCGACGACACCTCCGGAAAAATGGTAATATGTTGGGAATCCTACACCTCTAATGAACCGTTATTAAACCTCCCAGCAGCTAATGATGTGCTTGTAATAAATGATGGCGAACTGAAAGGACTTTTTGACGCGAGAGACGTGATTTTGGATGGATACATGAAAAACATTGATTCCTTTGCTTTAGGACTTAAAAACATTATAAATGAGTACCATCAAAAAGGTTATGACCTAAATGGTAAAGAAGGTGGAGAGTTTTTTACCGGAACTGGAGCTGCTGACATTACAATTTCAAGTGACATAGAAAATGACGTTTCAAAAATTGCCGCTGCACTAAATAAAGAATCCATACCCGGTGATGGCTCAAACGCATTAATAATTGCAAGGCTTCAAAGCGCAAGGCTTTTTTACGATGTAGATAAAGGGGAACTTCGTTTACCCAATGAAGGAGAAACGGGCAACACTTCCTTTGAGGATTTTTACAACAACCTTATTTCCAGTTTAGGTGTTGCCACAAACGAAAGCCAGCGCATGGTGGAAAACCAGGAAGCTCTCGTGGACCAGCTCGACAATCTGAAAGAAAACGTTTCGGGGGTATCCATTGATGAAGAAGTAGCCCATATGCTTCAGTACCAGAGGGCGTATCAGGCTGCCGCAAGGTTTATGACTACAATGGATGAAATCCTCGATACCCTTATCAACAGGACCGCCGTCTAAAGTAGGGAGGGAGAATAATGCGGGTAACCAACAACATGCTTAACACGACGGTGCTTAGGAATTTAAACCGCAATCTAAAAAGGCTTAACAAGTATATGGAGCAGCTTTCATCAGGCAAAACCGTAAACAGGCCTTCGGACAATCCCGTTTACGTGGCCCGAATAATGCGCCTACGTGGCATGATAAAGAATCAGGAAAAATACCAGCAAAACATGGAAGATGGTCAGGGATTTGTGGATATGTCTGAAACGGCTTTGGGAAACTTAAGCGACATTTTAAACAGGATGAGGGAGCTTACCATATACGGAGCCAGCGGAACCCTTTCAGAAAGTGATCGGCAAGCCATAGCGGCGGAAGTGAACGAACTGATAAATGAGGTTATTGAGATAGCCAACAGCAGTTATGAGGGAAGATACATATTTGCCGGGCACAAAACCACAGAGGCCCCTTTTGTGCGATTAGGATCTCTTACCGATGCATCTATTAGCGGCAGCTTTGCTGACGGAACATATATTTTAACTTTTGAAAGCGGTGGGAAGGCAGTTTTAAAGGATTCCCAGGGCAGCACCATTGCTTCCGTAGATTACAACAACCTTACCGGCGAAGCCCTGACCTTTGTTGATGGAGCAGGTAATCAGCTATCAATTGATAAGGATGCTTCTGATGTGGCTGGTTACACGTTCAGCATACAAATTGAAGGGTCCAATGTTTTAGTAAGCGAAGTTGCCTACAGAGGGGATTCAGGTTATCTGGAATGGGAGGTTACCCAGGGGGTGACCATGTCCGTTAACCTTCCGGGAGATCAGGTTTTTCTAAAGAGCGGAGTTTTTCTTTCTCTGGAAAGGGTTTTAAAAGCCCTTAAGGATAACAATGCCGAGGAACTTTCTGGAAGTGCATTGGAAAAGTTGGACAAGACTTCAGAAGAGATACTTTCTTCAAGGGCTGTATTGGGCGCAAAAAGCAACAGGCTTTCCTTATCCATTGATAGGGGTTCCCTGTTTAACATAAGCATGACAAAGATTTTATCAAAGATTGAGGATGTGGACATTGCCGCCGCCAGCATGGAGTTTTCCATGGCGGAAA
>JAAYIF010000010.1 GCA_012523575.1 Clostridia bacterium
CCTTCCACGGCAAAGGTGAAGCTGACGTGCTCAAAGGGGCTTAAATGCCCCATTTTCAAAAGTTTCTTTAACAGGGATTCTATTTTCTCTTGGGGAAGCCCTGTCATTATATCCACGGCACTGTCTTCAGAGTAGCAGAGCCTGGCGGCAGCTGCCACCACCTTTTCAGGATTTGGCGTATAGCTTATAAGCTCCACTTTCAAGGATATCATCCCTTCCCGGTGAGCCGGATTTAGATAAAAATTTGGGACAGCATAAACTTAGTGCTGTCCTTCCTTAGAAAAATCAAAATTCCACTTGGGACCCTTAGGGGTATCTTTAACCTCAACGCCCAATCTGCCCAGCTCATCCCTTATAAAATCGGCAGTTGGCCAGTCTTTCTTTTTCCTTGCCTCCTCCCTTACCTTAAGGAGAAGCTCCACAAGCCCAGATGAGAGCTTGAAATAAACGTCGCTTCCTTTGCCCTGTGGAGCCCCTGCGGCTTCCAGGGGTATCCCCAGTACTCCTTCAAAGAGCTCCTCAAGTAGCCTTTTTCCCTGGCCGGCCAGTTCCATGTCCCTTTTTCCGGGCCCCGTTGCTCCGCTGTTAACGTTTCTTACAAAGGTATTGGCTTCCCTGCAGAAGTCAAATAACGCGGCAATGGCCAGGGCTGTGTTGAAATCATCATTCATAGCCCCTTCGAATTTTTCCCGGGCAATTTTCAAAGCTTCCGCAAATTGAGCCAGATACTCCGTATCCTTTGGCTCTCCTTCGCCGTCCTCTGTGCCCTTTTCTTCCTGAACCAGTACTTCTTCAAGGGAAGCGGCGCAGGCCTTTATTCTCTCCAAGGCCCTGGCATTGGCCTTAAGTTTTTCATCATCAAAATCCAAGGGGCTTCGATAATGGGTTGACAGCAGGAAAAACCTCACCACATCTCCCGGGAACTTCTTCAAAATGTCCCTTACCAGGAAAAAGTTGCCCAGGGACTTGGACATTTTTTCTTCATTTACCGTTATAAATCCGTTGTGCAGCCAGTATCTAACAAAGGGCTCCTCTGAAGCATAAGCTTCAGCCTGAGCAATTTCGTTCTCATGGTGAGGGAAGATAAGATCCGCTCCCCCTCCGTGAATATCAAAACCCATGTCCAGGTACTTCAGGGACATGGCAGAACATTCAATGTGCCATCCCGGACGCCCTTTACCCCAGGGGCTGTCCCAGCTGGGCTCCCCTTCTTTGGCGGCTTTCCAGAGGGCAAAATCCAGGGGATGGCGCTTTTTCTCATCCACTTCAACCCTCGCCCCGGCCTTCATCTCATCAAGGGAGCGCCCCGAAAGCTTACCGTAATCCTTAAAACTTAAAACGTCAAAATACACATCCCCCTGGACCTCATAGGCATGGCCTTTGTACACCAAAACCTTAATCATCTCTATTATTTCGTCCATATGCTCGGTAACCCGGGGACTGACATCGGCATCCCTGACGTTTAGCCTGCGGGCGTCCTCATAATACTCCCCGATGTATTTCTCTGCCAGCTCCAGGGGATCCATATTTTCCTCACGGGCCCTATTTATAATTTTATCGTCAATATCCGTAAAATTCTGCACATAGGTTACCTTATAACCGCAGTATTCCAGATAACGCCTCACGGTATCGAAAAAAACCAGAGGCCGGGCATTCCCCAGGTGTATATAGTTGTAGGTGGTGGGGCCGCAGACGTACATGGAAACCTCATTATTTCTGCGGGGAATAAAATCTTCCTTTTTCTTACTTAACGTGTTGTACACTCTTATTTTCATCCAGTGCTACCTCCATTTCACTTATGCGGTCCTCCAGACGCTCAATTTTTCTCTGCAGGCACATAATCATCTCCGCCACAGGGTCAGGCAGGCGGTTGTGATTCAGATCAATCTGGCTTTCCAGGGCAGGATCTCCAACCCTTCTGCCGTCCCGTTTAACAACCCTGCCGGGTACTCCCACCACAGTGCAGTTGTCCGGAACGTCCTTCAAAACCACGGAACCCGCACCGATCTTTACGTTGTTGCCAATGGTAATGGAACCCAGCACCTTTGCCCCGGCACTGACGACAACGTTATTGCCGATGGTGGGATGGCGCTTACCCTTTTCCTTACCCGTTCCCCCAAGGGTTACCCCCTGATACAGGGTAACATTGTCCCCTATTTCACAGGTCTCTCCGATTACCACACCCATTCCGTGATCGATAAAGAAACCCTGTCCGATCTTTGCCCCGGGATGAATTTCAATCCCCGTAAGGAAACGGCTTAACTGGGAAATAATTCTGGCAATAAGTTTAAATCCCCTGTTGTGAAGGCTGTGAGCTATGCGGTGAAGAATAAGGGCATGTAATCCCGGATAGGTTAAAACCACTTCAATTACGCTCCTTGCCGCAGGATCCCGTTCAAAAATAACCTCAATGTCCCTCTTAAGCTGCCCTAACACAATACATCCCCCCACCTTATTTTTTCCCTAACATAATACGTCTGAAATTTAAAATGTTACATAATTAAAAAACCTTTCGCCCACAGAGGCGAAAGGTTCGCGGTTCCACTCTGCTTGAACGAAGCCCAAAACCTTAAAAGGCTTCATTCATCTCTTGGGGAAATAACGGCTTTGAAAAACTTTAAAAACCCCCCTGCCGTTGAAGCCTACTTACCTAAATAACCAAATATTTAGGCGTTGGGCCCCACCGCTCCAGGGCGCACTTCGACGGCCCGCCGGCCGGAACGCTTTCAGCCTCTGACGTTCCTCTCTTTTGACCGCTTAAAACCGCCTACTCTTCCCTTTCACAGCGTTTGCATTTATTAAATTAAGTTTCAAATTTTATAAAAATTATAACCTTAAACATCAGCAGCCGTCAAGGATGTTTACTCCCGGACTTTGGCCATGCTGGCCTCCACCCTGCGGATCACTTCCTCAGCACCCAAAAGGGGAATTATATCGTGGAGTTCAGGCCCATGGGTCATTCCCGTAAGGGCCACCCTTATGGGCATGAATACCTTTCTCCCTTTAAGCTTTACTTCCTTGGATACTTCTTTAAGAAGCTTTTTGGCTCCCTCTTTATCCAGGGAATCCACACCGGCTAGTTTGCTTTTAAGGGCTTCCATAACCGCTGGAACCTGCTCTTCCCGCAGCACGGCCGCCGCCTTCTCATCCTCAAAGTCAAATTGGGTTTCAAAAAAGATCCTTACATGTTCAGTTATTTCACTGAGGGCTCCCAGATATTCCCTTACAGCCTCCACAACATTTTTAATCCTTTCCCACTCTTCGGGCCCCGGATTTTCCGACGCATAACCCGCTTCCTGAAGATAGGGAAGGGCCAGCCCAGCTATTCTTTCCAAATCGCTGTTTCGTATGTAAACCCCGTTGAGCCAGCGCAGTTTCTCCAGATCAAACACCGCAGGGCTTTTGGCAACCCTGTCCATGCTGAACCGTTCTATTAGCTGGTCCACGGAAAAGACCTCTTCCTCCCCTTCGGGGGACCAACCCAAAAGGGCCAAGAAATTAACCATGGCCTCGGGAAGATAGCCTTCCCTGCGGTACTGGTTTATGGAAGTGGCTCCGTGTCTCTTGCTCATCTTAGAGCGGTCTTTTCCCAGTATCAGGGAAATGTGGGCAAACTCAGGAGGGGTAAGCCCCAGGGCTTCATATAAAAGAACCTGCCTGGGTGTATTGGAAAGATGCTCTTCAGCACGGATTACGTGGGTAATTCCCATTTCATGGTCGTCCACAACCACGGCAAAATTGTATGTGGGCACCCCATCGGATTTAACAATGATAAAATCACCGATGCCGCTGCTTTCGAAGCTCACCTTTCCTCTGACCAGATCGTTGATCTCAATGATTCTGTCCTGGGGAACCCTGAATCTGACAACGGGCTTTCTCCCTTCTTCCTCCCTCTTTCTCCGCTCCTCCTCGCTTAAACCATAGCACACACCAGTATAACGGGGCATTTCCCCCTTTGCCAAAAGCTCCTGACGCTGCTGCTCCAGCTCTTCTTCCGTGCAGTAGCAGTGATAGGCATAACCCTTTTCAAAAAGCTTTTCCACATACTTTTTATATATATCAAGCCTTTCCATCTGGCGGTACGGACCGTAGGGACCGCCGATGTCCGGCCCTTCATCCCATGACAGACCCAGCCATCTCAGGGAATCCATGATATCCTTTTCGGATTCCCTGCTGGATCGCTCAAGATCCGTATCCTCAATTCTTAAAATAACGCTGCCCCCATATTTCCGGGCAAGGAGAAAATTAAAAAGAGCTGAACGCGCTCCCCCAATATGTAGAGGCCCTGTTGGGCTCGGAGCAAACCTAACCCTAATATCTTTCATCCAAGAACACCCCCGACATAAAATACCCTAATAATAACTAACCATAGGTAGTTTAACAGCTGCCCTTCCTTTAAGCAAGATAAAATTACCTTTCCTCAAGGCACGCCACGGCAAAGGCCGCCACAGCCTGCCCCCGGCCGATCTCCCCAACCCCTTCGTTGGTGGTAGCCTTAATGCTGATGTCCCGAAGGCTTTTCAGCCCCAGGCACTCTTTCAGGTTCTCCCTCATCATCGGTATATAGGGTGCTAGTTTGGGTTCTTCGGCAATTATCACCGCATCCACATTAATAATGGAAAAAGAGGGGGAAATCATTTCCCTAACCTTTTTTAAAAGCTCCATGCTGGAGATATTAAGATAGCGGGCATATCCGGGGGGAAAGTGCCGGCCGATATCCCCCTCGCCCGCCGCTCCCAGAAGGGCATCGCAGATGGCGTGAACCAGAACGTCGGCATCGGAATGTCCGAGAAGCCCCAGGTGGTAGGGAATTTTTATTCCCCCCAGCACTAAATCCCTTCCGGGCACAAGCCGGTGTATGTCGTAGCCCATACCCACCCTCACCGAAGCTCTCCCCTCCTCCTGAGAATCGCCTCTGCAACTTCCAGATCTTCGGGCGTGGTTATTTTAAGATTTTCATAGCTCCCCATAACCAGCTTCACGGGATGCCCCAATCTTTCCACGAGAACGGCATCATCGCTCCCCTTGAAGTTCTGCCTTCGTGCGTTCTCATAGGCCTCTAAAATAAGCTCCCTTTTGTAGACCTGGGGAGTCTGCACCGCCCAAAGCCTGCTTCTGTCCGGCGTCACTACCGCATAGCCTTTTTCATCGGAAACCTTAACGGTATCCTTTACGGGAACCGCTGCCACAGCGGCTCCCTCCTCAAATGCCGCATCCAGCACATACATAAGGATCCCGTGAGTTAAAAGGGGCCGTGCACCGTCGTGCACGGCCACATATTCACAGGAAGGATCCACTTCCATAAGTCCGTTGAAAACGGAATCCTGTCGCTCTCTGCCCCCCGTGGCGATCTTTATCTTTTTTGTAAAACCAAAGGGCTCAATTACCCTTTCCCTGCACAAATCCTCTTCCCCGGGAGCAGCAACCACGATAATTTCCCTGATTAGGGAGCATCCCTCAAAAACCATGAGTGTCCTGGCCAAAAGGGGTATGCCCCCTAGGGGTATGTACTGTTTATTTATCTCAGCTTTCATCCGGCTGCCTCTGCCCCCCGCAGGAATTACAGCCGCTACGTCAGGCACTGGTATTCACCCTGTTCAACACTTTTCTGCTTTCCTTCCTTGGGCATTTCTTTGGGCTTGGCAAAGATCATCCTGCCCGCAGAAGTCTGCAGGACGCTGGTAACCGTCACCCGTACCGTTTCACCTATAAGCTTCTTACCGTTTTCAATTACAATCATGGTACCGTCATCCAAATAGCCCACGCCCTGGCCCGGTTCCTTCCCTTCCTTAATGATCTGTACGGTCATCTCTTCACCGGGCAGCACCACGGGCTTAACGGCATTGGCAAGGTCATTGATGTTTAGAACCTTAACCCCCTGAAGCTGGGCCACTTTGTTCAAATTGAAATCATTGGTGATAATTTCGCCCTTCAGCTCCTTTGCCACCCTCACCAGCCGGCTGTCCACTTCCTCCATATCGTTGGGGTCATCCTCGTAAATTAAAACCTTAATGTCAAGCTCTTTTCTTATTTTATTCAGTATATCTAAGCCCCTTCTGCCCCGGTTTCGTTTGAGAAGATCCGAAGAATCCGCTATATGCCTCAGTTCTTCTAAAATAAAATTGGGGATTACCAGGGTCCCATCGATAAAGCCCGTCTTGCAGATGTCAGCAATACGGCCGTCAATGATGACGCTGGTGTCCAGAATTTTGTAAATTTCCTTTTCCTTCGGGGCTCCGGAACCCTGCCCCTTCTCTTTATCCTTCAGCAGCCGGGGCAGTACGGAAAATATGGAAATAAGCTCCTCTTTCTTTTTTACCCCCAGGCTCCATCCCAGATATCCCAAAATCACGCTGAAGAATAAAGGAAAAAACGGCCCCACAATGGGTACCCTTGAGAATGAAAAGCCCAATAAAGTGGCAATTATAAGTCCGACAATGGCACCGACGGCACCGCTTATAATTTCCTGGGTAGGAATTTTATAAAGGGACGTTTCTATAAAATTTGTAAATTGAACAATCTGCCGATAAATCCACGGTGCAACAATAAAACCAATTACGGCCCCAACGATGGCGCTTAACCCCAGCACAGACCACAGAATTTCAATGGGCCAGGTCACCTGTTCATAGGTAAGAGTCCTGGCTAAAGTGAAACCTCCCACGGCAAAAAGGATCGTTATGAGAAACCTTGACACCCTGTAGAGCACTTATCTTCTCACCTCCCTTTAACTAGTCTAACAATACTACGGAACAATTATACAGCCTCCTGGAAATTATTACATTTAAGAAGCCAGGGGGAGGCTTTTTGGGGCTTAGTAATTATTTAAGCAAACATTTTGTCGATCATCAACTCAACTTTTTCTTCTTCTGCGTCCTGAGCAAGGACAATTTCGCTTATTAAAATACGTCGGGCGTTTTCTAGCATTTTTCTTTCCCCTGTGGACAGCCCCTTTACTTTGTCCCGGCAGATAAGATTTCTTACCACCTCCGCCACCTCAAAAATATCCCCATTTTTAATTTTCTCAAGATTCAGTTTATAGCGGCGGTTCCAGTTAGATGAATTATCCAAATCTTCCGCAGCATTGCTCTTGTCTTTTAAAACCTCAATGACCTTATCAATTTCACTTTTATCAATAACCTGCCGCAGCCCCACTTCTTCAACGCTCTCTACGGGTATCATAACCTTCATATTGCCTATGGGCATCTTCATAATGTAGTACTTCCTTTTTTTGCCTAATATTTCCTTTTCCTCTATGGCTTCAATTACCCCTGCACCATGCATAGGATAAACAACCTTATCCCCTATCTTAAACATCTTGCTGCATCCCTCCCCAAAAATTAGCACATCTTTACACAGTATTATATCAGAAAATTGGGCATATGTCAAAAAAATAATATTATATCAGTCAAAAAGGATAATGTCAATGATGTAAAAATACTTTTTTATTCATTTGAAAGAATGGTTTTTCGTAGATTTCCCAAGCCTTCTTTTATGGCCCGGGCCCTCACTTCCCCTATTCCATCCACTTCAATGAGCTCTGATATTTTGGCATTCATTAAATTGGGGAGGGTACCGAAAGCTTCCGCCAGATTGTCAGCAACATGGGAGGGAATGCGTACAACCTTGTTTAAAAGCCTGTATCCTTTGGGAACCACGGCTTTGTGCAAACCTGCCACATTGCTTCCGTAACCCAAAATCTTTGACACTTCCAGTATATCTATGAGTTCCTCCCGGGAATTATTTAGGATATACTGCAGGGCTTCCTCCCATCCCTGGAAGGGTTGTCCTTCATCATAGCGGTAGTAATCCTTCAAAACTAAAATAATTTCGTCCTTAAGGCCCCAGTAAAGCTCCTCCAGCTGCATGTCCACCATTCTACCTTCAGTGCCCAGCTGAACAATGAAAATTTCCAGTTCTTCAACAATTTTCAATATAAGGGCTGCTTTCTGCAAAACCCTTGCCACATCTTCCACCGTTACCATGTTCTTAAACTCCAGGGCACTTAAATGCTCAAGGGCTTCTTCCATCCTTACCGTATATTTTTCCAGGGTCTGCACCGCCTGATTTGCTTTGGTTAGTAAAAAGCTAATATCACTTAAAACGTACTTCATGCGCCCCCTGTACAGGGTGATAATACTCCTTGCTTCCGAAATGGCAATGACTAAAGCCCCCGTCTGCCGGGCAACCCGCTGGGCAATCCTGTGGCGGATGCCCGTTTCTCTGGAAGGAATGGAAACCTGGGGATGGAGATGGGCATTGGCCCTTATTATCTTCGTCATATCGCTGTTGATAATAATGGCTCCGTCCATCTTCGCCAGCTCATACAGAGCCGATGAAGTTAAATCGCAGTTTATAGTAAAGCCCCCTTCAACGATATCCATAATTTCCTCGCTGTCCCCAATTACAATCAAAGCACCCCTTTTGGACCTCAAAATGTTGTCCAAACCGGTGCGCAGTTTTGTTCCAGGAGCAACGGCTTTTAAAGATTCAATCAAAATTTCCTTATCTTCCACTGCTCACACCTCCAATGCACATTCCAGTGCTTCACTCACTGTCTCAACACCTATTAATTCCATCCCCGGCACTTCCCCCAGCTGCTTTGCCGTTTTGGCGGGCAGGATGCAGCGCTTAAAGCCCAGTTTCTTCCCTTCCCTGATCCTTATCTCCGGCTGGGATACCCCCCTTACTTCCCCCGCCAGACCCACTTCCCCAAATGTAAAGGTGCGGGAACATACTTCTTTATTCTTAAAGCTGGACGCAAGGCTTATGCACAGACCCAGCTCCACAGCGGGCTCATCCACCCTTAAGCCGCCGGCAATGTTCACGTAAACGTCATCCCTGCTGAAGTACAGGCCCGCCTTTTTCTCCAGTATGGCAAGCATCAGCAGCAGGCGGCTGAGATCTATCCCGCTGGCTAGCCTCCGGGGGCTGCCAAAGGGGCTTTCGGTAACCAGGGACTGGATTTCCATAAAGATAGGCCTTGATCCCCTCAGGGTAGCCACCACCTGGGAGCCAACGGCCCTCTGGGGCCGCTCCGCCAGAAATATTTTGGACGGTTCAGGAACGTCCACAAGCCCCACATCCCGCATTTCAAAGGCGCCTATCTCATCGGTGGGGCCAAACCTGTTTTTTTCCGCACGGATAATTCTGTACATTTGAAAGGCATCCCCTTCAAAATACAGCACCACGTCCACCATGTGCTCCAGCATCTTGGGACCGGCAATGGCTCCTCCCTTGGTTACGTGGCCGACTAAAAAAACTGGTACGTTTAGTTTTTTCACCCACTGCATAAGAACGCTGCAGCACTGCCTTATCTGGGACAAACTGCCGGGATAGCCTTCAATACCGGAATCGTAAACGGCCTGTATGGAGTCAACAACAACCAGCGCCGGGGAAAGCTCCTCTACCTGTTGGCAGATGCGGTTAATTTCTCTCTCCACTGTGAGCAGAAGGGCCGGAGAGGATGCCCCGATTCTTTTGGCACGGATTTTAACCTGGGACAGGGATTCTTCCCCCGAAACATAGAGAACCTCCCCATACCTTCTGCTCATCCGTTCGGATACCTGAAGAAGAAGGGTGGATTTGCCTATGCCGGGGCTGCCCCCTATGAGGATAAGGGAGCCTTTAACGATCCCTCCCCCCAGCACCCTGTCCAGCTCACCACTGCCACTTGACAGCCTCTCTTCAGCGGCAACATCTATATTGCTCAAGGGGGTGGGCTTTGATTGCGAACTATCAGGGAGATGTAAAGCCCCTCTCTGCTTAACATCCGTTCGCGCTGAAAGATGTTTGATCTCTTGAAAACTGTTCCAGCCTCCGCATTCAGGGCACCTTCCCATCCATTTGGAGGTTTCATAACCGCACTCACTGCAGGCATAAATCCAGCGATCCCTGGTCAAGACAGCCCACCCCTTTTAAATTTGTCATATTTACAGCTTTATTTTAATTTTACCCAAAAAAATTGACCCGGTGTTCAATTCCGGGTCAATTTTCTCAATTTATGTCGATTTTTTTTACTTTTTAGTTCTGTTCCCCGGCTTCATCTTCCGGATTACTTTCTGAACTTCCGCCCACTGCCGCGCCCTCAAGCTTTTTCATCATTATTTTACCGTCTTCAGCATAGGCCTGAATTTTGTCTCCCGGCTTAAACCTTTCCTCCAGCAGCCCTTCGGAAATCTCATCCTCGATTAAGCGCTGTATTGCACGGCGTAATGGGCGAGCTCCGTATTCTTCGTTAAAGCCTTCGTTTACAAGAACTTCCTTGGCTTCTTCGGTGAGCACAACTTCCATTTCGTTATCCTTTAAGCGGCTATTGACTTCATTGATCATGAGATCCACTATCTTCTTAATGTGGTCTCTACCCAGGGGATGGAAGACGATTATTTCATCAATTCTGTTGAGAAATTCAGGTCTGAAGGTACGCCTGAGCTCCCTCATAACGGAGTCCTTCATTTCCCTATATTTGTCCTCACTCTCGGCAGCGGTAAAGCCCAGCTTTCCAAATCTGGTGGTGGTAGCTCCCACGTTGGAAGTCATGATCACCACAGTGTTTCTGAAGTCCACGGTTCTTCCCTGGGCATCGGTAAGCCTTCCGTCCTCAAGGACCTGGAGAAGAACGTTGAACACTTCAGGGTGCGCTTTCTCAACTTCATCAAAGAGCACCACGCTGTATGGACGTCTCCTTACCTTTTCCGTAAGCTGACCTGCTTCTTCGTATCCCACGTATCCCGGAGGGGCGCCAATCAATTTGGAAACCGTGTGTCTTTCCATATACTCGGACATATCCAGACGGATCATTGCATCCTCATCCCCGAAGAGTGCTTCCGCCAGTGCCCTTGCCAGCTCAGTTTTACCCACTCCAGTGGGACCAAGGAAGATGAAGGAACCTATGGGTCTCTTGGGGTCCTTCAGACCGGCCCTTGCCCTGCGGATGGCCCTGGAAACTGCACGCACGGCTTCATCCTGACCGATGACTCTCTTATGCAGTATCTCTTCCAGCCTAAGCAGCCGCTCCGCTTCTTCTTCCGCCAGCCTGCTTACAGGAATACCGGTCCAGTTGGAAACAACTTTAGCAATGTCCTCTTCGGTAACCACAGCTTTAACGGTTTCCTTTTCACTGCTCCATTTTTCTTTCATGCTTTTCAGCTTTTCTTTGATAGTCCTTTCTTCATCTCTCAGTTTAGCAGCTGCCTCAAAGTTCTGTTCGTTAACCGCCGCTTCCTTTTCCTTCTGAATTTCTTCCAGCCTGTTTTCCAGCTCCTTAATGTCCGGCGGTGCCATATTGGCATCAAGCCTTACCCTAGAAGCAGCCTCGTCAATTAAGTCTATGGCCTTATCCGGCAGGAACCTGTCCGCAATGAAACGATCGGACAGCCGCGCTGCAGCATCTATGGCTTCGTCGGTTATGGTCACTTTATGGTGAGCTTCATATCTATCCCTGAGCCCCCTGAGTATATGTACCGTTTCTTCCACAGTGGGCTCATTGACCATGATGGGTTGGAACCTGCGCTCCAAAGCTGCATCCTTTTCAATGTACTTTCTGTACTCGTCCAAAGTGGTTGCCCCTACACACTGCAGCTCTCCCCGTGCCAGAGCAGGCTTCAAAATGTTGGCGGCATCGATGGCTCCTTCTGCAGCTCCTGCTCCAATAACGGTGTGCAGCTCATCAATAAACAGTATGACATTTCCAGCTTCCTTTACCTCATTAACTATTTTCCGGAAGCGTTCCTCAAATTCGCCGCGGTACTTGGTGCCGGCCACCACACCCGCCATATCAAGCTTAACCACACGCTTGTCTTGAAGGATCTCGGGAACCTTACCCTCATTAATCCTCTGGGCAAGCCCCTCCACGATGGCTGTTTTACCAACCCCGGGCTCTCCTATGATCACGGGATTGTTTTTGGTTCTGCGGCTTAAAACCTGGTTAATCCGGTCAATTTCCTTTTCCCTTCCTATTACCGGATCCAGCTTGTCGTCCGCGGCCTGCTGTGTAAGATCCACTCCGAATTCATCCAGAGTGGGAGTGCTGCTCTTGCCAGGGGACTTTTTCTGCGGGCTCATTGCCGGCTCAAACTGGCTGAATCCCCCTGGAGGGAAACCAAACAGCAGGGAAAAACCTCCGGGCATTGAACCGCCGCCCAGCAGCGAAAGCACCTGCTGGCGCACCTTTTCATGGGTTGCCCCCAGGTTGTTCAGCACCCTTGCCGCTACTCCTTCCCCTTCACGGATCAATCCCAGAAGAATATGTTCTGTTCCAACATAGTTAACACCTAGTCTCCTTGCTTCATCTCCTGCCAGCTCAAGAACGGTTTTTGCCCGGGGAGTAAGGGTAATGTCCCCGCCGCCTTCCATTTCACGGGAAGCACCGCTTCCCACCAATTTAACCACTTCTTCACGAACCTTATCTCCGCTGATTCCTAAACTTTCCAGGGCCCTGGCTGCAACGCCCTGCCCCTCAGCTATTAATCCCAGAAGAAGATGTTCGGTACCAACGGCACTGTGGCCGAGCTTTTTAGCTTCTTCCTTTGCCAGAACCAGAACCCTTTGGGCTCTTTCGGTAAACCTTCTCATTATATTCATTCACCTCCAAAATTTTTCGTAATTTTTTTGGCCATCATCTTTTTACAGGTTACTGTTCCTTTCTTGCCATTACTTCTCTTATAATGTCAGCCCTGATCCTGTCCCTTTCTTCCGCTTCCAGTTCCCTACCTATAATGTGCTGGATAAATCCGGGCTGAATCAAAACAATGAGTTCATTGAATATCCTTGGTTCTATGTCTTTTATAATTTTCAAATCGATTCCCAGCTTAAGGTCCGACAGAAGGGAAAGGGCTTCCTTTGAGCTCATTGTACGGGCATTGCTGAGAATACCGTATGACCTAAAGACCCTGTCCTCCAGCTTCAATTTCCCTTCCCCCTGGATGAGGGCTTCCCTAGCCGACCTCTCCTGCTCAATGAGCTTCTTGGTAACGCTGGAAAGGTTGCTTATAATTTCTTTCTCTGTCCGACCCAGGGTAATTTGATTGGAAACCTGGAATATGTTACCCAGAGACTGGGTCCCTTCACCAAAAAGCCCCCTTACCGCAAGGCCGACCCTTGACAAAACCCCCAGAACCTCTTCGGTCTGACCGGTAAGGGCCAGCCCCGGAAGATGCAGCATCACCGAAGCCCTTAAACCCGTTCCAACATTGGTGGGACAGCAGGTAAGGTACCCCAGCACTTCGTCAAAGGCATACACCAGCTTCTGCTCAAAAAAATCATCCACGGCATCGGCAATGTTCCATGCTTCGTGGAGCTGCATTCCCGGAAGAAAAACTTGAATTCTCAAGTGATCCTCTTCATTGATCATTACCGACACAACTTCCTCATTTCCCAAAGCCACAGCCCTGCCTACACCGCCGGCACCGGCAAACTGCGGGCTGATAAGATGCTTTTCCACCATAACCTGGCGCTCAACGGGGGAAAGCCTGTTAAGCCTTATTACCTCCAGAGCTCCCACCCTCGGGTCAACGGAAGCGCCCTTTACGGCAGCCTCCACCTTATCCACTATCTCTTCCATGGTTTCACTGGAAATTCTGGAAGGAAAGGGATAATCAGCGAGATTGCGGGCAAGCCTTACCCGGCTTGAAATCACCACGTCAAAATAGGGGCCAGAACCCTCCATCCATCTGCTTAAGGAACTTCTAATTTGCTTGACAAAGTCCACTTCCTATGCCCCCTTTTCTATCCCTGCACTCTTCTTTCCAGCTCACGGATTCTGTCCCTTACCACAGCAGCTTCTTCAAACCTTTCTTCAGCCACAAGGGTTTCAAGCTCCCTTCTAAGGCTCTCAAGCTCTCTTTTGTAACGGATATTTTCTCCCAGTTGTTTGGGTATTTTTCCGGTATGGGCGTAATGGCCGTGAATTCTTTTAAGAAGGGGCTTCAGTTTTTCCCTGAAGGTTTCGTAGCATTGGCCGCAACCCATCCTGCCGTTTCTGCTGAATTCTGCAAAAGACATGCCGCACATATCACATACAAGACCGGTTTCAGCCATGGGCACCGTTACCCCGGTCCCAAACTCATCTTCCAGGAGCCCCGCAAGAAAACTGTGAATGGAAAAAGTGGGCTCAAAACTGAAACCGAAATGCTGGGTCTTGTGCTTTTGGGCACATTCCTCACACAAATCCAGCTTGGTCCTTTTATCGTTAACTATTTTTGTTATGTGAACTCTGGCCGGCCTTTTGCCGCATTCATCACAAAGCACCACAACACCCCCTAATGGGCAGATTCCCCTTTAACTATTGTACGCAGCACTGCCTTTAAAATATTTGCCCTTACCCTGTCCCTTTCGGGCAGTTCCAGGGCTATGGTGTCCCTCTGAATTACAGAGTTAAGAAGCATAACCTCCCTCTTGGTCAAAACCCCTTCCTCGTGAAGGCGTTTAAAAATACCTTCCGCCATCTTTTGAGAAACCCCCTGCGGGGTTTTCTGTATAAGATGTATCAGCTCCTTATCCGAGGAAAGGGGTATCTTAGTAATCTCCAGATAACCTCCACCGCCCCTGCGGCTTTCCACAAGATAACCATGTTCAATGGTGAATCTCGTGCTGAGCACATAATTGATTTGGGAGGGTACGCACATAAACTTTTCCGCAAGTTGGCTCCGTTTAATTCGAACCTGCCTGCCGCTGCTCTTGTACAAAAGCTCCTTGATATAATTTTCAATTTTATCCGAAAGAGTTGACATATTTCCTCCCCTCAACAATAATTTTTATTCTAGTTTGACTTTATTTGACCTTTCAGGTTTATTATCCCAACATTTTTGATTTAAATGCAACCCTATAATGGTTTATTTTTACCCCATAGGGAACATTTTAAAACTATTTATGCCTCTCTTCTCCTTCGCTGTTATTATAATGCGTTCTTACTTCCAGTAGCATTGTTTTTTAAAAGTAAAAAACCCCGGCCTTTGCGCCGGGGCTTTTTACTTAAATTACATCTTTTCAGTTATCCTGGGTGAGATCAGGGAGAACATCCCTGCCCGTGAGGTTTCGGTAAGCCGAGACCGCTGTGGCGTGGGCGTACTTGAGGGAAGCAAGGGTGCTCTTTGCGGCCTCAAGGTCCGCTTCAGCCTTAAGCACGTCCCCTTCTACGGCAGCTCCCACTTCATATCTTAGCTTTGCAGCTCGAAGGGCATCCTCTGCAACCGCTACTGCTTTTTCCGCAGCCGTCATACCTTCCTCAATGGTTTTAATATCGTGGTAGAGGAGGACCAGCTGTTTCCCCAATTCCTTTTCGGCCTCAGCCGCAGTAAGCTCTGCAATTTCAACCTCTATCTTTTCAATCTCATAGGGTTTAAGGGTCATCCTCAAATCTTGCCGCTCTATAATGACAGCCTGAAGGGCTGCCCAAACATTAACACTATTGCTTATAGCCCTACTTACCTCAGCGTCAATGCTCACTTCCCCTAAAGGCTCGTATCTGACATTGCTTACCAGCTCGGGCCTGCTTTTGGGAGAAAGGCCAATAAGGCTGTTTAGGTCCACATATGCTTTGTTGAGTTTCTCCTTTGCCTGCTCCAAGTCGCTTTCCGCCTTTTTATAAGCATAATCAATGGAGGTTTCATTAATTGGAGCAAGGCTGCCCACCTGAAGCTGCATCATTGAAGCATATCGATCCCATTTTGCCTTTTTAAGGGACTTTTCAACATTCTTTAAAGCCTCTTTGGCACTCAAAACGGCGCAGTACTTTTCCACAACCTCCTGCTTTATGCTGTCCTCAACGCTTTTTAAAGTTTTGATTTTTATTTGGTAATTCAACTCAGCCTGAAGCAGGGCTGCATATGCCGCCTGGATCTGTTCATTGACAAAGCCAATAGGAGTGTAAGTCACGGCTTCCTGTGCCTTCTCCCTCTGCTCTCCGGCTATCTTTTTCTCCTTTTCGGCTATTTTAAGCGTCCTGCTGAGCTCCAGTGCCCTATCTACAGCTTCCTGCAGGGTAAGTCCCTCCGATGCCGCTCCATCAGCAGCAAAAGCAGGGAGCGGCAGGCAAAAAATTATAAATGATGCCAAAATCCATAAAGCTGTCATTCGTCGCAATTCAGACCCCACCCCTCATCTTTTACATCCGACCCGCGGGTCAGTCCCACATGTAGAGTTTACCAGCATTGTTACAGAAATGTCAAGGCGGGAAAAAAACTAAAACATTAATTTTTCGGGAAAGTTATAAGGTAAAATAAAAGAGCCCCGCCGTTTTACGGCGGGACCCTTTTTTATTCAACTTTTACGGTTCGATGGTTACGGTCTTTGTTTCGTTGTCCCAGCTAAGATTTGCGCCGAATGCTACACCAACCCATCTGATAGGCAGCATAGTGCGTCCGTTTACGATTTCAGGTGCCACATCCATTTCAACCTTTGCGCCGTTAACCAGCATAGTCTTGCTGCCTATAGTTACCTGTACAACCCTGTCGCCTTTAATGAATGTTGCTGTCTTGTTGCTCCACAGGATATTCTGATCGCTGATGCCGAGAGCTTTTCCTACGTATCTTACAGGCAGGTAGGTGCGGCTGTCTTTGATGTATGGTGCTACGTCCATGGTTTGCTCTACACCGTCAATGGTGTATGTGGTGCTGCCGATGGTAAATACAGCTTTGCTGATACCTACACCAGCAGGTGTACCAACATTGGCCACGATTACATCAGCTATGGAGTTTTCGTCTTCCCATAATCCGTCTCTATCATATTTAATTGCTTTCTTTCCTTCGATTTTCCAATGATCTTCACCGTCTTTTACTTTTCCGTATTGTTCTTCAAGGTACCCATCAGGAGAAGTATCATTTACCTCAATAATCGCCTCGCCGCCGACAGAAACTTCTACCTTTCCTTCGGGAACTGTCCTATAAGCAGTTACTGTACCTGTAATTACTATCGTGCTAGGATCATTGCTATCATCATCGATTTCGATTTCAAGTACATTTTCATCTGCATCGATATCGCCAAGCTCCAAGTCACCTTCTGTTACTTCCACGTCATAATCGTCCCAATCTACATCTTTGGGTAGCTCAAGCACGATGTATTTACCTTTGTTGAGAATTTCAGCTTCGGCTTCGGTGATGGTGATTTTGCCGATAGCCTGGTCTGCCTTACCGATAACAAGGGTCGGTGTGGTATCAACGGTTACTTGAACAGGTTTTTTGACTTCAGCTACTTTTACGGTCATCTCTTTGGTTGCGGTACCTCCGATTTCGATTTCAAGGTCGCCTTCTGGAGCATCGGGTGAAAGGACAATTTCCATGTCTTTAAATTCGAGTTCTGCTGCGCTTGCATCTTCACTTGTTTCAACTATATACTTAGCAACAGTACCGTCCCTACCGGGGAAGCTGTCAAGTCTCAGCACAACATCACCGTCTCTAACGGTATCCTTCAGGGAGCCCCACTTAGCCCAGTCAGGAAGGGTCAGGGTGATGCTACGGCCTTTAACAAGGCTGCCGTCGATCTCCTCTTCAAGGGTAAAATCTGCGATTTCTTGCTGAACCTTTCCTGCATATACAGTTGTTGGATCGTCAGCAGTAACTTTTACAGCATAGTCACCATAAACTCCAACGACTATTTCAGAAGGTGTTACATCACTTTTGCCTCTAACTTTAGCTACAACCTCACCTTTTTCTGCGTCTCTTTCATCAGCAACTTCGATTTTTGCAGTAAATTTAATCCATGCTGCTTCTTTTGATGACCTATTTACTTTCAGATGAAGCTCATCTTCTTCTGGGACAAACTCAAAGTCAGTCTTAGAGACAGTCTCAAAGTATTTAAAATCTCCACTAATTACATAAACATCTGAAACTGTTCCCCATTCAAAACCGTCGGGAAGAACGAACTTAATCGATTCCTTATCTTTTTCCAATGCCCCTGGTCTATCTTCTTCAATCCAGAGAGTAACTTTCCCGCCGCTATCGCCGAATGTTTCGTCATCTAACACTTCAACAGTCACTTTACCGCCGGATACGCGGCCAATTACAACTTCGCCATCATCAAAAATGGAGCCGGCAGGAGCTCTGAATTTTGCAACTATGTCGCCATCAAAACCTTTGTCTACATAGATATTGTTAAAGTTAATTCTAATTGTAACATCACCAATATCTTTAACATCATTTAACGTCAGCTTAAATTCATTTTTGTCCAGGTCTTTAACATCGTAGTCTATTTGGCCTTTTACAACTTCAATATAATTTTCCTTAATATAGGCTCCATTTGCAACAGTCGTTTTATCCCCCTCGCGGATCTCGAAGCCTGAAGGAAGTCTTACAATAACAGATCCTTTGCCAATGTCTTCTTCGTCAATCTTAATATTAACAGCATTGAGATCATAAACATCACCGTCATCTACAGTAATTAAAGACCCTACCCTGCTGTAGCTGGTTGCTGCAAATGCGGGCAGTGCCAATGGGAACAATGTCATTAAGAAGGCCAGTGTGACGATTAGGGCTATGGATTTTTTGCGCGCCCTTGAAATCTTCATTCTTCTTCAATCCCCCTTTTTCTGAGTTTCCTCAAAGTTTCTCCTCCCTGCACTATAAAACGCAGGCTTTATAAGGTCCTACCTTTTACTTCACGGATCCCTCCTTTCTAAAGTTTCTTAAAGGTGATCAGGCTTTTCGAAAGCAATGTACATCTTCGAAAAGCCAGCATTAAGAATTATAGAGGCAGAAAGGCATAGCTTGTCTGCTTCTAATTCTATTCTCCCTTTCCCTTGTATTTTCCTGCCATAAGTTAGGGTTTTTTTGAACGAAATGTCATTGGAGGTGGTTTCTTCTATTTAAGCAGCGGTGTTAGTGGAGAAAGGTGCTTTCTTTAGATAATTTTTCTATTTTTTAGCTGTATTTGATATTATATTGGTAACCGACCCACAAGTCAATGCCCCAACTTATTCATCTTCATTTTATTCTCCTTACGAATGCTCTATTACAGCCCGGGAAATTACTGGGAAATTTTATTCATTTTTTGCTTCATGCTTTCTATAAGGACTGCTACTGCAAATGCCGGAAGGGCAAGCATTCTTTTAAACCTTCTGGGCTCCTTAATGAGACGGTAGAGCCATTCCAGGCCCGCCCGCTGCATAAAGACAGGAGCTCTCCTGACCTTTCCTGCCACTACGTCAAAGCTGCCGCCCACTCCCATGCATACGGGTACTCCCAGCTGCTCAAGGTTGCGGTTTATCCAGAACTCCTGTTTGGGAGCACCCAAGGCTACGAACAGTATGTGGGGTTCAGCCTCTTTTATTTTTTCAATCAGCTGTTTCTGTTCCCCGCTGTTCAGGTAGCCGTGGGATGTGCCGGCTATCCTGATTCCGGAATTTTTTGCTTTTAGCTTTTTGGCAGCTTCTTCCGCCACACCGGGGGCCGCACCGTAGAGGAAAAGGCGCCAGCCCTTCTCCCCCGCCCTTTTTGCCAGAGCAAGCATGAGGTCAATCCCCGTCACCCTCTCGGGAACAGGACAACCCAGGCGTTTTGACGCCCAAACTATGCCCGCACCGTCGGGGGTTACAAGATCGGCTTCCAGAATCACTTTCATCAGCTCGGGGTCGCGCTGTGCCCTGTAGAGGATTTCGGCGTTGAGGGTTACCACATGGTGGGGCTTTCCTGAAGCAATGAACTGCTCCACTTTCCCCACGGCTTCTTCCAAAGTAACTGGGTCCACCAGCGCTCCCATGATTTCGGACTTCATAGTATAATACACCCTTTATATGTCGTTTCTTGCAAGAAATTTGTCAACAAGTTCAAAAGTTTCTTTTTCGTCGGGTTCCCAGTAGCTTATGCCGTCAATGTAAACGGGGGTGCCGGGAACCATGGCGGTTTCCATTTCGGATACATTTATGCCCTTAGCCACTTTAGCAAGGGCCAACATTTCCCTTATGGTAAGGTTGGTGCTGGTGCTCTCACGGATCTCGTTAATGAGACTGGGCAGCTTGAATACGGTTCCGAAGTTCACCGCTTGCTCTGCAACGGTTTTCAGAAACTTCTGCTGCCGTTCAATGCGGCCTATATCCCCTTCTCTGCCTCTGTAGCGCACGTACTGGAGGGCCTTTTCCCCGTCAAGGACCTGCTCCCCGGGCTGTAAGTTAATACCTTCTGGGGAATAGTACATTCTTTTTTCCACGTTGATCCTTACGCCTCCCAGGATGTCTATCAGATCCTTAAAGCCTTCGAAGTCCACTTCCACGTACTTGTTTACAGGCACTCCAAGAAATTCCGATACGGTTTCGGCAACCAGCTCGGGCCCGCCGTAGGCGTGGGCGTGGTTGATCTTGGTATGGCCGTAGCCGGGAACTTCAATATAAGTATCCCTGGGAATGGAAAGGATGTTTACCAGTCCCTGCTCCGCATCGATGAAGGCAACCATGATGGTATCGGCTCTGGATGCTTCATTTCCCCTCTTGTCAACCCCAAGAAGGAGCAGGGAGAGCTTTCCGGGGTTTGCCGGTGCAGGAACCTCATTTTCATTGATACTGGGCTGCTCTATGCTAAGTCCCTCGGTAAGCCACCTGTCCGCTAGCTGGTATCCCAGAAAGCCCAGGGAAACAAAAAGAAGAATCATCAATACTGAAAGTTGAAGTGCCGTGCGTCTTTTTTTCCTCTTTCTTGCAGCGGCGGCAACGGGGGGTTCCCCCCAGAACTTGGTTTCTAATTCGTAGTCGTCCACATTCAACCCCTCTTTTCGAAATCCTAAAGTAAAACTTCTAATACAATAAAAACCCTTTTATTTCCGCAGCCGCCGTAAAGGCGGGCTTTTTGCGGAACAGGGTTAGAAACAGGATGTATAAAAACAAATTGTTAGAATATTATATTCTATTTTCTTTTATGAAATAATGGTGACAGTTTTGGTGCTGCCGTCCCAGTCAACCTTTGCTCCCAGGGCTTCCCCCACGAAGCGTAAGGGCACTAAGGTCCGCCCGGATTGGGAAACTGCGGGAGCTTCAAGGGTAACTTCTTTTCCGTCAACTTCTGCCGTCCGGCTTCCGATTTTTAAAATAACCGTGCGGCTGCCCTTTTTAAAGGTTACGGTTTTGGTTTGGTCATTGTAATCAAAGGTTGCTCCTAAAGCTTCTCCTATGAATCTTAGGGGAAGCATGGTATAGCCGTCTCTAAGCATTGGGGGTACTTCCAGTTCTGAAGCCTTGTCGTCAATGTAGGCGGTGCTGCTGCCGATGGTAAGTTTTATTACCCTTTGGGGGCTGTGGGGAATTTTCTCCAGAAGCTTTTCCAGCTCCTCAACCTGGGAAGAGAGGGCTTCCACCTGATTTTTCAGTTCGCTGTATTTGCCGTTGATGTAATTATCCACGTAGCTTTTGCTCACCAGGGGGTCCTGGGAACTGCCGGGAACAAGGCTTCCCGCACCTGCCCCTTTCCCCAACCCGTAGCCAAGGATAAGGGCAGCAAGGGAGATAACTATTAAATGCTTTATGCCCCATTTTTTCATGCTTCACACCTTCTTTTTGCAGTTTTGGGCTACCGGTTTAAAGAAAAACTGTAGTGTTAATTCGCCAGCTTTTCCAAATTTCCTTTATTTTCGACAATCAATTTTTGTTCACAAAAAAACGCTTCTGCACGAAAAGCCCTTTGCAGAAGCGCTGTAAGCGAAAAAAGCGGTTTAGTGGCTAATTTATACAACCCGGCCCGGTTTGGCACTGTTTGATTTCAGGAAACCTATCATGGACAGGGCTTTGCCCGTTCCTTTGGCAACGCAGGATACAGGATCATCCGCAATGTGAACGGGAAGGCCTGTTTCCCTGCTGATGAGAAGGTCCATGCCGTGAAGCAGGGAGCCGCCTCCGGTCATTACGATGCCCTTTTCAATTATGTCCGCCGCAAGCTCCGGCGGTGTCTTTTCCAAAACTTCTTTGACTGCCAAAACAATGGCGTCAATGGATTCTTTCAAAGCTTCATAGCTTTCTTCCGCGGTGAAAACTATGGTTTTGGGAAGGCCGCTTAGAAGGTCCCTGCCCCTTATTTCCATTTCCCTGTTGTCTTCTTTGGCTTCGGGGCATGCTGCTCCCACGGTGATCTTTAATTCTTCACCGGTGCGTTCGCCGATCATCAGGTTGTATTTCTGACGGACGTATCTCACGATGTCGCTGTCCAATCTGTCCCCGCCGATTCTCAGGGATTTGCTGCACACTATGCTACCGAGGGAAAGCACCGCTGCATCCGAAGTGCCTCCTCCAATGTCCACCACCATGCTGCCGCTGGCTTCGGAAATATCCACACCAGCACCCAGAGCCGCCGCCAGAGGCTCTTCTATGAGGTGGGCTTCCCTGGCACCTGCCTGGATGGCCGCCTCCTTTACGGCCCTTTCTTCCACTCCCGTAACGCCCGTGGGAATGCAAACCATTACCCTTGGTTTGAAGAGAAAGCTCTTTCCGCATGCCTTTTCGATAAAGTAGCGGAGCATTCTCTCCGTGGTGTCGTAGTCGGCGATAACCCCGTCCTTAAGGGGGCGGGTGGCAATGATGTTCCCCGGGGTGCGTCCCAGCATTTTCCGGGCGTCCTCGCCCACGGCAAAGATTTTGTTGGTATCCCTGTCAATGGCTACCACAGAAGGCTCGTTTAATACTATCCCCTTGTCTTTGGCGTAGACCAGCACCGTTGCGGTGCCCAAATCAATCCCCAAATCTGTACGATTAAACACCATATTTTCCTTTTTCCTCCTGTCTCATTGGCCTGTCCGCCGTATGAGAAAAATAAAAGTTCAAATCGTCTTTATTCTCTGCTGTTTTTAATAATTCTTCAAGGGGATAATTTTTCCTGTTTTTTTACGAAACTTTTCCCTTTTTAGCCTCCTTATATCTTCTGCGCGTGGCCTCACCGCCCCTGATGTGCCTTTCGGCTTTGTTCACATCCAGGACTTTACGCACCTTTGAAGCCAGTTCCTTGTCAATTTGGGGGAGGCGCTCTGTCACGTCTTTGTGCACGGTGCTTTTGCTTACCTGGAATACCTTTGCAGCCTGCCGGACGGTGGCCGAGTTCTCTATTATATAGCAGCCGATAAGTACCACCCGCTTCCGAATATGCTCCTGCATTAAACGAGCCTCCTTAACACTCTGAATTACTGAATTTATATGAAAGGAGGCCCAAAAAAAGACCTTAAGGGAGCAAATAAGGAAGCTGGGTAATTTTTGCAACAAAGGATAATCATACAACCATATTTGGAGCGGGGGTTAAGTCTGATACTTGGGCATTGCAATCATGGCTTTAAACAGATCACCGTCTATTTGGATATTGAATTTTCCTTTTTGCAGGTCAATTAGACTCTTGGCAATGGACAGCCCCAGGCCACTGCCTTCACTGGACCTGGATTCATCACCTCTTTTGAAGCGTTCCATTAATTCATCGGCTGAGATGTTGAGCTCATTGGCAGAAATGTTTTTGAAAGTGAGCAGCACTTCGTTGCCCAGATCTTCAATGTCGATGTAAACCCTTGACCCTTTTAGGGCATATTTGAATATATTGGACAACAGGTTTTCGACGGAGCGCCATAACAGTCTTCCGTCGGCGGCAACGTATACCTTTTCCTGAGGATAACGAAGCCTGAAATCTAAACCCGTTGCTTCAATTTTATCATTGACTTCACCCAGTCCCTGGGTTATCAAGGATACCACATCTATTTTCTCAATATTAACCGGGATATTCCCACTGGAAGCCTTGGCTGCTTCAAACAAATCGTCGATGAGATTCTTCAAACGTTTCGATTTCTGATCCAGTGTTTCGATGTATTCCTTTGCTTTTAAAGGATTCTCTTCTTTTTTCAAAAGGTCAACGTAAGTAATGATGGAAGTCAATGGGGTTCTGATGTCGTGGGATACGTTGGTAATCAGCTCCGTTTTTAATCTTTCGCTCCTGAGTTCATTATCCACTGCTTTCTTTAAACCTTCGGCAATACTGTTGATATCTGCAGCCAGTGCTGCTAGCTCCCCGCTGCCGCTCACGGGAATGACGTGCTGGATGTCTCCGTTCTTAATTCTTTCCACTCCTTCTTTGATGGTATTAAATAGCTTCACTTGTTTAAAAGCCAACCAAGCCGCTATCCCGATGGTGACCGGAAATATATAGAAAGTCAGGGCAACCAGAATTGGATACCCAATGACAATTAACATGATTTTTACGCCCACGCTTCCGCTGGCGTAAACTTTGCTCACCGCAGAATAGATGGCGGTTATGATCCGATAGAGTAAAGTATGTTTAAGGAGGGTGCCGTTTTTGTAATGCTTCACCAGTGACAGGAAAAGCAGCAGCCCCATGGATATCGCGGGAAGGGTCAAGAAAACGACTGCCCGACCGATACGGTCAAACC
>JAAYIF010000011.1 GCA_012523575.1 Clostridia bacterium
CCCCTGAAGGAACCGATATGCCCACCCGAGGCCTTATAAAAAAGCTGTTGGTATTTACCGCTTTCCTTATAAAATATTTTAACATGTTTTGAGTTATATCGAAATCTGCAATAACCCCATCTTTTATGGGCCTTATGGCAATGATGTTTCCCGGGGTTCTTCCAATCATGCGCTTTGCCTCAATCCCCACAGCAAGCACATTTCCCGTTTCACTCTGGATTGCTACCACGGAAGGTTCCTGAATAACAATACCTTTGCCCTTAACATAAACCAAGGTATTGGCGGTACCAAGATCTATTCCTATATCCCGTGCAAATATCATTTTCAGCTCCTCCTTAAAAACTCAAAGTAGTTAAATAATCTCCTGCACCGTTGTCCAAATAATTATATTATACAAATTTAATTGTAGACCATATTCATACATCCCTTAAGTTCCAAAATAACCCATTTCACGCATACTAACAAACCTTCCATCACCAATTATTACATGATCAAGCACGTCTATGCCAATTATTTTTCCCGCTTCCACCATTCGCTGGGTAACCAGCTTATCTTCTTCGCTGGGATGGGGATCCCCGCTGGGATGATTGTGAACCAAAATAATCCCTGCGGAGCTTTTAATAATTGCTTTCTTGAAAAGCTCCCTGGGATGAACCAGGGACGCATTGAGGGTACCCACGGAAATGAGTTCCACTGCCAGGACATGGTTTTTAGAGTTTAAAAAAACCGCCTTAAAATGCTCACGATCCAAATATCTCATTTTATCCAAAAGAAGGTTGGCCACGTCCTGGGGAGTTCTTATGCTGGGCTTTTCCCGGCTGTCTATGGAAAAAATTCTTTTCCCCAGCTCCACGGCAGCTTTAATTTGAGCTGCCTTCGCAGTGCCCACACCGTGTATGTTTTTCAGCTGATCCACATCTGCTTCGGCAAGGAAGCGAAGCCCGCCGTTTTGGTTTAAAATTCTTTGGGCAAGCTGCAGGCTGGTTTCTTTCACCGTACCCGTCCTTAATAATATGGCAAGGAGTTCTACATTACTTAAGTATTCCGGCCCAACGGCCACCAATCTTTCCCTGGGCTGCTGATCGGGGGGCATTTCTTTAACAGTAATATGATACTCGGGTTTTGCGGGCAAAACTTACTCCTCCTTTTCAATCATATCCCAAAAATCTATCCCGAATGCCTTCATCATTTCAAAAAGTTTTACTAAGGGCAGACCCACAACATTGTAATAACAACCCTCTAATCCTTTCACTAGTATTCCTCCCAACCCTTGAATACCATAAGCACCGGCTTTGTCCATGGGTTCCCCAGTGCTCACATACTTTAAAATCTCCCTTTCAGAAAGGTTCCGAAAATGCACTCTAGTTGTTTCTGAATCCACAAGGAATTTTCCATTCTCAGCTTCCACCAATGCCACACCGCTTATCACCCGATGGATGCTCCCGCTCAGTAATTTAAGCATTTCCACAGCTTCTTTAAAATCCCTGGGTTTGCCCAAAACTTTTTCTTTATAAACCACCACAGTATCTGCACCAATGACAATGCCTTTTTTAAATTTTGATGCAACTTCCTGTGCTTTTAATAGTGCAAGTTTTTTAACAAAAACTTCAGGAGATTCCTCTTCTACAGCATTTTCTAAAACCGTACTTTCCCTTTGGATAAACTTAAGTCCCATTTTTTCTAAAAGTTCTGCCCGACGCGGGGAAGCCGAAGCCAAAATAATCTGGATCATTTTATATTCGCCTCGTTTTCCATGCAATAACTATATACCTAAATTTGTCCTCTTATTTAATACAATATACCCCCCTATAAATTCCTGCTAAGATATCCTTTGTCAATAAATGTTATTTTTAATAATAAAAAATGCCGTGATCCATAGGGATCAACGGCTTAAACCAAAGAATCCCGAATTGTCACAGCTGCTATGGAAGCAGCTTCGTCCACTTTCGGAGTGAGCTTCTTTTCAAAGCAAATGCTTATTTTTTCCGGTTGAATTCCCAATAGAAGAACCTTACAACCCATGTCCAGCTCCAAAAATTTTGCTAATACCGATAGAGGTATATTATGGGTTGAAATTTCATCTCCCTTTACTTCAGATAAGGGTACCAGCTCCATTTCTCCGGGCATTCGTGCAAGCTCTGCAGCATCAACAAAGAGTACATGTGTAGCTTTGAATTTTCTTATTTTTCCCGTTAAACTTTCTGGGGCATCAGCTCCAATATAAAGCCTTATTTCTTTGCCCGCACGATGAAATCTTTCATCATTAAAGCTCAGTGGAAGCTCTTGGCTTCCACTGAGCTCATTATACAAGCGTTCCACTGCGACTATTCCCACGGCATCGTCCTGTCGCCATTCCTGTCCAATGCCAATGACAGCAATTCTTTCTGCATCCCTAAAAAACTCCTTGAGACCTTTTATAATTTCCTTTTCATTATTCATATTGCTACTGTTCATCTTCCTTTGGTTGTTCTTTAGCTGCTTCTTTATTTTCCGGAGCTTTTTCTTCCTCTGCTTCTTTAGCTTCCTGCGTTGGCTTTGCTTCCTTTGCTTCCTGTGCTGCCTTTGCTGCTTTTGCCTCCTTTGCTTTCTGCTGTTTCATGCGCTTTCTTTCACGGAGTTTTTCAATATACTCCAGCGCCTCCTCCGACTTTGGAAACTCGGGATGCCCATAGAGAGATTCAATGTCATAAGCAGCCAGTTCAAATTCATTGGTCATGCTGACTGCACCCCAAGGGCATCTTTCAGCGCATTCACCGCAGAAAACACAGCGGTCATACCAGAAGGCCAGGCGTTCCACTTCATCCCCTATGGTTATCTTTTTGCATGCTTCAGCAGGACATACCTTTTCACAAATGCAAACCTTGCAACCTCTGCACTTCTCGGTGTCCAACACAGGTTTACCCCTAAGCTTTTCGGGTACCGGTACCCTTTCAAAAGGATATAGAATAGTAAAAGGTTTTTTGCCTAAGGTGGGTAGTGCCTCTTTTATAATCACACCAAATTTTTTCATGTCAGCCACCATCCTTTTATTAAAACAGCAATTAGCACTTGAACTAAAGCAATAGGCACAAGCTTATGCCAGCAGAAAAGAACCAGCTGCTCAATTCTAACCCTGGCCATAACCGTGCGCATAGCAGTAAGGATGAATACTAAGATCAGGGTTTTAACGAAGAACTCTATAAGCCCTAAAGCAGGATTTGCGGAAAATCCACCAAGGAACAGGTTGGCCAGCAGTGTAACTCCCACAATCATTTCAATATCCGTGGCAAGATGGAATAATGCCAGCCCCCTACCTGACAGTTCTGCCAGAGGACCTCCAACAATCTCCGTTTCCGCTTCAGGTATATCAAAGGGAACCCTTTCCAGTTTTGCTTGTAGCGCAATGAGAGCTATTATCAATGCGGGTAGCTGGATAATTAAAAGAATGGGATTGGCACGGAGATATGCAGTAATTTCTGTAATACTCCAGCTGCCTGCCAAAATAGCCGGTGTCAGAATGGCAAAAAGCAATGGTACTTCATAGGAAATCATTTGGCTGATAGCACGGGTTCCACCCACTATGGTAAAGGGGTTGTTGGAAAACCATCCCATAAGGAATATTACGATGCTAGCTGCAGTTAATAGAAATGCCACAACAAGGATATCGCCTTCAAAGGGATACAATGCTCTGTTGCTGGCAATGGGTAAGCAAACTATTGTTGTAAGTACAAAGGCCAATATTCCTGTGGGTAGCAGTAGGAAAAATAGTGGGTTTGCCCTCCTGGGAATAATGTATTCCTTTGCCATCAGCTTTATAAAATCCGCAAAGGGCTGAAACCACGGTGGACCAACTCTGTTCTGCATTAATGCATATGCCTTGCGGTCAAACCATTCCACGAACATGGCATAGGCGAACAAAAACACAAACCCGGGAAACAGCAAGATTTGAACCAGTTCCGCTGTCATTTAGCGTTCTCCCCCTTTGCCGTATTTGCTCAAATCCCTAAATCTAATGCGGCTTTCCTTACCGGAACGAATATCCCTTACAAGAGCTATCCTGTCGGTGCAGCTGAAACATGGATCCATTGAAGCAATGGCTATTGGGGCATCGGCTATATAGCTGCCCTTTAGGCTTTCCATTGTTGCCAAAAGGTTCTGCATTGTAGGGGCACGCACCTTTGCTCTGTAGGGGTTTTCTCCGCCGTCGCTGCGTACATAATGTACGTCCTCTCCCCGAGGTGCTTCATACCTGCTAAAAGCTTCACCCTCAGGTATCTTCTTTGGAACTTTTTCCAGCCTATATTCTCCTGGAGGCATATTCTGCAAACAATATCTAGCAATCTTAATTGATTCAATGACTTCTAAAACCCTTACCACTGTTCTTCCAAAAATATCGCCGCTGTCGTAAGTTACCAGGTTAAAGGGTATTTGATCATATACTAAATAAGGTTCCTCGAAACGCACGTCAGTGGCTACCCCGGACGCCCTTGCCATGGGCCCGCAAGCGCATAACTCAATAGCCTTCTCCTTGCTAAGATAATGGACGCCACTCAGCCTTGCAGCAAGGGTACCTTCCTCAAAAGCCAATTTTGCATAATATTGACAACGCTCCTCTAAAATATCCAGTGCTTTTAAATAATCATCTATTTTACCTTCGGGTATATCTCTTCTCACACCGCCAATGGTATTAATTCCATAGTTAACACGGTTGCCTGTTATTTCCTCTAATATATCCAGTACAAACTCACGATCTCTCCAGCTGTACATAAACAGGGTATCAAAACCAATTTCGTGTCCGGCAATTCCCAGCCAAAGGAGGTGGCTGTGTATGCGCTCCAATTCTCCAACCAATGTACGGATAAACTTGGCTCTTTCGGGTATTTCAAGACCAGCTACTTCCTCCACAGCTAGAATGTAGCAAGTTGTATGGGAATGGGAGCAGATACCGCAGATTCTTTCAAACAAATACAGAGTTTGCAAAAAGGTTCTAAATTCAGCTGATTTTTCCATACCCCGGTGGTTATATCCGATGCGCATTTCTGCCTTTACTATTTCTTCGCCATCCACCGTAAGCAAAAACAATTCCGGCTCTTCTAACGCTGGGTGTTGCGGACCAATGGGTATCTTTACCTCTGCCATTATCTAATCCCCCTTTCTTTAGCAGGCCAATCTTTCCTTAAGGGATAATCACCTTCAGGCCAATCTTCGGGCAGTGTTTGCCTTGAGGGATCGGGATGTCCTTTGGGATATATGCCCAGTAAATCTTTGTTTTCCCTTTCGTAAAGATCCGCTCCTGGTATTATATGATATATTGAATGGACCCACGGATTTTCTTCCTTTGGTACTATGGCTTTTAAATTAATTACCGTATTCTCTAGAAAGAAATGATATATGACTTCATAGTGCTCTATTGCATCAACTCCTGTAATGGTTGATACATAGGTCAAACCGTGCTTTTCATTCAGATGTTTTACCACCTCTAGAGCATCATCTCTGCTTACTGTCACATTTAAACGATGCGGCCTTGGGTTTTCCACCTTTACCTTATCCCCAAAGGCATTTTCGAGGCTTTCCTTTAACTTAGCGTCAATGTTCTTATATTCCCTTACCATGGAGTTTCCTCCCTCCCTATCCGGCTTTACCTTGAAGCTTGGCAAGAAGCTTCACAACACCGTCAATGATGGCATCGGGCCTTGCAGCACATCCTGGTATATATGCATCCACAGGAATTACCTGATCTATTCCACCTAGTACGTTGTAATTTCCTCTAAATACTCCACCGGAACAGGCACATGTTCCCACTGCAACAACAAATTTTGGATCGGGTGTCTGGTTATAAACCCTGATAAGCCTATCTTTAACCTGTCTCGTAACCGGCCCGGTGCAGACAATTACATCCGCATGCCTCGGAGTACCCTGAAGCAGAATCCCAAAGCGCTCTACATCAAATCGGGGTGTCAGAGCAGCCAATACTTCTATATCGCAAGCGTTGCAAGCTCCTGTGTTCCAGTGTAAAATCCACGGCGACTTTACCCTAGCCCAGTTGACCAGCGATTGAAACATTCATGTCCCCTCCTTCTAACTATATAACAATTTAATTAGCCACTTGGGCGCCGCTGCTGCTTACGGCTGCAGTGCTTGAGCTATCTATTACTGTTACCTTTGCCTTAGCCTGCAGTTTAGCCATAGCCTTTTCTTTGGGCGGTATTGCCAGTTTAACCTCACCTATAAGAACACCTACAGCTGATCCTATTAAAACCATATAAGCTATTGTAAACAACACAGCTGGGCTGGGCATTAACGCAATCATAAATACTGCAATATGCAGAATGGTAAAGAGTATGGCTATGGAGAAGAACTGCCAGTATCCCGGCACGATCATCCCCAGCACTAAATCCTCACCGCACAGATAAGGTTCCGTTTTTCCTTCTACATCCGTAAAGGGAGCTGCCATCATTTTCCCCATGCCCATGAGAAGATATGCAATAATTGTAAAGATTATAAACGCTATGGGCGGCAATACAAAACTCAAGTTTCCGTCCATTTATACTCCTCCCCCTTTCACCTACCAATATAGTACACCAAATTATCCAATTAAACTAGCAATAACGTTTACTGCTGGGTAAACAAATTTCAGTCCCACCTGCGGGAAAATACCCAGGGCAATGGTCAGAACAACTAGTCCGGCAATGGATACTGCACACCAGGTAGGTGCATCATGAAGATTAATTTCCGCAGTTTCATCTTTAGCGTAAAAGGTACTTACCACCGGTAGATAGTAGCCCAAGGACAGAATACTGTTTGCAATGGCTATGGCTGCAAAAACTATTCCCACCGTGGAACCCACTTCAACACCGGCATTGTAGATCAACCACTTGCTCATAAAACCGCTTAAGGGCGGTACCCCTGCCAGCGCCAGGGCTGCTATGGTAAATCCAGCCGCCGTTAGGGGCATGTGTCTACCCACTCCACGCATACTGGAAATTTCCCTGTTTCCAATTTGATGAATTATGACACCAACACAGAAAAAGGCTAATCCCTTCATAAAGGCGTGGGTCATTATATGGAACAGTCCGCCTGTCAAACCGGTAACGGCACCATAGTATATACCCAAGCCTATTCCCATTAAAACATATCCTATTTGTGCAACACTGGAATAAGCCAACATCCTCTTTACGTCTTTCTGTACCAGAGCAAGGAAGTTTCCTGCAAACATTGTTAATACTGCAAGTAATGCCAGAACCAAGCCCATAGTAACGGTTACTCCGGCAAAGACACTTAAGAGAACTCTCAGCATGGCAAAGAAGCCTGTTTCAATAACCACACCTGAAAGCATTGCACTTATTCCTGTGGGAGCTGCTGAGTGTGCATCGGGTAACCAAGTATGCAGAGGTGCCATAGCTGTTTTAACACCAAAGCCACCAAGGAACAGTCCCACAAGGAGAAGCACCACAGGTGTAGGAACTTCTGTAATACTTTGAGCAACTGCTACAAATTGAAGGTTGCCTGTATACATGAAGGTTATGGCAATTCCAAGGAGAACAAAGGCCGAACCCACAGCACTCATAACGAGATACTTAAAGGCTGCCTCAATGGGCTCAAAGTTGTCTTTTCTAAAGGCAACTAAGGCATAAGATGAAATGGCCATCAGTTCAAAAAATACATACAAGTTGAAAAGGTCTGTGGTTAAGGTTATACCGATCATTCCTGCGATCATTAGAAGCAAAAGTCCGTAGTATTTTTCAACGCCCTCGTCTTCCTCCATATAATTCCATGAATAAATGGTAGCAGCAAGGCTCAACAGGAGTATTACTGCAATCATGAAAACCGAGAGGGCATCGGCTTGCAGGATGATGGCAAAGAATCCATCCCCCACCGCCACAGAGGGTAATTCCCCCACAGCCACCTGCTGAGCAAGGGGAATGAACGCCGCTGCCGCAAATAAAAGAGCCAATAGGGCAACTAAACCTGCAGCTTTACAGGGTTTTTTCGACCAGTGTCCTACTATATAGGAAACAATACTCCCCGCAAATAACGCGATGAACATTAAAAGAATGTACTGTCCTGACATGGTCTGCACCTCCTAAATACCCAGTTGCAACGAACCCAATGCTCCGCTTACCCACTCAAAGAAGGGTGCCGGCCAAACACCTACAATTATTGCAGCAAGGGCCAAAACCAGCATTGGAGCAAGGATGTTCAGGGGAACTTCTTTAATGTTTTCTGCTCCCTGCATTGGTCTACCGAAAAATGCGTATCTTACAAAGGAAAGAGCGTATGCACTGGTTAGAACTGCACCGGCAATTGCTACCACTGCAAAGAACGTGTTGCCGCTGGATGCCACTCCCGCAAAGATCATCCACTCGCTCTGGAAGCCTGAAAGGGGCGGACATCCGCATAGGGACAAAGCAGCTACCGATGCACAAAACGCAGTAACCGGCATCCTTGTACACAAGCCGCTAATTTCATCGATACGGTTCTTACCAGTGGTGTATATAATTACTGCCACAACCATGAACAGTAAAACTTTAGCTACTCCGTGGTTTATGATATGGAACGCAGCCCCGCCTATACCAAGACCGTGAGCCGAACCAATACCAAACAGGACATAACCCATTTGGCTCATACTGGAGTAAGCAAGAAATCTTCTTAAATTTTTCTGGGCAAAGGCCATAATTCCACCGTAGTACAGGGTAATCAGTGCTAAGGTCATTATGGGAATGCTTAACTGGGATATAATTTCTGTCGGAAACGGTGTAAATACAAAGCGGATAATACCGTAAATACCAGCTCCCATCATACCCCCTGACATGGTTATGGCCGCTGGCAGAGGTGCAGCCTCATAGGTATCCGGAAGCCAGCTATGGAATGGGAACATTGCCAGCTTAAATCCAAATCCCAAAACAAAGAGCCAGATCAATACCTTTAAAATGGATGGATCCACATCAGCCAATACTTCTCTGTATGCATAGATATCTGTTACGCCTTTTACTGAGAAGATCCACAGGATCGCAAGTAGAATTAATACGGCACCAACGTGAGTATACACAAAGTATTTAAGAGCAATTCTTCCTCTATCCTCACGGTCGCCCCAGAATGCAAGCATTGCAGTGGACGGAATCAGCAGAGCTTCCCAGAAGAGGTAAAACTGAATTGCATTAGCTGCCATTGCTACTCCGTTCATTGCAGCTAAGAACACCAGCATCCAACCGTAAAAGGATGACTGTTCCACTTCCTTACCTTTATATTCATGGGGCATAAAGGCTATAGCCAATGCTGTCAGGGCAGACGCTACCACCATTGCTATAGTTGCAAGTCCATCAATTCTGAATGAGAATTCTATTCCCAAACCCTCTATCCACGGCCATGAAACATCTATTGGAGCATTACCCCATTGTAAGAACGTAAGCCATAAAGCCAGGACTGTTACAACAGCCGCCACTCCGCCCGAGAAGGCTCTTACCCGAGGCGGCTTGACAAATAATACCGCCAGCGCTCCGATTATGGGGACAAGCAAGATTAAGCCCATTATTGTATCAGCCAACTCATTTCCCCCCTTACACTGCTAAAAACATAACTATAAGTACCAACAACATTCCGGTTATGATTCCCACAACGTTGTAGGAAACGTCCCCTGGATGCATTACTTTTCCGGCTTTTCCTGCACTCAACGATAGTGAAGCCAAACCTCTGTTTATTCCTCTCTCCAATACGTACTCGTCTATAGCTGAAAGGATGGATTTTCCAATCTCCCTGGTTCCATAGAATACAGTCAGGTAAATGCTTTCAATTCCGTAACCGGCCTTAAGAATATTAGCAAGGGATGGTGATGCTTTTTCCAGTGCCTTTCCGGAATCCTTCACCGACCAGTAAATGAGCAAACCTAATGCCAC
The DNA here is from genome assembly GCA_012523575.1 of Clostridia bacterium. Taxonomy (GTDB): domain Bacteria; phylum Bacillota; class DTU086; order DTU086; family DTU086; genus 41-269. The sequence continues at coordinate 9,873 of JAAYIF010000011.1, forward strand.
GGCTCCAAGGGAAAGAAGTAATGCAACACTGGTCACCGTGTGATGCAGAAGTTCTCCCACACTCATGGCGTGCACTGCAAGACCACTTTCTTGCATCTTTGTGGAGTAGAAACCTACACCCAACCAAGAAGTTACAGCACCAATTGCCAACAGCCCCAGAGGTATTTTCATAGCCAAACCGGGATCGTGCAAATGTTTATCAGAAGTACCGCAGAAGACCAGATAATAAGCCCTAAAGGAATAAACAACCGTAAGGACTGCCGCTAAAACAAGGAGAACTGTGCCAAGAATATTTCCGGACTCCAATGCAGCTCCGATAACCATATCCTTACTCCAGAAACCATTAAAAATAGGAATACCCGCCAAACAAAGGGTACCTATCAGATAACAGGTTCCCGTAAATTTCATTTGACGGCCAACTCCGCCGCCCATTTCGTACATATTCCTTATGCCGCCGAGATGATGAATAACTGCACCGGCACAGAGAAAGAGTAGAGCTTTGAAAATTGCGTGGTTGATCAAGTGGAATTTCGCCGCAAAAATGCTTCCTGCTCCAACCGCTGCAAACATGTAGCCCAACTGGCTAACCGTTGAATAAGCAAGAACACGCTTAAAATCAGGTTCCACCAGGGCAAGGGTAGCAGTAAGGAAAGCAGTTATGGCACCGACCAGCAGTACCGCTTCTGCCCAGCCTGGTACGGTATGGAAAATGGGATAGGTTCTTGCCATAAGGTATACACCGGCGTTAACCATTGTAGCAGCGTGGATCAACGCACTGATGGTTGTAGGAGCTTCCATAGCGTCCGCCAACCAAACGTGGAGCGGCGCCTGAGCAGATTTACCCATAGCACCCAAAAGCATTCCAAAGGCAGCTATAGCCAAAACGGTTCCTGGAATTTCACCTGCCGCAATGGCATCGGCTATTTCCAGGAAGTTAAAGGTATGGGGTTCCATGGAAAAGTACAGGGCCAAAATACCCACCAAAAGCCCCACGTCCCCAAGTCTGGTGGTCAGAAAAGCTTTCATACCGGCACGGGCAGCCTTTGGATCGCTATAATAATAACCGATAAGAGCATAGGAAGTTAAACCCACAACTTCCCAAAATACATACAGCATCAAAAGGTTAGCTGTTAAAGCCAGGCCAATCATACCGCCAATGAACAATGTAAACATTGCCCAGTAACGCAGAAGATCCTTTTCATCGTTCATGTATTCAGTGGAATAAAGCGCAATAAGTGCTCCAATACATGCTGCAACAACTGTAAGAAATACCGAAAGCCCGTCAGAAAAAGCAGTAAATTTAACCAATCCCGGTATCCATTCAACTATGGCAACTTCTCCTTCTTTAATTGTAGGAACAAGCGATAAGGCAAAGAAAGCAGTGGCAAAAACAATCACATTAGCAAAAAAACTTTCAGCCCGCTTGCCTCCAAGCTTCATCAGAGGCATTAGAGCCGCACCGATAAACGGCAGCGCTACGACAATTGCATAGCTATTCACAGCTCATTCCTCCATTCCTTCACCCTTTTACCCTTTTAATCTTGTCAACAATTCAGTGTTGATGTCACCGTACAGACGCTTAGCGTTAATAATTATACTTAAAGCCACAGCAACAACAACGGCATCAATGGTAATACTTAAAACCGCAACCGCCTGCGCCAAAGCAATTTTTCCCCCAAAGAAACCACTGGAAACCAAAGTAAGGGTGACAGCACGGTTCAAAATTTCAATACCGATAAGAGTCTTAATCATACTACGGTTAGCAACAATACAGAACAGACCTAACACAAAAATAACCACCGCAATGGAAAAATTAAAAGTCAATGTCATAGCCTAATCCCCCTTAACAGCACAACCACTCCCATTACGCCGGATAAGACCAATGCCCCCTGAACCAAAACATCCAAGGACCGGCCAATCCAAAGCGTAAGGCGAAAATCCGTGGTTGAAGCAGCAATTGATGCTAAATTCGCGGGATTACCGACCACTGTGCTAAATATAAAATAACCTACAAGGGCTATAACAATTAAGCCCACGCCCAGTATGGACGGAGGTACATACCTGTTACTCATCCTGTTGCCCCTCCCTTGAATTAATTAGTGAAATGGCTGCTATGAATAGGATTGTTACCATTCCTGCGCCAACACTTAACTCAAACACCCCTGCATAAGGCGATTCCATTTGAAAGAAAATTACTGCCAAGATAATACTTGCAATACCCAACGACAGAGCAGAGTATAATAAGTCCTTCAAAAAAACCGCTAAAAATATACCTACAACCAGCAGCACCAATAATAACTGAGATACCATGGCACTTCACCCTCTTTCGGTGGAAATCTAAGAACTTCGTCCTTGCAACCTACCACCGATGAGCTCCGGTTTCACCTCCTCCCCATTAATTGTCTTTAATTTACCTTAAAAATCCAACATCCTTTAATTTAAAAGAAAAATTTAAATATGCGCCAAAAACCCACTTTCACATAACTGTAGTATAGCATAACTTCATTAGTCAAGTATTAATAAAATATTTCTTTTTTCTTACATGATTACAGTTATCATTACATAAATATCTCAATTTTTTTCAATTTATTGGCCGATGTTTAAAATTTTTTTCAAGGCTTCCTTTGCACCCTTGATAATGTAAAAACTTCCGGCAACACACAAACATCCCCTAAACTTTTGCGCAGCTTTTAAACCCAAAAAAGCAGCCTTTTCGATTTCTTCACATATACATACATTATTAATGTATTTACAAAAATAATCCCCTAAGACCTGCCAGTTTCCTGCCCTTTTGTTATCAGGTTTTGTTACTACAACGGCACAGGGATACCCTCCCCATATCTCCACTGCTTCCAATCTATCCTTATCCTCCAGCATGCCCGTCACCAGAATAAGGTTTTTAACCCCTAGTTCTTCCTTTAAAACATTTTTAAGGGCATTTATGCCGGCACTGTTGTGGGCAGCATCTAAAACCACGAGGGGATGGGCATTTAAAATTTCCACCCGGGCCGGACACCGGGCATTTTTAAAGCCAGCCCTGATATGCTCCTCTTTAATGGAAAAACCCCTTTGAACCAAAATCTCTAAGGTTAAAAGTGAGGTGGCAGCATTTAGGATCTGGTGGTCGCCGACCATGGAGAGCATAAGATGATCCAATGAAAATATTCTACCCTTCAGTTGACATTCCTGCATGAAAAGTCCGTTAATTATCTGAATTTTGTTTTTTTTTAAAAAAATTTTGTCTCCAACATACAAAAACGAAGCATTCTTTTTTATGCATTCCCGCTTAAAAACTTCCCGCACCTCTTCCGATTCCTCTGCGGTGACTAAAATACCTCCTTTTTTTATTATTCCGGCCTTTTCCAGGGCAATTTGACCGACATCTCCTCCCAGGTACTGGGTGTGGTCCCTGCTGATATTTGTTATTACACTCACCTCAGGCAGGGGTATTACATTGGTGGCATCAAAGCGCCCCCCCATCCCCACTTCCATCACTGCCACATCCACATTTTTTTCTTGGAAATAAATTAAGGAAAGGGAGGTTAGAGTTTCAAATTCCGTGGGACGGTCGGAAAGCTTTTCAGAAACCCCTTTAATGCGGGAAAGAATTTCCGCAAAATCATCCTCTGATATCAACTCTCCATTTATTGAGATACGCTCCCGGTAATTATAAATATGAGGCGAGGTATAAAGACCCACTCTGTACCCCGCCTCTTTTAAAACTGCCGCAGTCATGGCAGCGGTGGAACCTTTTCCGTTGGTTCCGGCTATGTGCACATATTTTAAATTCAAGTGCGGGTTGCCTAACCTATAAAGGAGTTCCCTTATACGCTTTAAACCCGGTTTAATTCCAAAACGATCAAGGTTTAAAAGATATTGTTCCGCCTCAAAGTAATCCATGGTATTTACCTCAACACCTTAAGCCTTTCTTCTAAAGCGGCTTTCTTTTCTTCGAACTCCCGCTTCTTAGCTTTTTCTTTTTCCACAACCTGAGGAGGAGCCTTTTTCAAAAATCCTTCATTGCTAAGCTTTTTATCTGTCTTTTTCAATTCCCCGTTAATCTCTGCCAATTCTTTTTCAAGACGTTTGATTTCTACCTCAAAGTCAATAATCCCTTCCAACGGAACAAAAACTTCAGCTCCCGTCACCACAGCAGCAGCAGATTTTTTAGGTTGTTCTTCAAGATTAATTACCACTTCTGTCCCTTCTACTCCGGCAAGCTTTTTAATATGCTCCATTCCAGAACGGATAATTGCGGCACCACTTTCGTCTTTAGCGGAGATTATTATATTCACTTTTTGGGAAGGTTTGATATTCATTTCTGCCCGAATATTCCTAATGCCCCTTATAACCTCCATGATAAGCTCCATCTGCTTTTCCGCTTCTTCATCTTCATATTTGCTCTCCGCCTTAGGCCAGCTGGAAACCATAATACTGGGTTCTTCATGGGGCAGCTTCTGCCAGATCTCCTCGGTAATAAAGGGCATGAAGGGATGAAGGAGCTTCATGGTATTGGCCAGAACAAAACTCAAAGTAAATTGAGCCCTTTTTCTGCTTTCTTCGGAAACCTTTCCGTGTAAGCGGTCCTTTACCAGCTCAATATACCAGTCGCAAAACTCATTCCATATGAAATCATATATACTGCGGGCCGCTTCGCCCAACTCATAATTTTCAAGGTTTCTCGTTACATCTTTTACGGTTTTGTTGTATCTGCTTAAAAGCCACCGGTCTTCCAGTTCCGGCTCAATTTCTCCTCCACCACCGTCATAATCCCCTAAGTTCATCAACGCAAAGCGTGAGGCGTTCCAAATTTTATTGGCAAAGTTTCTCGTTCCCTCAAGCCTTTCAAAATGAAATCTTATGTCATTTCCAGGAGTATTCCCTGTTACCAGCATGAAACGCAGAACATCTGAACCGTACTGATCAATTACCTCAATGGGATCAACCCCGTTGCCCAAGGACTTGCTCATTTTTCTCCCTAGGGAATCCAAAATCAATCCATGAATAAAAACTTCATGGAAGGGTACATCCTTCATGAATTCCAGGCCCATAAAGATCATCCTGGCAACCCAGAAGAAAATAATATCCCTTCCCGTTACCAGAACAGTTGTGGGATAAAAATGCTTAAGCTCCGCAGTTTCTTCGGGCCAACCCAGGGTGGAAAAGGGCCATAATGCTGAACTAAACCATGTATCCAGCACATCCGGATCCTGGCGGATCTCCTTGCTGCCACATTCTGTACACTCTTCCGGATCATAGCTTTCACACATTTCAGCCCCGCATTCTTTACAGTACCAAACAGGAATCCTATGCCCCCACCAAAGCTGCCTTGATATGCACCAGTCATTGATATTCTCCAGCCAATTTAAATAAATTTTGGTAAAGCGCTCAGGGATAAATCTCACCTTTCCTTCCACAGCGGCCCTGATTGCCGGCTCAGCCAGGGGCTTCATTTTGACAAACCACTGCTCCGATACAAGGGGTTCAATAACCGTGCCGCATCGGTAACAGCATCCCACGGAATGGGTATAATCTTCAACCTTCACAAGGAGGTCTTGCTCTTCCAAATCCCGCACAAGCTGTTCCCTGCATTCATAGCGGTCCATGCCTTCATACTTGCCCGCTTCCTTGGTCATTTTTCCTTCTTGATCTATTACCGTAACCTCCGGCAGATTATGGCGCCTGCCGATCTCGAAGTCATTGGGATCGTGGGCAGGGGTTATTTTTACCGCACCGGTACCAAAACTGGGATCTACATATTCATCGGCAATAATAGGTATTTCCCTTCCCAGCACGGGAAGCACAGCGGTTTTACCCACCATGGAAGCGTATCTATCATCTTCGGGATTCACAGCCACTGCGGTATCTCCCAGTATGGTTTCGGGGCGCGTTGTGGCAACGGTTATATATCCCGAACCGTCCCTTAAAGGATAGCGCACGTACCACAGCTTGCTGTCCCTTTCCTCATGTTCCACCTCAATATCGGAAATGGTGGTCTGGCATTTGGGGCACCAGTTGATTATATAATTCCCCCTGTATATCAACCCCTTTTTATAAAGGGAAACAAATACTTCCCGCACTGCCCTGGAGCAGCCTTCATCCATTGTAAAACGTTCCCTTTCCCAATCACAGGAACAACCCAAAAGGGCAAGCTGTTTGGTTATTTGCCCGCCGTATTTTTCCTTCCACTGCCAAACCCTCTCGAGAAATTTTTCCCGTCCCAAATCATGCTTGCTTTTCCCTTCGGTTTTTGCCAGATGCTCCTCCACCCGCGTCTGGGTGGCAATACCCGCATGATCCGTTCCAGGTACCCAGAGGGTATTATAGCCCTGCATTCTTCTCATGCGTATGAGAATATCCTGGATAGTATTGTCTAAAGCATGTCCCAAATGAAGGGAACCCGTAACATTGGGAGGAGGCATTACGATGCAAAACGGCTCTTTATCCTCCTCAACCTCGGCGTGAAAAAACTCGTTTTCCTTCCAGAAATCATACCATTTTTGTTCAACGGCCTTAGGGTCATAGGTTTTAGACAGAATTTCCTGCCCCCTTGAATTCATTAAACCCTGCCCTCCTCCTTAATAAAAGTTATCTAAATAATGAAGATAAAAAGCCCCTCCCGTTAAGGACGGAAGGAGCTCTCCCGCGGTACCACCTTATTTCGTACATCAAAGTACGCAAAACTCATTGGGGTTTAACGGACCCACCGTCCCCCTTACCAAGGCAAAAGCCCCTCTCAGCAGGGATTCTCCCGGGCGACGTCACCTGCCCCTCACCGAGAAAACCTTTCAGCCCAAGGGTTTTCCTCTCTGGCGGCAGAAAACAGGCTACCACTCCCGTTCATCGGCTTTATTCTTCATTTTCAGCTACAATTATAATAGCCAGGAATAACATCAAAGTCAAGTTCCCCAAGGGAAAACTGCTCCCACCGCCCTTAAAAAGGGTTTTTGCCCTAAAGCCCTTCCCTTAGGTATTTCTTTCTCCGTCTATAATACAGCGCTCCATTTACCCCACAAATGCCACCCATGCAACCCAAAGAAAAATCCCTAAACAAGATAAGAGGCAAGAAGTCCGTAGTCCCAAACAGCATCATTCTAAAAATAAGAACCACCAAAGAGTAAATTAAACCGATCCACCCGCCGTGGATCCAGCCCCTTCTTTTCACAAGCCATCCTGCAATAACCCCCCCAAGAAAGGGTGCGATAAATAGAACGCCATTTAACAGCCAGGAAATGTTATAATGGTTTTCCGGCAAAGCATAAAAAATTAATATTCCCATCATTAAAGAAAAAAGAGTAAAAGCCAAAGAGGCTCCTACCCCTGCCAGCATACTGTAGAGATACATATAACCACCCCAAACAAAAAACTATCCTCTATGTACTTATATATTTACAGGCCAAAAATCATACCGCTAAATCCAATAGGGGCACCACAGTTTAAGTTCGCAAATAAAGAAAACTGCAGCAGAGCCATTTTATAAAAGCTTAAGGGCACAATTATAGTGTCCTCGTTTACAACAAAGATTAGGTCAGCCCTACTTTAAGCTTCTTTCTTTTTCACCGTCTTTTTTTTATCATCTCCAAAGGCAATGGGCAGCACCTCATCCATGTGCCCCACCAAAAAAAATTTCAGCTTTCGCTTCACCTGCTTTGGAATTTTTTCCAGATCCTTTTCATTCTCTTTGGGAAGAATCACTTTCTTTATACCCGCTCTATGGGCTGCCAAAACTTTCTCCTTTATTCCCCCAACGGGAAGAACGCGCCCCCTCAGGGTAATTTCACCGGTCATGGCAACATCCCTTTTCACAGGCTTTTTGGTCAGGGTAGAAATAACCGCCGTTGCCATAGTAATCCCCGCGGAAGGGCCATCTTTGGGAATGGCACCTTCGGGAATATGAATGTGAATATCGCAGTTTTGATAAAAGCCCTCTTCTATTTCCAGTTCTTCAGCCTTCGAGCGGATATAGCTTATTCCCGCCTGGGCAGATTCTTTCATCACATCCCCTAGCTGCCCCGTCAGGGTGATATTGCCCTTACCCTTTACAACGCTGGCTTCAATGCTCAGCACATCTCCCCCTGCTTCAGTCCATGCCAGGCCTGTTGCAACACCAATTTCATCCTTTTCCCCTGCAATACCAAAGCGGTACCGGGGAATTCCCAGCCACTTGTCAAGGGTTTTAGTTGATACCTGTATTCTTGTGACCTTCCCCATAACAATTTCCTTGGCCGCTTTGCGGCATATAGTGGCAATCTGCCTTTCCAAATTCCGCACCCCGGCTTCCCGGGTATATTCCCGTATTATGCGACGCAGTGCGTTTTCAGATATTTCCAGCTGATCCTCCTTTAATCCGTGCTCTTTTATCTGTTTGGGAAGCAGATGCCTTATTGCTATCTGAAGTTTTTCATGTTCGGTATAACCTGAAATATTAATTACTTCCATGCGGTCCAGAAGGGGCCGGGGAATTGTGTAAGATACGTTGGCAGTGGTAATGAACAGGACCTTTGAAAGATCAAAGGGAACTTCAATGAAATGATCGCTGAAAGAGTGATTGTGCTCGGGGTCTAAAACTTCCAGCAGTGCCGCTGAGGGATCTCCCCTGAAGTCAGATCCCACTTTATCGATTTCATCCAGGAGAAAGACCGGGTTTTTAGTACCCGCCTGCCTCATTCCCTGGATTATCCGTCCCGGCAGAGCCCCCACATAGGTTCTACGGTGCCCCCGTATCTCCGCTTCATCCCGAACTCCCCCCAGAGAAATGCGGACAAACTTCCTGTTCAGTGCCCTGGCTATGGACTTTGCTAAGGAGGTTTTACCCACCCCAGGGGGTCCCACAAAACATAAAATGGGGCCCTTCATTTTGTTTGCTAGCTTACGTATGGCAAGGTATTCCAGAATTCTCTCCTTTACTTCATCAAGACCGTAATGGTCCTCATTTAAAATCTCTTCTGCCTTTTCAATATTCAATCTGTCCCGGGTGCTCTTATTCCAGGGAAGTGCCAAAAGCCATTCAAGGTAATTTCTCACCACCGCAGCCTCCGCCACCATGGGAGGCATTTTCTCCAGCCTTTCCACTTCCTGAAGGGCTTTCTCCCTGGCCTCCTTTGGCATTTTAGCCTCTTCTATCCTTTCCCTGAGCTCCTGGACTTCTGAAGCCCTTTCATCTTTATCGCCCAATTCCTTCTGTATGGCCTTTATCTGCTCCCGCAGATAATATTCCTTTTGGGTTTTCTCCATCTGCTTGCGTACACGTTCGCTTATCTGCCTTTCCAGCTCAAGTATTTCAAGCTCCTTGGTCAGTATTTCATACAGAAGCTCCAGCCTTTCCTTTACATCCACAGCCTCCAATATAGATTGTTTATCATTAAGTTTAAGGGTTAACTGGGAAGCGATGACATCCGCAAACCGGTTGGGCTCCTCAATGGTCACAACAGAAACCACGGTCTCCGGAGGAATTCTTTTGCTGATTTTCACATAGCTCTCAAATTTATCAATTATGGCCCTCATTAAAGCTTCTATTTCAGTTGTTTTCTCCTCTGATTCCACGGCTTCATCCACAGCAACTTTCAAATAGGGCTCTTCATGGATAAAATTTATTATCCTCGCCCTGTTTATGCCCTCCACCAGAATTCTAATGGTTCCACCGGGGAGTTTAAGCAGCTGCCTAATCTCCGCAATGGTTCCGGTATGATAAATGTCCTCTTCCCCTGGATCATCGGTCTGCGCTTCCTTCTGCATTGTCAAAAAGATATTCCTATCCTCTGTCATAGCTTCATCTATTGCTCTAACGGATTTTTCCCTTCCCACATCCAAATGAATCACCATATGTGGAAATACCACCACCCCGCGCAGGGGCAGCAGCGGTAATTCTCGCACTCGGGTGCCCTCTGTACTCACATCGTTTCCCATCCTTTCACCCCCGTTTTTTTAAAAAACAGATATTTTTATTTTCTGTCCTTTAGGGAAATATATTCTATCACACGATTCTATTATTTTTACCCCACAAGTGCAAGGAAAGAGAATGCCACATTGGTTATCCACTTATTTAAAATTACAAAAGGGTTTCCACTGGGAAACCCTTCTTTTAAACCACCGTTCCGGAATGTCTATTATCTTGCCTCCTTGCCTTGCTTATTAAACTTGTCCATAATCTCCTTTCTCTTAGCCTCATTTTTGGCAAAACCTTTACCCTTAAGAATGACGTTTACATTTCCACTAATTAGCCTTGCAACCTTTCCCCCGCAGGTGGGACAGGTTTTTAAGGCCTCCTCGGTAATGGGTTGAACCACTTCAAATACTCCGCAGTTATCACATCTATAATCGTACTTAGGCATAATTCCACCTCCGACTCGTATTACATCACCAAAAGATATAATCCAAAGCAGCAATTTTGTCAATAGACAGCCTTTTTCAACAGGATTAATGAAAAAGGTGGGATTCCCTTTTTAAGGAAAACCCACCTTTTTAAAATAATCATTATTTAACGACAAAAGCAGGCCCTAATTGAACCCAATCGTTTTTTCCATATCGTAATTTTGGTTTGGTGCAAAGACCCGGGCCGGGGAACTTTCGGAAAAGATCAGGGCTTCTTTAATAAGATCTTTTATATTCTCAATGGGCACAATTTCTATATCATTAAACTTTTTGAAAAGGTGCTGCCAGTTATCCCGGGGTATTAAGACCTTTTTTGCCCCTGCATTGCGTGCCGCATTAATTTTTGTTGCAATTCCCCCAACGGCCGTAACCTTACCTTTAATGGAAACCTCTCCAGTCATTGCCACGGTATTGTCCACAGGTATCCCCTTTACCGCAGAATAAACCGCCGCAGCAATGGCCACCCCAGCGGAAGGTCCGTCTATGGGAATGCCCCCGGGGAAATTCACATGAAGATCAAAGTCCCTGGGTTCTATATCAAAATTAAGCCTTAAAGCAGTGAATACATTTTCCAGGGAGCTCTTAACCATACTTTTTCTGCGTATTTTCTTACCCTCTGAGCCCATTTCCTCTTCCTCCACAACCCCTGTTATGTTTATGCATCCCTTTTTGTTCAATGAAGGTACAGCACTTACCTCAATTTCCAGGAGAATCCCCATGCTTGGGCCATACATAGCCAGGCCGTTTGCCGCACCAATTTGGGGCTCACAGGGAATCTTTTTTATTACCCTCGGTGAATAATGACCATTATTTATTACCCACTCCACGTCCGCCGCTTCAATGTTTTTCCGCCGTTCCATATCCGCAAGGGAAGCAGCAACCTGTACTATATTCACCGCCTCCCTTCCATTTTTTGCAAATTTCTTTATGGTTTCTAGAGCCTCGCTGCTCAAATTATAATTTATTTTTTCGGCGGCATTGGTGGCTATGATACCTATTTCGTCGGGAGTAAGCTCTCTGAAAAAGATTTCCACACAGCGGGAACGGATTGCTTCAGGTATTTCATGGGGCATCCTTGTGGTGGCGGCTACCAACCGGAAATCCGCAGGAAGCCCCTTTTGAAAAATATCATGTATGTAGCTGGGGATATTGGTATCTTCGGAACTGTAATAAGCACTTTCCAGCATTACTTTACGGTCTTCAAGGACTTTTAAAAGCTTGTTTATCTGAATCGTATGAAGTTCCCCTATTTCATCGATAAAAAGAATACCCCCATGGGCTTTGGTAACAGCTCCGGGTTTAGGCTGGGGTATTCCGGCTACACCCATGGCGCCGGCTCCTTGGTAAATGGGATCATGGACCGAACCTATTAAGGGATCCGCTATTCCCCTTTCATCAAAGCGCGCCGTTGCGCCGTCCAGTTCCACAAACTTGGAGTTATTATTGAAGGGGGATCGGGGATTTGCTTTGGCTTCCTCCAAAACTAGGCGGGCCGCTGCAGTCTTACCAACCCCAGGGGGACCATATATGATAACATGCTGGGGATTAGGACTGCACAATGCTGCCCTTAATGCTTTAAGTCCTTCCTCTTGCCCGATAATCTCTTTAAAGGTTGTGGGGCGAGTTTTTTCCGACAGGGGCTCCGTCAGTCTTATATTCCGCATCCTCTTAAGCTTTTCCAACTCTTTTCTAGATTCCCGTTCGATAACAGCCTTATTGCTCTGCTGGCTCCGCAGAAGGTTCCAAAAATACAAACCGATTACCACGGCAAAAAATATTTGAACAAAGCTGAGGAGTCCTGTTATTCCAACGGTTAGCTCATTCACAGCCCCAAGACCCCTTTCTTCTGTGTCTGGTGCTTTTTCTTTTATCTATTATTTCATTATTTCCCAACCGCAGGTTTTTATCCGGCTTTTGCCCACTGCACCAAAGCTGTTTATTAAAATAAAGAGAGTCCTGTGAAGCACAGGACTTTGTAATTAATATAATAAATTTTAACACTATATTTCAGCCTTAAAGATTTCTGCCAGATCTGTCTTTTCCCAGGGCAAATCCAAATCCGTCCTTCCAAAATGTCCATAGGCAGCAACCTGCTTGTAAATGGGCCTTAGGAGATCAAACTTTCTAATTATGGCTGCGGGACGTAGATCCATATGTTTTTCCACCAATTCAACTATGCGCTCCTTGGGAACTTTTTCGGTACCAAAGGTATCTACAGAAATGGAAACGGGTCTGGCAACTCCTATGGCATAAGCAATCTGAATTTCACATTTGTCCGCCAGTCCGGCAGCAACAATGTTCTTGGCCACATAGCGGGCAGCATAGGCTCCGGTTCTATCCACTTTTGTGGGATCTTTGCCTGAGAAGCATCCTCCCCCATGCCTTCCCATACTTCCATAGGTATCAACAATAATCTTTCTGCCCGTAAGCCCCGTATCTGCCTGAGGTCCTCCCATCACAAACCTGCCCGTGGGATTAATGAGATACCTAGTGTTCTCATCAAGATACTCCGGTGGAAGTACCTTTTTTACAACCTTTTCAATAATATCCCATTCAATGGTTTTTAAATCCACATCGGGACTATGCTGGGCGGATACAACCACCGTATCAATCCTTTTGGGCTTATCCCCTTCATATTCCACCGTGACCTGGGACTTTCCGTCGGGACGTAGATAGGGGATTTCTTTAGATTTCCGGGCTTCCGCAAGTCTCTTTACAATTTTATGGGCAAAGACTATGGGCGCAGGCATATATTCGGGGGTTTCGTTGGTGGCATAACCAAACATCATTCCCTGATCCCCTGCTCCCCAAGCCTCAATTTCATCATCCTCCATCTCACCGGTTCGGGCTTCCAGAGCTTTATTCACTCCCATGGAAATATCCGGAGACTGCTCATCAATGGAGGTGAGCACTCCACAGGTTTCACAATCAAAACCGTACTTGGCACGGGTGTACCCTATTTCACAAACCGTTTTTCTGATAATACTGGGAATATCCACATAGCAGTCCGTAGTAATTTCACCCGTTACCACTACCAAGCCTGTGGTAACCAGGGTTTCACAGGCAACTCTGGCCAGGGGGTCCTTGGCAATTACTGCATCCAGGATGGCATCGGATATCTGATCCGCCATTTTATCAGGATGTCCTTCCGTTACTGATTCTGAAGTAAATACATTTTTTTTACCCAAACCAATCACTCCTTGCACATATAATCCTGTTCACATAATTAATTAAATCCAATTGTAGGAGATAACTAACTTCTACACCCATATCATCGATGCTTTTTATTAAAAAGCTTGCTTTTCCTCAAAAATAAAGTTAATTGACATTGAATTCCATTATGATATTATAATAGCAGAAAATGGACATATGTAAAATATTTTAGGAGGGAAACACGTTGAAAGATGCCCAAGATTGTCCAAACATTATCAAATGCCCTATATACGAAAAATTTAAAACAGAATTGTTGAAAAATATTTATATAAGCAAGTATTGTAAAAAAGATTACGAAAGCTGTGTTAGATATCAATATCGCTTAAAGGGGCAACGGCCGCCGGACTACCTGCTCCCCGATGGAAAAACCCTCGAGCACGCAAAAAATTAATTCTCCTTTATCGCAAAAAGGAGCAGCAGTTTCCCCGCTGCTCCTTTTTATATAACTTTTTAAACTATGCTGTTTCAACCTTCTTACCGCTGTCCTTCAGAATGAGTATGGGATCTTTTTTATGTTTAATTACATCCTCTGTTATGATACATTTTGCAACATCACTTCTTGAAGGCAGATCATACATAACATCAAGCATTATGTCTTCAAGAATAGCCCTTAATCCCCTTGCACCGGTATTCCTTTTGATGGCCTCTTTGGCAACGGTTATTAGTGCCTCCCTTTCAAATTCCAGCTCAACCCCATCCAGTTCAAAAAGCTTCTGATATTGCTTTACCAATGCGTTTTTAGGTTCAGTCAATATTCTGACCAGTGCTTCCTCATCAAGGGCATCAAGGGTTACGATGGTAGGTACACGCCCGACGAATTCAGGGATCAAACCGTATTTCAGGAGATCAACGGGTAGAATGTGCTTCAATATATCGCCAATTTGCGCATCTTTTTTTACCCTTATATCAGCTTCAAATCCTATTCCCTTCTTGCCGATACGGTTTTGAATTATTTTGTCAATTCCGTCAAAGGCGCCACCACAGATAAATAATATATTTGTTGTATCCAGCTGTATGAATTCCTGATGGGGGTGCTTTCGCCCTCCCTGGGGAGGAACACTGGCAATGGTACCCTCAAGAATTTTCAGCAGTGCCTGCTGTACTCCTTCCCCAGAAACATCCCGGGTTATGGAGGGGTTTTCGGATTTCCTTGCTATTTTGTCTATCTCATCAATGTATATAATCCCTTTTTCCGCCTTTTCAACATCGTAATCCGCAGCCTGGATCAGTTTGAGGAGTATATTTTCAACGTCCTCTCCCACGTAACCTGCTTCGGTCAGTGAAGTAGCGTCTGCAATGGCAAAGGGAACATTTAGAATTTTAGCCAGGGTTTGGGCAAGGAGCGTCTTACCGCTTCCGGTGGGACCCAACATGATAATATTGCTCTTCTGCAGTTCCACATCATCTATTTTAAAGCCCAAATTGATCCTTTTGTAATGGTTATAAACCGCAACGGACAGGGCTTTTTTGGCCCTTTCTTGTCCTATCACATATTGGTCAAGGATTTCCCTGACCTCCGAAGGTTTTGGAATATCTCCAATTTCATGCCCGAAATCATCGCTTAGTTCCTCTTCCAGTATTTCATTACATAGCTCTATACATTCATCACAAATGTATACCCCCGGACCGGCAACAAGCTTCCTTACCTGATCCTGCATTTTGCCACAGAAGGAACATTTTAGCTGTCCCTTATCATCTGTGTATTTATACATCATTCCACCTCACATTCAACTATTTGGGAGACATTTCCCTCGAAGAAATTACTTTATCAATTAATCCATACTCCTTGGCCTCCTCTGCAGACATAAAGTAGTCTCTGTCCGTATCCTTTTCTATTTCTTCCAGGCTCTTTCCAGTGATTTCTGCAAGGATTTTGTTAAGATTTTTCTTAACCCTAAGAAGTCTCTTGGTATGTATTTCAATATCCACAGCCTGGCCCTGGGCTCCTCCCATGGGTTGATGGATCATAATTTCGCTGTTGGGAAGTGCAAAACGTTTTCCCTTAGCACCCGACGCTAAAAGAAATGCACCCATGCTTGCTGCAAGCCCAAAACAAATGGTTGAGACATCGGGTTTTATGTACTGCATGGTGTCGTATATGGCCATTCCCGATGTAATGGAGCCACCGGGACTGTTGATATAAAGGTGTATATCCTTTTCAGGGTCCTCCGCTTCCAAGAAAAGCAGCTGTGCCGTTACAAGGTTTGCAACATTATCGTCAATGGGCCCCCCTATAAATACTATTCTATCCTTAAGCAGACGAGAATAAATATCATAGGCACGCTCTCCCCGGTTTGTCTGCTCAACAACCATTGGAACCAAAATAGACATTATATATTTCACCTCTCATATCTTATCTTAAAAGTAATATTAATAGACAGTAACTAAAATTTAGACTCCATAATATAGCTTATTCGCTTTTATTCTCCACCTGACTGCTGTGATCAATCAAAAACTTAATGGTTTTATCGATCAGTAGACCATAGGTTAATGCTTCAAGGTTATCCCTTAACTTTAGGGTTTTCTGAACATTTTCTACACTTTCATTATAATCTTTGGCCAAATTTTGGATTTCTTCAAAAACTTCATCCTCGGAAACTTGAATATTCTCCCTCTGGGCAATTTCTTCCAATACCAAATCAGTCTTGACACTCTCAATGGCCTGCTCCCTATACTTTTCCCTGAGCTGCTCTTCGGTGGTATCCGCAGCTTTATAGTAATCTTCCAAAGAATATCCCTGCACCTTTAATCTTTCATCCAGCCTTTTGAGATGAGCATCTATGCGGCGATTTACAAGGGTTTCAGGCACTTCAAGCTCTGAATTTTCCACAACCTTCTTTATTACTTCATCCCTTATTTCCTGACGGGCTTTTCTCTCTTTTTCCTCTTTTAGCTTAATCCTTAAATCCTCTTTCAATTCCTCCAAAGTATTAAACTGGCTTACATCCTTGGCAAATTCGTCATCCAGAGGCAGGAGCTCCTTGCGCTTTATTTCTTTAACAGTAACGTTGAAAACAGCTTCCTTCCCAGCTAAATTTTTATCCCGATAATCCTCCGGGAAAACAACCTTTACTTCCCTGGTTTCCCCTGGTTTTGCTCCAATTAGCTGTTCTTCAAAACCCTCAATAAAACGCCCGGAACCCACTTCAACGGAAACATTGCTTGCTATACCTCCGGCAAAGGTCTGACCATCTATATATCCTTTATAATCAATAATGGCAATGTCATCCTTCCGAACGACTCCGTCTGGTTCCAAAACAGTTCTTATCCTAGCATGGCGCTTTTGAAGTTTTTCAAGTTCTTCCTGAACCTCTTCCTCTGTTACCTCAACCACCGGTTTTTCTATCTCTATTCCTTTATATGCGCCCAGCTTTACTTCAGGTCTAACTTCAACCTCAATATTTAAAATTAATGGTTTATCTTCTTCAAACTGTTCCACTTTTACCCGAGGAGCATCAATGGGTTGAATTTTTGTCTGCTCCACAGCTTCAGTATAAACTTCCTGCATAATGAAATCCAGAGCTTCTGCGTATAAAGCTTCGGTTTCCAGGAAATTTTCCAGTATCTTCCTTGGGGCTTTTCCCTTTCTAAATCCGGGGATGTCTACTTCCTTAACTAATTTCCGATAAGCCCTGTCCAGGGCCTGATTAGCTTTCTCAGCCTCTACTTCAATTTTCATAGTAACCCAATTGTTTTCTATCTTTTCCACTTCAGCTTTCATTTATGCTCCCCCTTCTTAATTTACAACTATCAATACTAGTTTTAACTTAAGAATAATAATCATGTACACCAGCTTAGTATATCACATATAATCAAACCTAGCTACATTTTAATGGCTGATAATAACAACTTCTAACAGCTAAAAATTTTTTTCAAAATAATTTTCAACATAATAGAACAACACCTCGGCAGCGGGCAAAAACCCCTTTCGCCGAGGTTAAACAAACACCCTAAATAAAAATAATGGTGCGGGAGAAGGGATTTGAACCCCCACGAGCAATGCCCACTAGATCCTAAGTCTAGCGCGTCTGCCAATTCCGCCACTCCCGCAAAAAAGAAAAAATAGAGAAAAATAAATGGTGAGCCATGGAGGGATCGAACCTCCGACACCCGGACTAAAAGTCCGGTGCTCTACCAACTGAGCTAATGGCCCACATAATTTCATCTCATCCTTTACCTTTTATTTTATCTGTATTTGGCTGGGGCGGCAGGATTCGAACCTGCGCATCGCGGGTCCAAAGCCCGCTGCCTTACCGCTTGGCTACGCCCCAACAAAATGTGACAACAAAAAAATAACTTCAACCTGGGGTGGATGATGGGACTCGAACCCACGACCCCCAGAGCCACAATCTGGTGCTCTAACCAGCTGAGCTACATCCACCACAGAGTGCAAAGTTAATATAGCAGACATATTTTCTTTTGTCAAGCGTCAATGGGCATATAAATTTATATTTTTGTATGCTTCCCAAGGGATTTTTCCCTTATTCTCCCCACATCTGCCCATGTCATGATGTAAGATCCTAAAATCATAGCCTTTTAACCAAAGTAAATCAGTTCAGACACAAAAAAACATCCCTCCCCAGACCTTTGGTCTCTCAAGGAAGGGAAGAACGCTAAAAGCATCGAGTCTTATGCCTGGTACGCCTGGCAGGATTCGAACCTGCGACCCACGGATTAGAAGTCCGTTGCTCTGTCCAGCTGAGCTACAGGCGCATAAAACACTGGATAATAAAACAATGGAGCGGGTGATGGGAATCGAACCCACACGACTGGCTTGGAAGGCCAGGGCTCTACCATTGAGCTACACCCGCACATTTTTCACCGGCAGTTAGTAAGTATAAATCAAAAATCCCTTACTGTCAAGCACTTTTCATTATATCATTAATGGAGCTTTTGCACAATCCTTATACATTGGGTGAAATTTTTTATTTCCTGCCCTTTTACCCAAGATTCCCTATTCCTTTTAATATGGTTGCCATTTTTGCCAAGGCCTTTGCTCTGTGGCTAATTTTATTTTTAATCTCCGGTTTAAGTTCAGCCATGGTTAAGCCATACTCCTCAACGATAAAAATGGGATCATAACCAAATCCATAGCTTCCCCTGGGCTCAAACCCTATTCTTCCTTCACATACCCCTTCCGTTGTGATTTCAATCCCCTGGGGGTCCACGGCTGCAACCACGCAGCGGAAGCGGGCGGTCCTTTTTTCAGTGGGTACTCCCTCCAGCAGGGATAAAAGTTTCTTGTTATTTGCCTCATCATCCTTTTCGGGTCCAGCGAATCTGGAAGAATAGATTCCGGGAGAGCCGTCCAGTGCATCCACTTCAAGACCCGAATCATCGGCAAGGGTCAGAAACCCCGTTTTTTGAGCCGTAATTCTGGCTTTTATCAATGCGTTTTCCTTAAAAGAATTACCCGTTTCCTCAATTTCCGGAATATGGGGGAGATCATCAAGGGAAAGGATCTCAAAATTTTGCCCTCTTAATAGCTCTTTAAGCTCGGAGATCTTCCCCTTATTTCTAGAAGCAATTACGAGCTTTCGCACTGTTCACTCACCTGACCGATCCTTTGGGCTGTAGTCCCCAAAACCTCTTTTTGAATGTCAATGAGCTCCCTTATACCTTTGGCGGCATAATCAATCATTTTATCCATCTCAGAACGCTCAAAGGGTTCTTGTTCCGCTGTACCCTGTATTTCAACGATTTGCCCCTTTCCTGTCATGACCACATTCATGTCCACCTGAGCTCGGGAATCTTCTTCAAAACACAGGTCCAGCATAATTTCACCATCAACCTTACCAACGCTTACCGCTGCCATAAAGTCACTGACAGGAAGGCAGGGTATTATTTCCCCTTGTCGCAAATATTCCAGGGCATCCACCATTGCAATAAAACTGCCCGTTATGGAAGCCGTCCTAGTGCCTCCGTCAGCCTGAATCACATCGCAGTCAATCCAAAGGGTTCTTTCCCCTAGGGATGCAAGATCCACAACGGATCTAAGGGAGCGGCCGATAAGGCGCTGAATTTCATGGGTTCTTCCACCGATCCTTCCCTTGGCTGCCTCCCTAATGGTCCTCTCCTTTGTGGACCGGGGCAGCATTGAATATTCCGCTGTAATCCAGCCCGTACCTTCTCCCTTTAGAAAAGAAGGCACCTTTTCTTCCACAGTGGCAGTGCATATAACTTTAGTGTTGCCCATTTCAATTAGTACAGAACCTTCGGCATAGCTGATGAAATTCCGAACTATTCTTACAGGCCTTATGGCATCAAAGGGCCTGTTGTCGATCCTTTCCACTTTACTGACCTTTGTGCTTAAATCCTCCATACTCTTCTTACCCCTATCAAAAATTCTTTTTAACAAGAGTAAATTTTGAATTGCTCTGCCATTTCCAGCAGCCCTGAAAAAGCCTTCCTGGCTTCATGGGCCACCTTTTTCAAATCGTATTCCGGCCAAAAATGAGTGAGAACAAGCATCTTTACCCGGGCTTTTTCTGCCAATTTAGCAGCCAATCCAGTGGTAAGATGCCCTTTATCCATATATTGGGAATCTTTTTCCAATAAGCTTACTTCACACAGGAAAATATCCGCGTCCTTAGCAAAATCAATCAGTTTTTCCATATAAGCCGTGTCTGAAGAATATACGAATTTTTTCCCCGTCTCCTTTTCCACTACCCTTATCCCATAGGTGGGAATGGGATGATTCACGGGAAAAACATCAATATCCACACCGGAAGTGTTAATAATATTCTGTCCCTTTTTAAAACTGTCCATGGGGATAATCTCAAAAACATCGTCATAATCCCTGAAAATTTCAAAATTCCGCTGGGGTTCAGTGGGCATTAAAAGGAGAAGCCTCCAATTTTCATCAATTTTACCAAGCCTTCTGCTTCCTAAAAGGGCATGGCGCAGACAGCTTAGGTCCGCACAGTGATCCATGTGAAGGTGGGAAATAAAAACGGCATCCAGTTTTAAATAATCAAAGACCTTAATAAGCTTTCCGAAAGCACCATGACCCAAATCCAAAAGGATATTTTTTCCTCCCACACTGAGGAGATAACCCGAGCAGGCCTGGTCTGCACGGGGATATGGAGCCCAACAGCCCAGCACCTGAACCTTCAACAAAAAAACCCCCTTAACAAGGAAATTTAATTACCCCGCACTTCTATCCTTCTTTATTTTAACACTTATGGGAACCTGGTAAATCCTTCCCAAAGAAGTTCCCACCAGTTTTCCCCCCACTTCTTTAAAAAGGGCCGGATCCCCGCTTACGTAGTATTCCTGTTCCTCAAACCCCGAGGGAAGGGATATATTTCTCATATTATTTCTCTCCAGGATTTCCTTTAATTCCTTTATGGTGCCCACAGCAGGGTCCACAATGGAAACCTCCGGTCCCAAAAATTTTTTTATTAAATGTGATAAAAAGGGATAGTGGGTACAACCAAGAATCAACGTGTCTATTTCTCTTTCCATAAGGGGCTCCAAATATTCACGAGTAGCCGCCTCTGCCTCTTTACACGAAATTTTCCCTGCTTCCACAAGGGGGACAAACTTTGGACATGCCTGTCCAAAAACTTGAACGGAAGGATCAAGTTTACGGGTCGTCCTTTCATGGGCACGGCTCATCACTGTAGCCGTGGTAGCAATAACCCCTATTCTACCGTTTTTCGTCTTTTCCAGGGCTTCCCTTACCCCCGGCTCTATAACTCCTATAATGGGTAGGGCATACCGCTCTCTTAGATAATCCAAAGCAACAGAAGAAGTGGAGTTGCAGGCATCAACCACTGCCTTAACACCCTTTTGAACCAAAAAATAGGTTATCGTGTCGGCCAGGGCGATGAGCTGGGGTTCATCCTTTTCTCCGTAAGGAACATTGGCCGTATCCCCGAAATATATTATTTTTTCTCCAGGAAGCTCCTTGAGCAGTTCTGCAGCAATGGTCAATCCCCCAACTCCGGAATCAAACATCCCAATGGGTTTGGATGCTTCTGTTTTCCTAAAATTCACTTCATTCCGTCTCCTTTATTAAATTTCCCCAACGATTTTGTTTATATTTTTATGCCCAACTGTTCAAAAAAAAAGAAAGGCTTTACCTTCCTAAACAGCAACCTTGTAATAGCATCTCTCCTTAAATATATATAATCTATCTTACTAATTTTAGACCTTAATAGGGTTGCAGTCAACAGAGGAAAATGGTTAGTTACGACCCTCCATTATTAGGAACCTTCAAAGAACCTGATTATTCCCCGGGCTATGGCTTCTCCTGCTCTTCTGCAAAAATTGGGGTTGGCCAAAAGCCCTTCCTCGGTGGGGTTGGAAATAAAAGCTGTTTCCACAAGTATGGAGGGCATTTTTGTTTCTCTGACAACCAGGAAATTGCCTTCTCTTATTCCCAGGTTATTTCTGCCCAATTCCTTAACCAGCTCCTCCTGCACTAGGGAAGCAAGCCTTTTTCTTGCTTCCACCATGGTACTGCTCATACCGGCCGATACATAATAATAAGTTGATGTACCCTGTGTCCCCGGGCTTAAGGAAGCATTGCAGTGGATGCTTACAAAAACATCTGCTTCACAGGAATTGGCCAGCTGGGCCCGTTGAGATAGGCTTATATACGAATCCCCTATTCTTGTATATATCACCGTAGCTCCTTTGGAAGAAAGCACTTCCCCCGCCCGTTTGGCAATAATGGGAACAACGTCCTTCTCTTTAAGCCCCGAGGGCCCCATAGCCCCGGGATCTATCAGTCCGCCGGACTTGTAAACACCATGCCCCGGATCAAGGACAACAATTTTACCCCTAAGTTGCTTGGAAGAATTTTCCGCAGGAGATACCTTTAAAGCAGTAACGGCGCTTGATATAAAGCCTTCCGTTGAACCCTTTTTAACCTTGTACCAGATTCCCTGCTCCCCAATTACAGGCAGCTCTTCTCCCAAGTAGCCCTGGCTCACTACGGGATAGCTGGTGGAAGGCCCGTTTCTAATATTGGCGGAATCGACAATAACTATGGCAGTTTTGATTCCATCTGTATCCTCCCCGGGCACATCATCCCTGTCTCCGCCACCCCTACCGCTGTCGGAGAAAGAAACATATGAACCGGAAATCCATCCCTTAAGTCCGCTGGGGGTGCTTACCCTGTACCAGCCCCTTTCTTCCTTGTAAACAAGAAGCATCGTACCCTTTGTAACCTGCCCCACTTTTGCGTAATTTGTTCCGGGGCCGGTTCTTATATTTACAACACTTCCCGTAACATACCCGCGCCTGGGATCTGAAGTTTCTTCATCTGGATCATCGTTTCCCCCTGAGGAATCCCCACTGGTGATGTAAACCGCTTTTTGGATATGATTCCAGACTACCTCACAGCCCAGGTGCTCACTTACAAAACGAATGGGCACCATAGCCCTGTTGTTTTTTAAAACGGGAGCGGTATCTATCTTAATTTCCTCACCGTTGCGTACCAATACCGCTTTTTGTAAGTATAACTTGAGGTTAAAAGAACCTTTGGTTATGGAAATTTCCTTTTCCCCATGGGTCCAATCCACATTTGCCCCAAGGCTTTCGGAAACAAACCTTAAGGGGACCATGGTTCTGTTATTGGAATCAATGTAAGGATCCACGTCGGTGCTCACCTGTTTCCCGTCAACAAAAAGCTTTATACTCTCCGCACCAGCAAGTGTGGGAAAAGTGAGAATAACGAAAAGCATCAGTACCGCAGAAATTATAACCTGCCTCGACCTTATTTTTAAAGGAAACACAGAATACCACCCCCATGTTTTGGCTCAAGCTCCTAAAAAATATTAGATCATTATTCCTGCATTGAGAAAATTTTCTCGATCTTTGGCAAAAATCCTTTAATAATAGCAATTATTGGGGGTGGTAATATATTCCTATTCCTTTATTAATCTGTTGTTTTCCATTAAAGGAGTGTCGCTCAAAGAAATGTTGCCCATGCTGCGGGGGTCCTGCCCTTCTACGCGAAACTTCACCCTTTCCACAGCAGGAAACTGGGTTAGGGTATTAACAATGGAATAAACGGTCAGCTCCTCGGGAATAACCCCTGTGGAATTCTTTTCCATAAGCTTTTTATTGAAATCCACGATGCACAGCCCGTCATCCTTAATATTTATATCTCTAAGAACGGTCCCCTGGGGAATGGTGGGCAAAAGATCGCTCTCCTGGCTTGGCCCTTTAATGAGTTCATTGATGGTTGCCCTAGCCAAACCCTCAACCTTTTTAATTTTTCTATTTTCAGGAACCAATTTTTTCCCTTCCCTATCTGCAAAATACAAAACAACCTCAATGGTTTCCCCTGGGGGCCCTGCCCTTTCACCGCTGCCTTCCCCCATGGTTTCAATATTTTCCGGAGCCAAAGGGGGTTCCGTTTCCACCGTGGGCTTATCCTCTCCTCCCAGCATTCTGCACCCCGTTAGAAAAATGATACACAATAGAACAGCGACAAAGATACCTATAATGGGGCTGCGGTCTTTAAGGGTGGTATACAACTTTTTATCCCACCTCCCTTTATAATTTTGCCAATAGGTACTATAATACTTATACAAGCTTTAATGGATATATTACTAAAATTACTAAAATAAGATATAATATGAATATTTTTTAGTAAAACCCAGAAGGTGCTGGATTAATAGTCATACAAAGGGATTTTGGGAGGAAAGTCCGATGAAGCTAAAGGCTTTGATTGTTGACGATGAATATCCTGCCCGCCAGGAACTGCGATACCTGCTAGAAAAATACGAAGATAAAATACAAATTGTAGGGGAGGCAGCAAATTCCCAGGAAGCCTGGGAGCTAATAACGGCTCTGGATTACTCTGTTCTTTTTTTGGATATTAACATGCCCGGAATCAACGGTCTGGAACTGGCCAAAAAACTCAATGAACATGCTCAGGAAAATAATGAAAGGATTCCCTTTATTGTATTTATAACCGCTTACGATGAGTATGCCGTAGATGCCTTTGGGGTCAACGCCGTGGATTACCTTTTAAAACCCATTGATCCCCAACGGTTTGATCATACCATGCAGAAAATTTTTAAGTTTGCAGAAAGAAGGGAACAGCAGAAAGGGGTAAAGGACGAAAGGGATGAAGAAACAGAAAAGCCCCATGTAAACCTGGGGCTCATTCCAGTGGAACACATGGGAAAAACCCTTCTTTTGGAGCAGGAGTCCATTATTTACGTATTTGCCAGTGATGATTATACCTTCGTCAAAACGGCAAAGAACAAGTACCTCACCAGATTCACTTTAAAGGAGTTGGAAAAACGCCTGGATTCCAATATATTTCACCGTTGCCACAGATCCTACATCGTCAATATAAAGCAAGCCCGGGAAGTAATTCCGGAATACAACGGGACCCTAACCCTTATTGTAAATGATGAGGAAAGGAGTCAGGTTCCCGTAAGCAGATCCCAGGCAAAAAAGATGAGGAAAATCCTTGGGCTAAGCTAATTTTAAGTTTAGTTCAGGGTACTTAGTACTTCCTCCAAAACTTTGATCAGCCTTTGGTTTTGTTCCGGGGTCCCTATGGTTATCCTGGCAAAGGTGTCGTAACCAAAAACATCGCCGGTTCTGATAATTACTCCCTTTTTAAGCATTTCATGAAAAACTTCTTTTATATTTTTTCCCAAATCCACCCAGATAAAGTTTGTCTCCGTGGGCCAGTATTTCAGGCCCATTCTCTCAAATTCCTTATACAGATAATCCTTTCCTTCATTGTTTACCTCACGGCTTCTTTCCAAATGGTCCTCGTCCTCAAGGGCAGCCACTGCCGCCGCCTGGGCAAGCATATTTACATTAAAGGGTTCCCTTACCCTGTTTACATGGGCTATTACGCTGCTGGGCCCCACGGCATAACCCACCCTTAGGCCCGCAAGCCCGTAAATTTTAGAAAAAGTTCTCAGCGCCACCAAATTGGGACGGCCATCAAGTACATAATCCACTGTCTCGGGATAGCGGCTGTCCCCCACATATTCATAATAGGCTTCGTCAAAAACAACCAGCACGTGGGTAGGCACTTCATTTAAAAACCGTTCAACTTCTTCCCGGTAAACTATGCTCCCCGTGGGGGTGTTGGGATTGCACACAAAAATCATTTTTGTTTTTGCTGTGATCCTGTTTAGCATATTAGAAAGATCAATGCGGAAATCCTTTAAGGGTGAATATACACATTTTGCACCCATTACCTTTGCTCCAAATTCATACTCGGCAAAGGAAGGATTGGGAATTATCACCTCATCCCCGGGATAAAGGTACGCCTCCGAAAGGAGCTTTATTATTTCATCGGAACCGTTTCCCACCAAAATATTTTCCGCAGCCACGCCTAGCTTCTCCGCAATGGCACCCTTTAAATGATAACAGCTGCCGTCCGGGTACATAAAAATATCACCTATTTTTGATTGAAGGGCCTCCACCGCCTTCGGGGAGGGCCCAAGGGGATTTTCATTGGAAGCCAGCTTAATCACCTGGGTTATACCGAACTCCCGCTGAACTTCCTCAATGGGCTTACCGGGAACATAGGGTTTAATGTCCAGTATTTCCTTCCTGCACTTTGGTTCTTTATACACTTATAACTCCTCCCCGCCTTTGGGAAAAATTTAATTAAAGCTGATAAAGCCTATCTCCCGTTACCACCTTGATACCATTCTCCTCAAGGCATTTTACGGCTTCATCAAGCCTTTCAACCCGGAAGATAACAAGGGCTCCGTTGTCCCCTCTTCCAATAAATGCATAAAGGTATTCAATATTAAAATTGTTTTTTTCAAGAACGTCCAATACTCCTGCTAATCCTCCTGGCCTGTCAGGCATCTCTACCCCAATAACTTCCGTTAAGCTCACGCTGAATCCTTCTTCTTTCAACACCTCAAAGGCAACGTCGGGCTTATCCACAATGAGGCGAAGAATTCCAAAATCTGAAGTGTCTGCAATGGATAGGGCCCTGATATTCACATTATTTTCCGCCAGGATTCTTGTCACCGCTGCCAGCCTTCCGGACTTATTTTCCAAAAATACAGAAATTTGGTTGACGCTCATTTACAAGCCTCCCCCTTAATATTTACGCTTGTCAATAACCCTTTTAGCCTTTCCTTCGCTTCGTTCAATGGTTTTAGGCTCCACCAGCTTAACCCGGACAGATATACCCAGGGCGGTTTCAATTGCCCCCTGAATTTTTTTGCCCAAATGTTCCAGCTTCCTTACCTCATCGGCAAAAAGCTTGGAAGAAACCTCAACCAAAACCGTAAGGGTATCCAAGTTGTTTTCCCGGTCCACTATGAGTAAATAATGGGGTTCAGTATAACCAATTTCCAGTAAAACACTTTCAATTTGAGACGGAAATACATTTACACCGCGAATAATTAGCATATCATCGGTACGGCCGCTTACCCTGCTCATACGGGCATTGGTTCTGCCGCAGGGGCAGGGCTCAGTGGTTATGCTGGCAATGTCCCTTGTTCTGTAGCGTATAACTGGCAGTCCTTCTTTGGTCAGAGAAGTAAAAACCAATTCCCCCATTTCCCCTTCGGGCAGGGGTTCCCCCGTTTGGGGATCAATAACTTCCACAATGAAGTGATCCTCAGCTACATGAAGGCCGTTTTTCTCAAGGCACTCCACCGCCACTCCTGGCCCAATAACCTCGCTGAGGCCGTAAATGTCAATGGCATTTATACCCAGCTTTTTCTCAATTTCCTGCCGCATATTATCGCTCCAAGGCTCAGCCCCGAAAATACCGCACTTTAATTTTATATCCTTTTCAGGATCTATTCCCATTTCATTCATAACCTCTGCAATATATAAAGAGTAGGAAGGAGTACATGTTAAAACGGTGCTCCCGCAGTCCTTCATGATTAATACCTGACGTTTAGTATTACCGCCGGAAATGGGAATAACCGAAGCTCCCAGGCGTTCTGCTCCATAATGAACTCCAAGACCTCCGGTAAAAAGCCCATAGCCGTAGGCATTTTGTATAATATCCTTCCGCGTAGCACCCCCTGAAACAAGGGCCCTGGCCATTAGTTCCGCCCAGACGTTAATGTCGTTTCTGGTATAACCCACCACCGTAGGTTTTCCGGTGGTGCCCGAAGAAGAATGAATCCTTACGATTTCACTTAAGGGAGCGGCAAACATGCCGTAGGGATAGTTGTCCCTCAGATCATCCTTGGTGGTAAAGGGCAGCTTTCTTAAGTCTTCCAGGCTCTGGATGTCATCGGGTTCAATTCCTACCTCTTGCATAGTCCTTCTATAGTGGGGTACATTATGAAAGGCCCTTTCCACAGTCATTTTTAGCCTTTCTAGCTGCAGCTGTTTCAATTCTTCCCGGGGAAGGCACTCAAATTTTTGAT
Organism: Clostridia bacterium; assembly: GCA_012523575.1. Taxonomy (GTDB): domain Bacteria; phylum Bacillota; class DTU086; order DTU086; family DTU086; genus 41-269. The sequence continues at coordinate 37,799 of JAAYIF010000011.1, forward strand.
TCCAGTACATAAAAACTTACCTCCTTAGGCTGCCATCGCGGAATTTTATATAGTATAAATTCTATAATTTAAAAGTTCTTTGGGCAATATGTTTTTTATTTTTCGTTGCCCTGAAGCTTGCTAAAAGCGGTTAGTTTATTTGTTTCTTAAAATATGCTCCTTTCCGCTGTATATAAAAACCACCGGCCTTCCCTCCCAAAAGGTTTCAAGGCTAACGGTTTCCCCCCAGAGCAGATGGATGAGCTCGAGGGTTTTTTTAGCGTAATAAGAATTACGCTGGCGTCCGTCATACTGATGCCGCAGGCAGAGCTCGTTATTATCTTCTTCCCCTTCTGCAATGACAATCAAGGGGTGCCAGCAGCCGTAAATTCCCCTTAACAAAAGCTTTTTTATTATTGCCGGGTCTGAAACGATTTCCCTAACTCCACTTTTCCCTTTTCTGTAGAAAAAAAGCCCAAGCTTTTTTATAAGGTCAAGGGAAAGATATTTCTCAATAAAACCCAAATCATTCTCCCTGCGCCTGATCCTGAAAATTTCCTTTATACCCAATTCTTTCTCAAGGGCAGTGAATATTTCCTTCCCAAAAAGGTATAAATTAATTTCCCCCATCTCATGGGATAGGGTTTCGGCATTTTTCACAGCAAATTCAACGGCTTCCTCCGCCGGCAGATCCAGCTCCCGGAGAATTCTGGTATGCCAGAAAGCGGCCCAGCCTTCATTTATTATCCTGGTGCGGGCAAGGGAGCGAAAATATTCAAGCTCTCCCCGCAGGCGGTGGATTATCTCCCTTTGCCAACTTTCAAGCACCTCTGATTTTCTACATAGGTACAGGTATATATCCTCCTCACCCGTCCTTTGAAAGCCCTTATCATCGCCCCTTAATCCCTGGGAAAAATAAAGGCTCCTTAGGGCCAAAACCGCTTCCAAAAACTTTTCAACCCTCTGTTTCCCATAACATTCTTCATATTCCAAAAGGAGCCTGTGGTTTTCGGCGAAAAATCTTAAAACAGTTTTGGGATCATGGGAATAATGGATGTTGTTTTTAAAAAAATCGCTGTGTGCAAAGGCATGGGCCACCGCCATTTTATTTTCCAGGATGGTATTCCCTTTTAGAAGAAAGGCGATACACGGATCGCTGTTGACAACCAATTCATGAACTTTTACAAGCCCCAAACGATGCCGAAGGTACAGCTTGTAAAAATCTCTGCCAAAAATCCAATGGCTGAAGCGTCCAGTCATTCCGTATGCCCCTATAAAGGACATCTCTTCCGGAGTGCAGAGTACAAATTTCATATCAAAAAAATCAAGGCCCAATTCACTTGCCTTATCTTCAATCCTTTCAATATCAAGCTCCAAGGCCTTTAAGTCCAACGGCAGCACACCACCCTCTCCCCACTTCCCCTACCCTTTAGGGGCAGGACTAAAAATTTTTCTCAAAACTGAAAGGGCTTGTTTTTTTGTGCCGGCCCTGAACTTTAGGAAATTTTTGTTTTTTACGAACCTCAAATAATAAAAAAACATTGAGGGGTTTTGGGAGTTCCCCTTAAAAATTTCCCCATATAAAAACCGGTCGGCAATCTTCAAAAGACGCTCCAGAAAATACCGGCTCCTTTGGTTATCAGAGGGCAGATTATTACCGTCCGTAAGATGCAGCACAAAAGCGGGGCACCCCCTGGAAATGAAATCCCTTTCCATAATCTTAAGGGCCAATTCATAGGCCGAAGAATATTTGGTTCCTCCATAGGAGGGCCTCTGGAAAAAATCAGCTTCCTCCACTTCTTCAGCCCTTGTGTTGTGTGTAAGGTAAAGGATTTTCACTTTTTTGTACCTGGCCTTTAAAAATCGCTGGGTTAAAAAAAACATCATCCGGGCAAGATGCCTGTGATACAGCTCCATGGAAGCCGAAGCATCCAAAATGAACAAAAATCCAAAGTCGGGATCTTCTTCCTTAAAGGAAGGCACCCTATACCTAAAATCCCCTGGGGAAAATCCGCCCACCGTTGGAAAGCCCCTAAGGGCATTTCTTTTTAAATTTTCCATAACGGTCCTTCGTCTGTCCGGGCAGCCGCCCCCGTGGGAAACAATCTCCACATCCCCGTCCTTAATCTCACCTTCAACGGAAATCTTTTTGTTGGGTTTGGGCAATGCCCATTCCTTAAAATCAATTTCTTTTAGGTCTTCGTGAAAAAATTCCTCTAATGTTTTATGAAAAACGGCTCCGCTCAAGGAGCCTTCCTTTCCCGCTGGAGCACCCGCTTCTCCCTTGGAAAAATTTCTTCTGTCGGTTTCTTGTCCCAAACCCAAAGAAAAGGCCCCTGCGCCGTCAAATTTGAAGCCGTAATTCTTTACAAAGGGAATTAGAACCCTAAAAATTTTTCCTTCCCCATTTTCAACCACATATTCCTCTTCATAGATATTTTCTAAAAATTCCTTTTCTAAAAAGCCCTTTAAAATTTCCTGATGGCGCCTCCAATCCGGAAAGCCCCTTACCGCAATACAGAGCCTCTCTCCATACAGACCCAAACCCTTTTTTCCTTTCAAAACCAAAGCCCCCTTTAAGCCCACAGCCGAAGCCAGTAATCAAGAAGTTCCCGGGCACATACGAGGCAGTATCCCAAAGAGTTAATCAACCCTTCCAAAAGCTCCTTTTTGGCATCCGAAGAATCTTCCCCGTTACTTTTAAGCCCAAGGGCCGCTTCACAAAAAATTTTCTTTTCCACGGCCTCCCTGATGCCCCGATGACTTTCAAGGTTAAAATCTTTCCCCCTTTGGGCATAGATCCTTAAGCGGGCATGGATTTCCTCCCTGAAAACCGACCTTGCCGGTTCTGAGACTATTCCCAGCTCCCTCTCTATCAAACCCATAAATTCCTCATCTGCCCCATTCTTTATTTCAGTAGAAGCTGATTCTTCCTTCTCTTCAAAAAGAAGCTTTATATTTTCCAAATACCTCTGGATTTCTTCCTTAACCCGGTGGAAATTTTTCTTTATAACTATACTTTTTATGTCCCTTTCCAGCAGGGCTTGGTATTCTCTCCAGGCTAAATCCAAAAGCCCGCTGTATCTATCCACCTCTTCATCGGATAAGGTCATATGTCGGTTAATCCCCTCCTTTAGGGAGGCTAAAATGTCCAGAGCGTTGATACATTTTTTTTCCGCAGAAACCAGAGCATAGGATAAACGCTCTGCCACAACCCTGGGGTCTATCCCTTCAAAGCCTTCCCGGGGAAATTCCCTTTTTAGTTCCTCCACATCAAAGGCAGTATATCCTCCCTCCAGTTCCCCGTCATAGAGCTTCATTTTTTTCACCAGATTTATCCCGGACCTGCTGCTTTCCTTTAAACGGGTAAGAACTGAAAAATACGCAGCTGCGGTCAGAGTATGGGGCGCTATGTGCTTGCCGCCGCCCTTTCCCCAGAGGCTTTGGGAAATCAATTTCTCATATATCTTTACCTCTTCGGATACTTTAAGGTTATAGGGAACGGGAACCACAAAGAGCCTGGATTTTAAAGCCTCATTTTTTTCTTCCTCTATAAATTTTTTAAATTCCCCTTCATTGGTGTGCCCCACCACCAGTTCATCAGCGGAAATCAGAGCATAACGCCCCGCTTTGAAACACCCCTCCTGGGCAAGGCTTAAAAGGACATAAAGAAATTTCACATCAGCCTTAAAGATTTCCTGAAATTCCATAATCCCCCTGTTGGCTTTGTTCAGTTCCCCGTCAAACCTGTAGGCCCGGGGATCTGATTCCGAACCGTATTGGCCCACTGTAGAAAAATCCATACTCCCAACCAATTCCGCCATATCTTGAGATTTGGGGTCAGAAGGGCTGAAGGTTCCTATTCCCACCCGATCCTGTTCGGAAATAAATATCCTTTCCACTAAAACATCCTCTATCTTTCCCCCGTAAGCTTCCCTAACCATAAGCCTGCAAAAGGGGCAAAGTTCTCCCTCTACATTAATCCCAAAGGATTCCTCAAACTCCGGCCTAAGACCTTGGGGGATAAGGTGCAGGGGTTCTTCCTGCATGGGACAACCCTTAATTGCATACAAAGCTCCTCGGGGGGTTTTTGTATACTTTTCCAGTCCTCTCTTTAACAAATTAACAATGGTTGACTTTCCGCTGCCCACAGGGCCCACTAGTACAAGAATGCGCCTTTTGGTATCCAGATGGCAGGAAGCCGGTTTTAAATATTCCTCCACTATCCTTTTAAGGGTATCCCCCAGGCCAAAGATCTCCCCGACAAAAAAATTATATATTTTCTCCTTTCCCCTGTACGAAACCCCGGCTTCCATGATCATGTCAAAAACCCTTGCATGGGCGCTCCTGGCAATGCGGGGATCCCTTTCAACCAGTTTGAGGTAATCCTTAAAGGTACCTTCCCATTTAAGCTTTTCTTCCCGTTTATTATGGAAAGTGATTTTCTGCACAAAATCAGCCATTTATTTAGCCGTCTCCCCAGATAAGTCTCCGTTTTTATCAATACATTTCTATGAAAACAAAAAAGCCTTATGAATTAATCTCTAAAAAAGAAGCAAGTTAATTCCCAAAGGCTAAAAAGGATTTTCAGCATTAAAATAGAACACCATAAAAAGGAACATAAAAATATTGGAAGTTCTTTTTTTACCGCTAAATTATAAAAAAATCAGGAATAACTTAAATTTAGGAATAATAAAACTAATGGGAACAAATATGGGCCTGTAAAAGGAGGAAAATTCATGCGATACGGTACCGATTTTATTATTAACAAAGACGGCACCTTGGACTTTTCTGAAAACATTAAAGCCCCAAGGCCGGCAATACGTAGGTTTAAAGATGCCGCCAACGTTCTTTATCCCTATCAAAAGGTTAAACCCGACAAAACCCCCATTTACTATATGTACCGGGGGGTATACCGCAAAGGGGATGATCAGCAGTTTAAGGAGAATAACGTTCGCCATGACATAACTATCCTTCAGCCGGGATTCATGGGGCAGGAGTATATAAAAACCGTGGGGCATTTTCACCCTAAAAAGCCCGGGTCCGAAGAGACTTATCCTGAATACTACGAGGTGCTCTATGGAGAAGCCCTTTACCTTTTCCAAAAAAATACCCCGGACGGAGATGTGGAGGAGGTCTTCATCGTAACTGCCAGGCAGGGAGACAAGGTATATATTAACCCTGGGTACGGGCACGTAACAATAAACCCGGGCCCAAACCATTTGGTTATGGCGAACCTTGTGGCGGATACCTTTAAGTCGGACTACAAGCCCATCGAAAGGAAAAAGGGAGCTGCCTATTTCTATATCAAAAACAATCTGGGGGAACATGAATTCGTTCCTAACCCAAATTATAAAAATTCTCCCGAGCTCAAACTCATTCCCGCTGAAGAAAGGGATCAGCCCGTAGAGATCCCCGAAGGAAAAACCCTTTACGAAGCATTTTTAGAGGATCCCCTAAAATTTTCATTCTTGAAATAAAAAAACCAGGGCAGTTTGCCCTGGTTTTTTTATCAGCCTGAAAACTCCGTTACCGTTACATGGTGGTGATGATGATCATGTTCACCGGCATGATGATGGTGAAGATGCTCCAACTGATGCTTCGCTTTAGCTAATTTTTCTCCCGCCTTTGCTAAATTTTCCACGGCACATCTTAAGCTTGCTGCAATGTCCGCTGCGCCCATTTCAAGAAAATAATCAGCCCAGGCCAAGATTTCCTTTCTTAAACCGTTTTCCCTTTGGAAAAGCTGCTCTACCGCCAGCTCAAGCCCACGATAGTCGATACCGTTTTGGCACATTTTAATCCTCTCCCTCCAAAGATTTACCCTTCCTACCCTATCAAAGCTTTCTTCTATACTAGCAGAAGCAGCAAACTATGGTCAATAAAATACTAATTTACAGGCTTTAACAGAAAGACTTTTATCAACATATCCGGGGAAGCTGTTCCCCGGTAAGCATATCCAGAAGCTTTGTTCCCCCAAGGGGAGTTTTAACCTTAACATCTCCCCTGCCCTCCAAAACCTCCCCGATAACCGCTGCATTTTCTCCCTCTGGAAAACGGCGGATAAAATTAACCACCTCTCCGGCAATGGCTGCATCCACTACGGCTATGAACTTACCTTCATTGGCCAGATAAAGGGGATCCAGCCCCAATACTTCAGCGGCGCTTCTTACCTGGGGATCAAAGGGCAGAAGCTCCTCATATATCAAAAAGTCCTTGGAAGCCTGCATGGCTATTTCCTTTAAAGTGGTTGCCACCCCTCCCCGGGTAGGATCCCGCATCAGCCTAATCCCTTCATAGGCTTCCCAAAGGGGGACAATAATGTGGTTTAGGGGTGCACAATCGCTTTTTATAACGCTTTCAAAATCAATTCCTGCCCTGCGGGAAATTATAGCCGCCCCATGATCGCCAATATTGCCGCTTACAATAATCGCATCTCCCGTTTTTATTTTGTGGGCCTGGGAAAAATTATCAAGCATTTCCCCTACTCCCGCGGTATTTATATAAATTTTATCCCCCTTTCCCTTTTCCACAACCTTGGTATCCCCCGCAGCTATTTTTACCCCCGCAAAGCGAGCCGTTTCCCCAAGGGATCGGGCAACTTTAATCAAATCCTCCATGGGCGTTCCCTCTTCAAGAATAAAAGAAACGCTGAGGAAGCGGGGCTTTGAACCATATACCGATAAATCATTAACGGTGCCGGCACAAGCCAGTTTGCCTATGTCTCCCCCGGGGAAGAATATGGGGCTTACCACAAAGGAATCCGTGGCAAAGGCAATTTTTTTACCGCATTCTATACCTGCGGCATCGCCCATCTCTCCAAGGATATCGCTGCCAAACTCCCGGACAAAAATCTCTTCAATAAGCCGATGGGTCAAAAGCCCACCATCCCCGTGTGCCAGCAGAATTTTATCCACCCAAATCACCTTCTTTTAAGTTCCTGTGAAAACGGTAGTATGCCGCACAAGCCCCTTCGCTGGACACCATGCAGGGCCCTACGGGAGACGTAGGGGTACATGCACCGGCAAAAAGGGGGCACTGGTTGGGCCAAATTTTACCCTTTAAAACATCACCGCATGCACATCCCTTTGGAACCCTGCTTTCGCCGGGACTTACATGGAACCTGTCCTTGGCATTAAATTTTTTGAATTCACCGGCAAGCTCCAGACCGCTTTGGGGTATGGTTCCTATACCCCGCCACTGGGCATCGGTTACGGTAAAATATCTATCAATGAGTTCCTGAGCTGCTTTATTTCCCTCTTCCTTCACCGCCCTGGGATAGGCATTGGCAACTTCCGCCTTCCCCTGGAGGATCTGATCTGCTAGATTATTTACACCCAGAAGGATATCCACAGCCTCAAAGCCCACCACAGCCGATGGGCATCCATATTCTTCCGCTAAAAAATCCCAGGCTTTTCTGCCCAGAATAACACTCACATGGCCGGGAAGTATTAAGCCGTCTATTTTAATTTCAGGATCCTCCAGTAAAATCCTCAGGGCTGGGGGAACCACCTTATGGGCAGAAAAAACAGAGAAATTTTCCAAGCCCAGAGTTTCCGCCTCCATAAGGGAAGCCGCCACGGTGGGAACGGTGGTTTCAAAACCCACCCCTAAAAAAATCACTTCCCGTTCAGGGTTGTTAAGGGCAGTTTTTACGGCATCAAGCCCGGAATAAACCACCCTGACATCGGCACCGGCTGCTTTCTGCTCCACCAGGCTGCCCCTGCTTCCGGGAACCCGCATCATGTCCCCAAAGGTGGTTATAATTACCCCTTTAATATCCGCAAGGGCCAGCATCCAGTCAATTTCCCTGTTATCCGTAACACACACCGGGCATCCCGGCCCGCTCTTCAGGTTAACATAGGGAAGTAGAAGATCCCTGATTCCCGTTTGGGATATATTTACGGTATGGGTACCGCAGACCTCCATTAGATTAAGCTTTCGGCCTAGCCTATCATTTATGCGCTCCAGTTTAGGAACAAGATTTTTAAGAATTCGTTTACCCATATCCGGCTTACGGTATTTATTCAATATTTCCTGCAGCTTCAATCTCCTCCCACAATTTTAGTGTTTTTTCAGCTTCCTCCGGGCTGATTTTTTCAATGGCAAAACCGGCGTGGACCATAACATAGTCCCCCACCTTAATGTCCTTTAAAAGGGTCGTGCCCACTTCTTTTTTTACTCCCATGAAATCCACTTCCGCAAGGTTTCCCTTAATGCTTAAAACCTTCGCCGGCAATGACAGACACATTCTTATGCCACCTCCAATAAGCCACCAATGCCTGCCCCAGACTAATACCTCCGTCGCCAAAAGGCACTTCGGTATGGGTTAGGACACGGTAATTCCTTTCTTCAAGGCTGCTTATTGCCCGGGTCAAAATGTATTCGTTATGGAAAACGCCTCCGCTTAAGGCAACCGTTCTTATGCCCGTTTTACGGCTGATTTTTTCCACCGTGTCCACTATGGTTTCAATAAAACTATTGTGAAATTTTGTGCTTATTTCTTCCCTAGAAATTCCCCTTTCCCAGTCAGCCACCATCCCTTTTATTATACCGCCTGGGTCAAGGATACAGGGCTCTTCTTCTGGAAAGTCCTTAAGCATGCTGCCATAGCTTAAATCCGTCTTTACGACCTTTCCTGCCAGCTCACCCAGCTCAATGGCCGGCTGCCCTTCATAGGTTGCCTCCTGGCACACCCCCAAAAAGGCAGAAACGGCATCAAAGAACCTTCCGGCACTGGACGTTTCGGGGCAGTTAATCTTGTTTTCCAGAATTTTAAGGGCCGTATCAATTTCCTTATCCCTGCGGAACCTTTGCTTGGCTATTGCCACTCCCCTTTCTCCCAAATACTCCTTAAGGTAAGCAAAGGTAATGATCCAAGGATTTATAACCGCCCTTTCCCCTCCAATAAGGGGTATATATTTTAAATGGGCATGGCGTTTAAATTCAGTATAATCGCCGCTTAAAAATTCACAACCCCAAATCTTTCCGTCAAGGCCGTATCCGGTGCCGTCCATAATTACCCCAATCACCGGCTCCTTAACGTAATTTTCCGCCATACAGGCAGCCATGTGGGCATGATGGTGCTGTACGGCAGTTTTTTCAAAGCCCTCCATTTCTCTGGCAAAGCGGCTGCTGTTGTATCCTGGATGCATGTCATAGGCCACTATTTCCGGTTTAACCTCAAGGAACCTTTCAAACTTAACAATGCTTTCCCTTAAATTTTCCATGGATTCAAGGGTGTCCAGCTCTCCCATGTGTTGGCTCACAAAAGCTTCGCCGTTGGGCTTTAAAATGCAGAAGGCATTCTTCATCTCCCCGCCAATTCCCAAAACCGTTTTTGGCAGCAAGGGATCCACGGGCACATTAATGGGTCTGGGAACGTATCCCCTGGATCGCCGCAGAAAAGTTATTTTATTTTCCACTACCCTTACCACGGAATCATCGTTTCTGTTCTCAATGTCCCGCTCGTGCATTAAAAAGTAGTCCGCAACAAAACCCAGGCTCTGCAAAGCTTCAGCGTTATCCTTTTCCAGTGGCAAGCCCTGGGGATTGCCGCTGGTCATCACCAGCAGCTTTATGTCCTCGTTAAAAAGCATAAGGTGTAGGGGAGTATAAGGAGGCATTACTCCCAGAGTCCCCAGATTTGGGGAAAGTTCTTCCGGCAGCCCTGTCCCCTGCTTTTTATTTAAAACCACTATGGGAGCTTCGGTCCCCAGGAAAAGTTTTTCCTCTTCCCCTCCCACAACGCAGTATTCCTTTACCACATCCAGGTCTCTTGCCATTACCGCCAAGGGCTTAAAGGGCCTGTTTTTCTTATCCCTGAGCCTTTTTACAGCCTGGCCATCAAGGGCATTGCATGCCAGATGGAAACCTCCCAATCCCTTTACGGCTACGATCTTTCCCTCTAAAATGGCCTCAAAAAATTTTTCCCTCCAGCTGCCCTGGATCTCATTCCCCCTGCTGTCCGTAAAAAAAACTTTGGGGCCGCATCGGGGGCAGGCTGTGGGCTGGGCATGGAAGCGGCGGTTTAGGGGATCGCTGTACTCATTCCTGCACTGCTCACACATCTCAAAGACGCTCATGGTGGTGTTTACCCTATCATAGGGGAAATCCCTGACAATGGTAAACCTGGGTCCGCAGTTGGTGCAGTTGGTAAAGGGATACATGTAATACCTGCTTTGGGGATCAAAGATATCCCGCCGGCAGTCGCTACATACTGCCGTATCGGGAGGTACCAGAACATTTCCCCTTTCTTCCTTTTCGCTGGCTTTGATGGTGAAATCGTTGAAATTAAGCACCTGGGTTTCTTCTACACTGAATTGGGTGATCCGCGCCAGGGGAGGAGGGTTTTCCTTTATCTCCCTAACAAAGGCCCTTAAGTTCTCCTCTTTCCCTTCGGCATGGATTTCCACTCCCTGGGAAGAGTTTAAGACCCACCCCTTAATTCCTAATTTTTCTGCCAAATTATGCACAAAGGGGCGGAAACCCACCCCTTGAACAATTCCCCTGCAGTAGATTTTAAGCGCTTTTCTTTCAGCAGGTTCCATTTTTTTATAACTCAATTTGCTTTTCTGACTTTGCTCATAAGCCATTGGCACCAGGCCTCTACTCCTTGTCCCTTACTTGCAGCCATTGGGAAAATCTCCGCCCTGCTTCCTAAATTTTTAAGGTCCCTTTCCACTCTGTCCAGATTAAAATCCACAAAGTCAATAAGATCAATTTTGTTTATGATTACAGCATGGGATTTTCTGAACATATCGGGATATTTGCGCACTTTATCGTTTCCCTCGGGGGTTGAAAGAACTGCCACCTTTAGGTCCTCACCAAAGCTGAAGTCCGCAGGGCACACCAGGTTGCCCACGTTTTCCACTATCAGAAGATCCAGCTCCTCTAAATTAAAGGAATTTAAAGCTCCGGAAATCATCCGGGCATCAAGGTGGCAGGCCCCATGGGTATTGATCTGCACCACCGGAACCCCCCGGCCTTTCAGCCTGTTTGCATCCTCGGTGGTCTCTATATCCCCCACAATAATTCCCATTTTAAAATGCGGAATAAAGTATTCTAAACTTTTCTCGATAATGGTGGTTTTCCCCGAACCGGGGGAACTCATCATGTTAACCGTAAAAATCCCATGGGTGTCAAAAAGCTCCCTGTTCTTTTGAGCCCAAATTTCGTTGTTCGCCAGAATACTTGTGTTTAAATCAATTTTCTTTATAGTCAACGGACCGTTCCCTACCTTTATAATATTCTATATAAAGTTCTTCCCCGCTTTGGATCCTTATGTCCACCCCACCGCACCGGGCACAGGAAAATTCCCAGGGATTCTCAATGGTGAAACAGCTGCCGCAGCTATTACACAGGGCCTGGGGTTTTCTTTCTTCAATTTTCAAAACTGCATCCTGCGCCAGGGGAGGACTGCCTTTAAAAGCATCAAAGGCAAAGCGCAGCGCATCGGGAAGTATGGAAGACAGACTCCCTATAACAAGCTTCAGCTCCGTAATCTCTTCTATATTGTTTTCCTTTGCGCTGGCCTCCAGGGTCCTTAAAACGTCATACATGAGGGCCGTTTCATGCACCGCTCACAGCTCCTTACGAAGTTTCATCGGCAACGAATTTATAGCCCACACCCCAAACGGTATGAATATATTTGGGGTTGGAAGGGTTCTTCTCGATCTTATCCCTTAAACGGCACACCAGCACATTGATGGTACCAGGATTGCCGGTGTAGTAATCCTCCCAGACCTGATTGGAAAGCTCTTCCCTGGTAAAAACCTGATTGGGATGGGTTGCTAAAAACCAAAGGAGATCAAATTCCTTTGTAGTAAGTTTTACAGGCTCCCCTTCGATGAGAACCTCACGCTTTTTCAGGTCTATCTCTAATTCCCCATGGGTAACCTTGCTCGGCACATTTTTTTCTCCAGTGCCGTTGTAAAATCTTTTTAAGATAGCCTTAATTCTTAGGGCAAGTTCCGTAGAGCTGAAAGGCTTGGTAACATAATCATCTACGCCCATGCGGAAGCCTACCACTTTGTCAAGCTCTTCACTTTTAGCAGAAAGAATAACAATAGGGATATCGCTTTCTTTCCTTATGGCAAAGCAGATGTCATATCCGTCGGCATCGGGAAGCATAAGATCAAGGATAACGAGGTTCGGATGCACCTTTTTCAGTAGCTCCATCCCTTCCTGCCCCGTAGCCGCTGAAAAGACCTGGTACCCTTCACTCTTTAAAGATGCTGTAACTATTTTCCTTATGGTTTCATCGTCATCAACAATCAAAATTTTTTCGTTATGGTGATCACCTGCCGCTGCAAGCATAGGAAGCACACCCCCTCCTTTTTGGGGCTTGTCTTATGGGAATAGTAAAGGAAACGCGGGTTCCTTTTCCTACGGCACTTTCAAGCCAAACTTTCCCCCCATGTAGCTCCACAAAGCACTTTACCACGGCCAGTCCAAGGCCCGAACCGCCGGGATTTAAAGCATCCCTTTTAGTAAAGAACTTTTCAAAAACCTTGTCCTTATTTTTCTCTTCAATCCCAACCCCTGTATCTTCCACGGAAACCACCAGCTGATCCTGCTCATTATCCACCCGGACTTTAATGGCTATTCTTCCATTTTGGGTAAATTTTATGGCATTGTCCAAAAGATTAAAAAGGATCTGTTCTATCTTTTCCCGGTCAAAATTTACAACGGGCACCTCATGGGGAACATCCACCACCATAAGCAGTCCCTTACTGGAAACAATGGAATCCACCTTTAGAACAACACTTTCCACCACTTCGTTGATGTTCTGGGGAGAAAGGTTCAAACACTGATATCCCGCTTCGCTTTTGCTTAAACTAAGAAGGGAGTTAATGGAATTCATAAGAATATAGCTGTTATTATATATGTCCTGCAAGCACTCTTTCTGCTCATCGTTCAACTTTCCCGGAATCTCCTTTAAAAGAAATTCCGAAAGGGCAACGATTCTTGTCAGGGGGCTTTTTATCTCATGCCCCAGCACTGCCAGCTGATTGGCTATGTTTTTATTTCTGGAATTAATCATCTTCAACCGCTGACCGTTTATTTCTCTTTTATAAAGCTCATCCGCCTGCCGCGCCACAAAAGACACCTCTTCTTTGGAATATTTGGGATACTGGATACCTAAAAAAATTATAACACAATTGTATATTTTTTTTAAATAAATTAAAAAAAGAAATAAAAAAATAGAATCATGTCAAATTAAGGGTGTTCTCCATTTGCCTTTTTACGTCACTGTCCCTTTCCCTTTCCCACGCTTTACGCAAAAACTCCGCAGAACCTAAACCTCCCAGTTTCCCCACCGCCCATGCGGTATGGGCACGAACCAGAGGGTCCTCATCATATAGATGCTTTTTAATAAGGGGAACAAGCTCCCTGCCACCCGTATTCCCCAGGGCCACCGAGGCATTGCGCCTGATTATGCTTCTTCCGGCCCAACATAAAACAGTTCCGGAATACTTCTCTCGGAACTGTTCCTCCGTAATATTAAGAAGTTCAAGGAGTTTTGGAACAATTTCTTCCCCCGTATGGAATAAAGGGGATTTTTCTGCGCCGGCTCCGTTTTGGGGGCATACCTCCTGGCACACATCACAACCGTATACCCTATACCCCAGCTTCTCCCTAATATTAAAGGGAATAAATCCCGGAGATTGGGTCATACAGCTGATACATTTCCGGGCATCCAGAATATAAGGTTCCTTTAGGGCACCGGTGGGGCACGCATTTATACAGACTTCACAGCCGCTGCACCCATTGCCGTCTAAGGGTTTATCCTCTTCAAGGGGAATATTGATAATAAGCTCTCCAAGGAAAAACCAGGAACCATACTCGGGATTATAGAGCAGGCAGTTCTTCCCGTACCAGCCCACTCCCGCCCTGTACGCCAGCGCCCTTTCCGCAAGGGGAAAGGAATCAACACAGATGCGATACTTAAAATCCTCTCCCACCAATTGCTTTATAAATTCCCCGACTTTCGTCAGCTTGTCCTTCATTACAAAATGATAATCCCTGCCCAAAGCATAGCGGGCAAAGATTTTCTCCCTGTTTTCTTCTCCCCGTTTCCAGTAGGGCATGCCAAAACATAGAATAGACTTAGCCCATGGAAAACTCGTTTTAGGACGGCACCTTTTTTCAGCCTGCCAATTTTTTTCAAAGGGTGAATCCAGTTTCAGGTTTCTGCGTTTTTTAAGAAGGGGTTCCAAGCATTCCATGGGGGCAGGGGAGGTTACACCGAAAATGGGAAGCCCGATACCGCAAGCAAAATCCCTGATCTTTTCTTTTAATATATCGCCCAACCCCTTCACCCCCTTTAAATCTCTTACGGGTTATCAAAGAGATAAAATTCCTCATCCTCCTTCCGGCATAAAGCCTCAAAGGCTTCAATATCCTCCCTGCCCACATTCTTTCCGATGCGTACCATAAGGACATTGGCGGGATGGGAATTTATCTCGGGATCGGTGGTTTCTTTGGGCTCCATGCCCACGCTGGTCATGACCGATTCCAGCATTTTTCTGTATTCCCAAATGGGAAGGCCTGTCCTTTCCAGGTCCCAATGCCAGTAATATTCTGTGGCAATAACTATATAATCCTCCATGGCACCGTCCATAAAGGCAACTTCCATGAGCTTCCTTGCCAAACCCAAACCCCTGTAGTTCCTACTTACTTCAATGGCCCCCAGCTCCAAAAGGCTTGGGATATTCCCTTCACTCCACCTTTCAAAAGGCTCAGGAGGATGAAAGGTCACATAACCTATTATAACATTTTTAAATAAAGCGATAAAAACCTGTCCTCCGGGAAGAGAAGCAATTTCCTTCAATGCTTCCTTTTGTTTACTGGGCCGCCTAAAACTGTCCAGTGTTTCGTCAATATCAAAACTGTTGATTTCCTCGGGGGGGACGGGGCCGTAAACGCGAACTTCCCCTTCAGGTAGTTTTACAGTACCTTCCCTTATTAAACCAGAGGTTTTTGAGGTCATTTCAGCCTCCCTCATTTTAAAAAGCTGTTAAAAAAACATAACGGACTGCCTTAAAACCCTGTTCATGGTAATATTATTCTTCTCAATAATTTCTTCCCGTCTGGGGATGGGAGGTACTAAATCCGGTGGGTCAGACATGGTTTGGGGCAGCTTTTCTCCACTTATGCTCTCCCACTTTTTTATCCAGCTTTCGGGGAGTTTTTCTTGGGGGTCTCTCTGGGCAATTTGGCACCATAACAAAGCCCACGCCCTGGGCACCACCTGCCATATGTTGTACCCTCCGCCTCCCAGGGCAACCAAACGCCCCTCACACAATTGCTCCGCAAGCATGTGGACCAGGCGGGGAATCTCTTCATAGCTCTTCATAGTCAGGGAGAGATGGGTAAGGGGATCAAGGTGATGCCCGTCGCATCCGTGCTGGCTTATGATAATATGGGGTGCAAAAGCCCGGGCATTTGGGATAACCACCCTCTCAAAGGCAGAAATCCAAGACTCATCTTCAGTAAAGGGCTCAAAGGGAATATTAATGGTGGATCCAAACCCTAAGCCGGTGCCCTGCTCGTAAATATCCCCGGTTCCGGGAAATAAATAGTGCCCTGATTCATGGAGGGAAACCACAAGAACATCAGGATCATCATAAAAAATATCCTGCACCCCGTCGCCGTGGTGGGCATCGGTATCGATGTACATTACCCTGATGTCGTATTTTTTCCGCAGATAGGCAATGGCCACCGCTGCATCATTATAGATGCAGAAACCCGAAGCCCTGTCCCTTTGGGCATGGTGAAGCCCCCCAGCAATATTTACGGCATGCCTTGCCTTCCCTTCCATAACGGCTTCCACCGCAGTTAAAGTACCCCCGGCAATTAGGCTGGAAGCCTCATGCATGCCCTCAAAGATTGGATTATCTTCTGTGCCCAGCTCAAAATTTGTAAAATCACCGCCATTGGGGTTTCTACCGGCATCGACCACAGCATTAATATATTCCGGGGAGTGAACCAAAGCCAGCTCTTCCTCTTTTGCCATTCTTGGGCACATTATATCCTTTTCATCTAGCACCCCCATCTCGGTCAAAAGGTCATAGGTTATTTCCAAACGGATGGGGTTCAGGGGGTGCTTTTCGCCGAATTTGTATTTTAAATAATCATCACTGTAAATAAAAACGGCTTTCTCAGTCATCTTTTTTCTCCCCAAAATTCCGGCCAAATTATCTCATAACCAAGCTTCTTAATATCATCAACAATGTCACTGGGATCAATGGTCTGCAGCCTTAGGGTTACCTCTCTTTTGCCCTTTCCCTTTTCTCCCGCGGGAAGCATAAAAATACTGATAATACTGATCTTATGCTTTGCAATTAACTCTAACACCTTCATCAGAGAACCCGGTTTATCGGGAATATTTAACCTTATGACGGACCCCCGCTCCAAAACCCCCATCATTTCAACAAAGCAGAAAAGTATGTCTCCGTCCGTAACAATGCCCACCAGCCGGTTTCCCCCAACAACCACCGGAAGGCAGCCTATTTTGTTTTCATAAAGAAGTCTCGCTGCATCCTCCACCGTATCTAGGGGGTGAACGGTGATTACATTGGTAACCATTATATCCTTAACCTTGGTTTTCTCCAGCAGTTCCAGATCCATGGAAGCCAGCACCGAGGGGCTGACATCCCTCAGGTCGCGGTCGGAAACAACCCCCTTCAGGACATTCCCTTCAACAATGGGAACATGACGGATGCGGTTTTGCCTGGCAATTTTCAACGTATCCATAACCGAATGTTCCGGGGTTGCAGTGATCACTTTGCGGGTCATTATATCTTCCACCAGTACCGGCATGGTTTAGCCCCCCTATTCAAAAAACAATTTAAAATTGTTAAATTATTATAAAGGTTTTTAACTCAAATTAATAGATATTTTCTTTAAAAGACCTAAAAAAATGGGGCGTTTTTTCGCCCCAGATTTCTAATTTGCGTTATTTGACACTACCACTTCACCAGTGCCCCATAAAGAGCCTATCCCATAAAAATATTTTCCGAGCATATTTAAAGTCCAAAGGAACATTATCCCCCTGTCATTAAAGGGAATATAAATTTCACGAACCACAGTTTCATAAGGATCTTTTTTAATGCTCTGCTTATCCCGGGAGTCCCTTCCTTTACCCCCTCTGCTTCCCCCTGATTTTCTATTTTCCGGCTCTTTGGGGGTATCCACTTCCTTTCCTTTTTCTTCCCATTTAAAAATAAGGGGCTTTCCTTCTTTTGAAAGAACTTCCATAAAGGCGTAATTGCCCACAACCCTTTCTCCGGAAATATCAAGGTGCCTTTCCGCTGAAAATGTTCTATCTTCAACACAGCAGTACAATTTGTATACTCCTTCCTCCATTTCTCCCCAGGTTATTTCCCAATTAAAGGGACCTTCCAGGGCATCATTGTAAACACATCCCACAATTGTCTGTGAACCATTGGAAAGGTTCTGCGCAAATAGAATAATTCTTTTTACACCGCTTTCCTTATCCAGGGAGCTGCCGTAAATCCTGACGGTCTCCCCCACAGATAAACTTACTGTACTCTCCTTATATTCACCGTCGTAAAAAGCACTCCCAACGGGAGCAGCATTATCTGCAATTAAGTTTAACTTCAAACTCTTCTGGATACCCCAACTATCCTCGCCTATCACTTCCACAGAATAAACCTTTCCCGTAACAGCCCTTGACGCATCCCATTCCCAGTAATATTTCCCCTTTTTATATTTAACAGCCTCATTTGAGAAGCCATCAACAAAAACCCGTACCTTATCCACTTCCTGAGCTCCTTCACCGATCACATCTATTAGAAAAGGCACTGTTCCCCCTACGTAGGAACCGTCCCTGGGATAAATCACCTTAAGATCAAAGAGTTTACGGTCCCCTAAAACAAAAAGTTTTCCCGTTCTATTTCCAAACACTATGCTCCCGTCAGGCCCCAGTACCGGAGAAGAAGTGATAATGTGATTGGTATCAAAGCACCACTTAAAGTTTCCCTTTTCATCCACAGCATATATGGAGCCATTATTGTCCCCAAAATAAACGTGGCCCCTTCCGTCTACGACGGGCCCTGAAAAGGGGTAAATAGTAAAGGAAGGATCCTCCGGCTTCGTTTTGAACAGGAATTCCCCCTCAAGATCAAGGCAGTGTAGATAATTGTATGCCAGAACAAAAACCCTGCCTCTTCCATTATCCACAGCAGCGGGAGTTACCCTTTCAGTCTCATTTGGATCTCTAAAATTATAAAAATTTACAGAAGAGCCATTGGAAGTCCTATATATAATTAAGTACATGTCGCTTACCCAGTAAAGGTAATTTCCATTTTCATCCACAACAACGGGTCCCCTAAAAACCAATAACCCTGCAATTGCACTGTCCCATAAACTGGTTCCATTATTTTTATTCACTGCAAGCATCCCTGCTTCTCTATTATCCCCTACAGCTGTTATAAAGAGGGTGTCCCCATGAATGGGGCAAGGATGAGGAAAAGAAATCTCCTTCCATTCTTTGAAAAGCTCATTGTCCCATAGTAAAGAGGCATGGCTTCCTTCGTCCTTTAAAGCATAGAACTTTCCCCATTCCCCAGATGCCCGACCCTTTGTTCCAAAGTAAATTACATTGTCATCCACATTAAAGGATTCCACTGCCTCTCCGGCAATTTCATTAAAAAACCATTTTAAAGACCCCAGCTGGGCATTAAAGGCTGCAACGGCAGCCCCATCATTTGTTGCCAGACCCACATAAAGGGTTTTCTCATCGGTTGATAAACCCAAAGAATAAACATTTCGGGCATACACTTCTTCGGTTAAGGAAATGGGAGAAAACAGCTCACCGCCCTCTTCATCAAAGGCATAAAGCATATTTCCCGCAACGGCATAAACCCATCCTTCACAATTAACAACGGGCTCTATATAAATCCCACGTTCCAATTTTCGCTCCCACTTAATAACTGGTAGATTAGGTCCCTCTACAGCAGAATAAGCACTGTTTCCGGGATCATGCCTGGATAGGGGCCAGGACCGGAAATCTGACGCCTCTGCCTTACCCCCTAAACAACACCCCAAAAACAAAAGAATAAGAACCTTCATAAAAAGCCTTTTACTGAACACCAAAACAACCCCCAATACAGTATTAACTTCACAGCCAATTTTGTTTCTACATAAGGGGATATTTTCCTTTAATATTTTGCTTTATTAGAAATTTTTTGATCATAACTTTCTCAATAAAAAAAAACCCTATGCGCCAAACTAAGCGTAAGTACAAGGAAATTCTACAATTTGCGGAGGGACATTATGCTTTTCAACAACCGCGGAAATTTTAAAAAGCTTGGGCTCTCAGCGCTGCTGCTGGGGGGCGGGTTTCTTTTGTCAAAAAAAGCCATTGACTATTTAGGGGATAAAATAACCTTTTCTTTAATAACGAGAAAATACGATGACAACCTTTGGGAACTCACAATTGCCACCCAAAGGATGACACCCCATGTGCTCATTGAAAATGAACTTAGATCCCACACCAATACATACATTGAAAGGCCTATAGGCACCAAACGCAGATTTGGTTATTGGGAAAAAATCCTGTTCAACATGGCACAGCTGGAAACCCTTCCCACCCCGGATGAAGTTGAAGTGGACACGACCACAGTAATCGGGCCCATAGCCCGGAAGCCCCTGGTGCTTAAAATCCCCATATTAATTGGGGGAATGGCATACGGCTTGGCCCTTACGGAGGCATACAAAATCGCCTATGCCAAAGCGGCAACTAGGGTGGGCACCGCCACAAACACAGGCCTCGGCCCCTTCCTTGAAAGCGAAAGAAAGGCAGCTGATAAACTCATAATACAGTACCCCCGAGGTTCGTGGAACAAGGAGGAAAAAATCCTAAAACAAGGGGACGCCATCGAAATCCAGTTCGGCCAAGGCGCCAACGCCGGTAAGGGCCGTACAACAAAGGCAAAATATATTAACGACGAATTAAGAAAAAGGCTCGGTTTAAAAGAGGGCCAGGACGCAGTAACAAACAACAGGCTGAACGAAGCTACAAATCCCAAAGACCTGAAATCCCTTGTAGAGTACCTGCGCAGGCTTACAGGGGGAGTGCCCATTGGTGCCAAAATTGGTGCAGGAAAATTTTTAGAAGAGGATCTAAAAATCCTTCTGCAGGCGGGGGTGGACTTCATAAGCATTGATGGAGCAGAGGCTGGTACCCACAAAGCTTTTCCCATACTTGAAGATGACTTTGGGCTTCCCACCTTAATAGCCCTTTCCAGAGCCGTGAAGTTCTGGGAAAAACACAATTTAAAAAACAAAGTAACCCTGCTGGTGGGGGGAGGCCTAGCATCCCCTGGGGACTGCCTAAAAGCTTTGGCATTGGGTGCCGATGCGGTTTACCTGGGTACAGCCGTTCTAATAGCCGCCACCCATGATCAGATTGCAAAGGTTACTCCCTTTTTCCCCCCAACGCAGCTTGCCTACGAAACGGGAAAATATAA
>JAAYIF010000061.1 GCA_012523575.1 Clostridia bacterium
ATTTGCGAATCGCGAACATCAGTGTAAAAAAATAACTCAACTGGGAAATCTAAAAGGTTCGCAATTCGAATTGCAGTTTTACCTCTTGGCGTCCGGTAACCATTTTCATAGCCGATCCAGGTAGTGCGAGCAATGTTCAATTTATCTGCAATTTCCTGGTGGCTATAACCTTTTTCCATACGCAAATTTTTCAGCCATTCTCGTTTAACCGGCAATTTGGAACCCTCCTTTTTTGTCGCGTTTTGAATAACCTCTCAATTTTCATTATAACGCTTTACGCGACAATTGCAAGTGTTTTTTTCTTTTTTTACGAAATTTCTTTCAAAAAAAGTTGTCGACATGAACAAAAAAGTTTGCTATTTGTATATACTTAGAGATAATTACAAAAAAAAGGGTACGCACAGATGGGATATAATAAATAAAAAAGGGTGAAAAACAAATGATAGGAAAAAGATTAAAAGATATGAGGAAGAAACGCGGTTTTACCATGCAAGACATGGCCGATCGTCTCGGTGTAGCAAGAAGTACTTACGCAGGATATGAATCAGAGTACAGACAGCCGACGCTGGAAACGCTTCATGATATGGCTAACATATTGCGAACCAGCACCGACTATCTGCTTGGATTGACGGATAACCCACATCCTGTCGAGCCAACGAAAAACATTAAGGAACTCTTAAAAGAAGATGAACTACACTGGGATGGTGTGCCTTTGACAGACGAAGAATTAAAACCTCTTCGCGACTTGCTAGATGTGATTGTCCGCGAAAGATTACCGAAATATAAATATGAAAAAAATAAAAACTAAGTTACTTCTTACAAACGCTTTCAAAATGGGAGATGAGCATGTCCTTTTCTTTTTTTTGCATAAGACCTAAATCATAGATGAAATTTAATTGATCGCGGATAGAGGACGAGAAAGTGTGTTTTTGTGGAGTACAAGCATAAATTTTTTCTAAAAGCATAACAACTTCCAACTTGACATTTGAATCTAAATTTAAGTCGTAGTTTTCCATAGTCATCCTCCTCTTTTTTACGAACGTTTGTTCTTGTTTTATTATAGATTGAAAGTGAAAGATTTACCATTAAAATAACGAAAATTAACAAACCTTTCAAATATGGTAGATATCACAAGATAAAAGCACCGGCATAAACCGGTGCTTGTTGCCTAACAGAGAGCCGGGAAAGCCCCGGCAATTTGATTATTCATGCACTACCAGGACTGCCATCATTGAGCGACCATCGAGGAACTGCTGTGGCTTTACCTCATACCCTTGTGACCAGGCGTACTCTTCTAACTGACGATAGCTTTTTAAATTTTTGCAGTAAACCTTTCCGTTTTTCAATAAGCGATTGAATTTGTCTTCCAAGAACATAGATCCATTTCCCCTTTCATATTTTTTTAACAGGCTGGGAACCCCCAACCCGATTTATTTTGTTGTCTGTATATTACCGTACAATGTCGCGAAATGCAACATATTAACCAAAAAAATAATGCTTTTTTTAATAAAATCTTTAGCATTTTTATTAATGATAACATTAACAAAACAGCGCAAGGACTGAAACGATGTCAAAATTTATTGTTGCTAGATTTTTATTGTTCTAGTAATATTATAGACAAAGAGAAAAGCCGGTGCTGGAACACCGACCCCTTGGGAAATTAAACCAGCTGGGAATTTTTTTCACCCATTACCAGCTGTTCATTCAATTGTTACCCATATTATAACCGAAACATGGGTAACTTTGCAACAGCAAAAAGTCGCTGGTTTAATTTCCCTTCAAAAAAATTATTTTTGGAGGGAATTTTTTATGCAAACAGCAACAATACCAGCCGCGGATTACAACGCCTTAAAGGAACTCAAAACCTTTGAAAACAAGCAACAGATCAATGAAACGGTGAGAGCGTTTTTATACCAACACAAGCATGAACTCACACCGACAGCCGTGAATCTTTTGAAAATAATTTCTCGATTTGCATTAAAGATTCCAGGCGTCTGCTGGACTAAAATCGGAACATTAGCCGACTTGGCCGGCAAGACAAGCCGCACGATCCACCGAGCATTAAACCAATTAGAAGAACTCGGCATCATCGAGCGCCGAAAAACGATCCGCAGAAACGGAGGATATGGCCACCCGGTGATTATTATCTTGCCCCAGGATGTCACACCGGATGTCATATCGGATTTGTCACATCGGGAAAAAGAGACAAAAACAGACGTATCAACGGATGAACAACCGAAAAATGAACCGGAAACTAAGATTTCTAAAACTAAGTCTTTAAGAGTAAATAAAAATAATAACGATAAACGTATAGACGACATCCCACTCGATGAATCATTTGTTAATAAAAACATACCGCGGGAATTTGTGGATCAAGCAAAGATCGGATTTGACGCCTTGGAAATTGAAAACCTATGGAAACGCGTAGAAATTGCGAGCAGGAAAACAAACTATTTCCTCATGAACGAAACAGAAGTAGCAATAGAGGCACTGAAGGAAACCATAAAGGCATACAAACGCAGACGGATCCGCAAAACACTAGGTGGATATTTTTACAAAACAACGGTAGCAATTATGAAAGAAAACATCGAGGAATATGAATGCGAGATGGCCGCAGAAAAACGCAGACAAGCAGTAAAAGAAGGCAAAGTACCATCATTGCTCACATTCAATTGGCTTGAAGCCGATCTAACATAGAAAAAACATAGAAAGGAGTGAAAACATGCCTCGATTGACCAGGAAATTCGAACAGGAGCTCCCGGATTTTCAAAGTCATACGGACGCCAGGAAGTGGTTCAAAAAACGATTTGGCGATAACTTTGTTTTGACCGATTCTCAAATCATTGATGGCGAAAAAATTTATTTTTACCATCTCATCATCGACAGAACTGCTTACGAATACGGGATGAAGAAACTTTCTGAAGAAGGATACGTGTCCGGGATGGACCTTCCCATGAGCTATCATTCTGTCGAGATTTCAGAAACAGGCCTAGTCCATATAGTTTATTAAGGAGTGATGAAATGACCAGGATCATAGCGATTAGCACCAACAAAGGTGGCGTATTGAAAACATCACTGACGACCAACCTGGCTGGAGTGTTATCAAAGACCAATAGGATCCTTATTGTCGATACAGACAACCAAGGAAATGCGGCTCTTTCCTTTGGCAAAAATCCAGATCAATTTGAGA
>JAAYIF010000012.1 GCA_012523575.1 Clostridia bacterium
TAGAGAAAACCTCTGATTTTTTCAAAGGTGCAAAGTTTAATATCCTCTCCAAGGGAAACCTAACAGCAGAGCAGATACAGGTTTTAAAAAGCATTTGTATAGATCGGGGAATGTCTCTTGATCCTAGCATTGAACTACCCACGCAGCAAAACCAAAGCCCTCCAGAAGCTCCTGAAGCAACTTCTTCGGAGACAGATAATATCATTTTAAGAAAAAACATCAGGTCAGGGCAAAAAATATTCGCTCCCAAAGACCTGGTAATAGTGGGTAACGTAAATCCCGGGGCTGAGATCGTTGCAGGGGGAAGTATTATAATAATGGGCAGCCTTAAGGGCACAGCCCATGCCGGTGCATTGGGTGATTCCAGTGCGGTTATTTTCGCCCATGAAATGCAGCCATCTCAGATCCGTATAGCCCAGTATGTAGCATGCAGCCCTGATAACAAAGAAAAGGTTAATTATCCGGAAATTGCCTATGTGTCAAATGATATGATAGTAATAGAAAAATACAAAAAAGATCTTTTAAATGTAATTTAAACAAAGGTCAAACCACATTTGTTTTTCCTCTGTAAATCAGCCCCCTCACTCCGTCAACAGTAATCAACTCTCCATTTTTTATAAGCTCACAAGCTTTTTTTGCACCCACAATAACCGGTATATTAAAATTTAAACCCACAATTACCGCATGGGAGCTTACCCCTCCCTGTTCAACTATTATGGCCGAGGCTTTTTCTATAGCCGGCATGAAGCCCTTATCAGTATACGGGGCCACAAGAATTTCCCCCTTTTTTATTTTCTGTGCTTCTGCAGCATTAACAGCAACTCGAGCTCTTCCCCTGACTACCTGATTGCCAATGGGGTTACCTTTAACCAAAGCTTCCCCCACAACATGTACTTTAATTAAATTGGTGGTTCCGGATACCCCCATGGGTACACCGGCGGTCAAAACCACAAGATCTCCTTCTTCCAGCAGTCCCTTTTTTACAGCAGCTTTAACCCCCGCTTCAAACATTTCATCGGTACCATTATAACGGGGCATCTCAACGGGATAAACGCCCCACACCAGGCACAGGTGAAATAAAGTGTCTCTATTGGGGCTTAGGGCTATGATTGGGGCTTTGGGGCGATATTTGGAAACCAATCTTGCCGTGGAACCTGTGGCAGTGGGGGTTAAAATGGCATCAGCTTTTAGATCCATTGCTATGGTACAGGAAGCGTGGCTGATAGCTTCGGTAATGGTATTCTGTGGCGCTTTCTGCCTGCGCAAAAGGATTTCTTCATACTGCAGAGCTTCTTCGGCTTTACGGGCCAGCTTTGCCATAGTGGAAACGGCTTCCACAGGATACTTTCCCACCGCCGTTTCCCCTGAAAGCATTATAGCATCACTGC
Organism: Clostridia bacterium; assembly: GCA_012523575.1. GTDB lineage: Bacteria > Bacillota > DTU086 > DTU086 > DTU086 > 41-269. Next base: position 1,389 of record JAAYIF010000012.1, read on the forward strand.
CGTCAAAAATGGCATTGGCAACATCACTGGTTTCAGCCATGGTGGGGCGCGGATTGCGCACCATGGAATCCAGCATATGGGTTGCCGTGATCACCGGCTTGCCCGCTCCGTTGCATTTCTTGATCAGTTCCTTTTGAATGAGGGGAACTTCTTCCGATGGTATTTCCACTCCTAAATCTCCCCGGGCAACCATAATGCCGTCGGAAACAGCCAGTATATGTTCAATATTATTAACCCCTGCCTGACTTTCAATCTTTGCTATAATATGAATGTTTTCGCAGTCTTTTTCTTCAAGAATTTTGCGTATTTCAAGGATATCCCTGGGGCCGCTGACAAAGGATGCTGCAATAAAGTTGACACCGTTTTCAATTCCCCACAGAATATCGTTATAATCCTTTTCAGTTACTGCGGGCATACTGAGCTCAACGCCGGGAATATTAACCCCCTGATTGCTCTTTAATTCACCGCCGCTTAAAACGGTACAACGTATTTCTTCTTCATCAACATCCTCAACCTTGAGAACTATTCTTCCGTCATTTAAAAGAACCCTATCACCGGGCTTTAATTCTCTGCTGAGGTTTTCATAATTAATGGGAATCTGTTCTGAAAAGGTTGAGCTTGCTTTGGTTATCAGACTCACCCTTTGGCTATCTTTCAAATAAATACTTTCCCCTTTAAGTCGTCCTACCCGTATTTTGGGACCTTTAATATCAAGCATAACGGCAACAAACTTATTTTCCGTTTCAGCAGCACGGCGCAGAGCCTTCAACCTTTTTAGATGGTCTTCACGGGTACCGTGGGAAAAGTTAAGCCTTGCAATATCCATTCCGCTACGGATCATTTTTGATAGAGTCCCAACATCTTCACTGGAAGGTCCCAGGGTGCATACAATTTTTGTACGGCGCACAATCCACACTCCTTACCTGGCCAATATACCAGCAAGGTCATATAATTCCAAATCTATCATTACTTCTTCCTTAAGGGCTTCATCAATATCATAATGCGTAATATTTGAAGACTTAATTCCCACCATCCTGTTGGTTCTGCCCGTTAGCAGAAGTTCCACCGCCTTGGCTCCCATACGACTGGCTAAAATTCGGTCAAAGGCGGTAGGGGTTCCTCCCCTTTGAATGTGTCCCAGTATGGTAACCTTAACGTCAAAATTAGACATGCTTTTAATCTTCTTGCTGATTTCAATGACATCCCCGGCTCCTTCGGCAACAATTATAATGCTGTGAAGTTTACCCCTTGTAAGTCCCCTCATAATTTTGTCCACTACGACTTCAAGGTCATAACCCATTTCCGGTATTAGTATGGATTCCGCTCCCCCTGCTAGACCTGCAGCCAGTGCAATGAAACCGGAAGTACGCCCCATTACTTCAATAACAAATACTCTTTCATGGGAAGTGGCAGTATCCCTGATCTTATTGATGGCATCCACCACCGTATTCACCGTTGTATCAAAACCAATGGTATATTCTGTGCAGGGGATATCATTATCTATGGTAGCAGGCACCGCCACCGTTGGAACCCCCATAGAAGATAAACGGGAAGCTCCTTTAAAGCTTCCCTCTCCCCCGATAACAATCAATCCCTCTTTTCCTTTTTTTTCTATTTGAGCAACGGCTTTTCTCTGCCCTTCCTCTTTTAAAAATTCAGCGCTTCTGGCGGTGCGAAGAATGGTTCCCCCTCTGTGAATAATATCACCCACTGAAGTAAGATCCAGCGGTTTGAAATCACCCTCAATCAATCCCGAAAAACCTCTGGAAACTCCCACAACCCTTACACCGTGATAATTTGCCTTTCTGACCACTGCCCTTATGGCAGCATTCATTCCTGGTGCATCTCCACCGCTGGTTAAAACTGCAATCTTCTGCATAAAAGGCAGCTACCTCCCTAGCAGCATTCATTACTAGCCATAACTAAGTGAACTGTTAATAATTTCATAGGCTTCCTCTGCTTCTGATGCGGGAACAAGCATTTCAACGGCTCCCTGTCCGCTGTTTTCCGTACCTAAACCTCGAAGTGTTACAAGAAGCCCTTCATTTTCCAAAAGATTTTTAAGGTGCTCCGCCGCTTCGAAGTTAGGCGCAATGTAAACAACCTTCCACATCCTAAGCTTGCCCCCTTACCCATAATATTTTTCATTTTTTTATTTTTTGTTTTTACAATTATTTTTCTGCCTGGCTTCCGGAAACCACGGTTCCGTGTGCGGTATATATTTCTGCTTTCCCCCTGATTTTTATTGCGGAAGTATGTTCTGTAAACTGAGCCACCATAACTTCTCCTGCATCCAATTTTTCCGTGTGGTGAAACTTTGTATCCTTCCCCCGGGTTAACCCGATTATTGTAACTCCGTTCTCCAATGCTTTTACTATAATGTACGAATTATAATACCAGTAGAGATCCTTTAATTCCACCAATCTCCCCCCTTATTTTTTGATATTGTACTTGGCCTTCAATCGCTCCTCCACATTGGGCGGAACAAGTCCTTTAACACATCCCCCTAAGGCAGCAACCTGTTTCACAATACTGGAACTTAAAAAAGAGTATTCCGTTGAGGTAAAGAAGAATACCGTTTCAATACCCTCTCCCAGCTTTTTGTTCATCAATGCCATCTGCATTTCATATTCAAAATCCGAAACCGCCCTTAAACCCCTGACTATTGCATTAGCACCTTTCTTTCTAACAAATTCAACGAGAAGTCCCGAAAAACTTTCCACATAAACCCCTTTGAAAGAAGATGTAACTTCCTTTAAAATTTCAAGCCGTTCATCCAGGGTAAAAAGGGTATCCTTTCCGCTTTCTTCCGCCACCGCAACCACAACGGTATCGAAAATTGACGTTGATCTCTGAATTATATCTAGGTGGCCATTGGTTACAGGGTCAAAGGTGCCGGGGTAAATTGCCGTTGGCATTTAAACACCACCATCCATAGATATTGAGATTTTACTTAAAACACAGCTCACCTCCGCTAACCACTTTGGTCATCTACATAATCCGTAACTTTTTGAGAGTGGGCAAGCTTGGCACTGGCTGCTGCCGCTATTGCAGCAATAAGATCGTCAAGGAAAGTATTTACCTGCTTATTTTTTTCATTATTGAGCCGGCCTATAATTCCTAATTTTGTTTTATCTAAATAACCGAAGTTAGTCAACCCAATGGATCCGTACACATTGGTAATGGCAAAGGCTAAAACCTCGTCAATTCCGTAAAGGCCTTCATCATTTTTTACTATGTCAACAAGGGGGTGGGGAAGCATATTTTTTTCAGCGAGTACATCCAGGGCCAGACCGGTCAGTACCGCATGCTGTACTTCGCGTTTTTTTAGTACGGCCTTAACTGCTTCCCGGCAGTCATTTATTGTCAGCCTCTTTATGTACCGCTCCTGCAGCAGGTAAACTATTTCCGCAATTTTTTCTACGGACACGCCTCTTTCAAGCAGCTTTTTTTCCACGAGCTTTTCCATAAAGTTCCTCTCCCTAAAAGGGTTATTTTTACATATATGTATGTGTTTAATTCTATTTGTTTCTGAACATTATATTGTTGCTCCCGCAGACCGAAGTAAGATGTGCAATTAAGGCCTCCGAATTGTCCACCCACAAACTTCTGTCAACTTTTAATCCTTTGTTTTTATTTAATATCAGGAAAACGGGGTTTTCGCCGGAATATTGCTCTAAAATTCTGCGTATCTTAAACATCTTTTCCTCAATATCCCCGGAGGGCGGCAGTGTTATTACCAGGCTCCCAAAGGTTCTATCGTTCACATAGTTTTCTATTTCCTCATCGGCGGGTCTTACTTTTTCACAGTATAATTTTAATTCGTCTTCCTGCAGTCCCACAGTGGCTTCTATAATTACAGGAGAATATTCATTTAACAGATGTCCGTATTTACTGTATGCCCCCGGGAATACAATTACCTCAGCTTTACCGGTCAAATCTTCAAGGGTTAAAACGGCCATTATTTCTTTTTTCTTGGTAATTATCTTTCGAACCTCCATTATCATACCGCCAATGATTACCCTTTCGCCATCGTTTAAATCCTCCAAATCACTGATTTTGTGAGTGACGGCTTTTTCAATAAGGGACTTATAATTGTCCAGGGGATGGCCACTGATGTAAAAGCCAAGGTATTCTCGCTCCATGGATAAAATATCATTAGGGGAAAATTCTTCCACTTCGGGCACATCAATTTTTATGATACTGTCTTCTCCCATTACGTCAAATAGGGAAACCTGACCCCTTGCCCTGTCCTCCTGTATGCGGTGCCCTTCTTCCGCACAGCTGTCCATAATCATAAGTAGCTGTCTTCTGTTTTTATTAATGGAATCAAAGGCGCCGCTTTTTATTAGGCTTTCAAGGACTCTTTTTGTAATGACACGGAGATCCACTCTCTGGCAAAAATCCTGAAGGGATGTAAAGGGCCCCTCCTGTCGGGAATTAATTATTTCTTTAATTGCGTTTTTACCTACATTTTTAATGGCAGCAAGCCCGAACCTAATTCCCCCCTGGCTGATGGTAAAATCCTCTAAACTGTTATTAACATCCGGTGGAAGTATGCTTATACCCAGCCTTTTGGTTTCTTCCATGTAAACAGGAACTTTGTCGGGATTGTCCATAACGCTGGAAAGAAGGGAGGTCATATACTCTATGGTATAATGGGCCTTTAAATATGCAGTTTGATAAGCTATCAGTGCATAGGCAGCGCTATGGCTCTTATTGAAGCCGTAGCCCGCAAAATGAGCCATAAGATCAAAAATTTTTGCCGCTGTTTCTTCATCCACTCCATTTTGTCTAGCTCCTTCAATAAAGGCCTTTTTCTTGCCGGCAATTATTTCTGGTTTTTTCTTACCCATTGCCCGGCGAAGGAGGTCAGCTTCCCCCAAAGTGAAGCCTGCCAATTCGCTGGCAATCCGCATAACCTGTTCCTGATAGAGAATAACTCCATAGGTTTCCTTAAGTAGGGGTTTTAGTTTGGGATGTATATATTCGATGGGAATCTCACCATGCTTTCTGGCAATAAAATCTTCCACCATACCGCTACCCAAAGGCCCCGGACGGTATAGGGCAACAAGAGCTATAAGGTCTTCAAATTTTTCCGGCCTCATATTTTTTAAAAGCGACCGCATCCCCGAGCTTTCTAGCTGAAATACTCCAATACTTTCCCCTTTACTCAGCATTTCATAAGTGAGAACATCATCCAGGGGAATTTCAGATATTTCCACTTCTATTCCCCGGGTTTCCTTAATTCTCTTAATGGTATCCCCAATGACCGTAAGGGTGCGCAGACCCAAAATATCCATCTTTAAAAGCCCCAGTTCCTCTATGGTGGTCATGGGAAACTGGGTGGTAATAATCCCTTCGGAAGTTTTTTGAAGGGGAACAATGTCAGTCAGGGGTTCCTTGGAAATAACCACACCCGCCGCATGGATTGAAGCATGACGGGGCATACCTTCAATCTGTGAAGCCATATCGATAATTCTTTTTACAACCCCATCTTCCTGATACATCTGCTGTAATTCAGGGGAAATTTCAAGGGCCTGGTTTATAGTTATTCCCAGCTCATTGGGTACAACCTTGGCAATTCTGTCCACCTCAGAATAGGGAATACCCATTACCCTGCCCACATCCCGGATTGCTGCCTTTGCTGCCATGGTTCCAAAGGTTGCTATTTGGGCCACATGTTCATTCCCATATTTTTGGGCCACATAATCTATTATTTCTCCTCTTCTTTCAAAGCAAAAGTCGATATCAATATCGGGCATATTTACCCTTTCGGGATTAAGGAACCTTTCAAAGAGAAGGTCGTATTTTAAAGGGTCTATGTTAGTAATGCCCAAGATATAAGCCACAATACTTCCCGCAGCGGATCCCCTGCCCGGTCCCACGGGAATCTTTCTTTTTTTTGCAAATTGTACCAGATCCTGTACAATAAGAAAATATCCTGAAAAGCCCATCTGGCTGATAATTTGAAGCTCATGGTTAAGGCGTTTAATTACCTCTTCACCGGGATTGGGATATCTCTGCTTTAGCCTTTCATGGCAAAGATGCTCAAGATAGGAATCTAGGGTGAACCCCTCAGGAACCTGATAATGGGGAAGGTGGGTTGTCTCGAAATCAAATTCCACATTGCATCTATTGGCTATTTCCACTGTATTTTTAAGGCAGTTTCCGGCATTGCCGAACATCTGCTCCATTTCTTCCGCAGTTTTTAAATAAAAACTGTCCGTGGGAAAGCGGAGCCTATCTTCATCCTGTAGAGTTTTACCCGTTTGTATGCATAGAAGAACATCATGGACCGGCGCATCTTCTTTTTCTATGTAGTGAACATCATTGGTGGCTACCAAAGGAATCCCCGTTTCCTCAGAGAGCCTGAAAAGAGCCTCATTGACAATTTGCTGCTCCGGAAGGCCGTGGTCCTGAAGCTCAAGGAAAAATTTCCCTTTCCCAAATATTTCCTTGTATTCTAAAGCCTTCCTCTTTGCCCCGTCATAATCATTATTAAGGATAAGGGTGGGTATCTCACCCGCAAGACAGGCACTTAAAGCAATCAATCCCTCGCTGTACTTTGACAATAGCTCCTTGTCCACCCGGGGTTTATAATAAAAGCCGTCTATAAAAGCTTCGGAAACTATGCGAACAAGATTTTTATAACCCTCCTGATTTTCCGCCAGCAGGACCAGGTGATATTGAGTCTGGTCTTTGCCGGGCTCTTTATCCTGCATTCTTCGTGGAGCAACATAGATCTCACTACCGATTATGGGCTTAATTCCCCTTTTTTTGGCTGCTTTAAAAAATTTCACCACTCCGTACATTACGCCGTGATCTGTTATGGCAATTTGGGAAAATCCTTTCTCAGCTGCAGCCTCAAGAAGCTTTTCTATCTGTGCCAGCCCGTCAAGGAGGCTATATTCAGTGTGAACATGAAGGTGAACAAACTTATCCATGCCAATCCCCTGCCGCTAATGTACCAGATTATTTTATTCCACCTATTCCACAAAAATCTTAAAAGTTCCTTTTTAAATTTTATTGAGAATCCATACCACGCGGGGGCCAAATCCATTACTCCCAAAAAAACCTGCCAGGCAGGCAGGTAATGGGTTGTTTTAATCCTCTTTTGTTTTTGTCCTTTCCGAATTTTTTTGCAATTCCTCGTTATAATGATCAGGGTCGGGCATACCCTTTAAAGTTACCATTCTTGCTGAGCCCAGCATATCGGTCTCCTTTTTTCTATACATTTTTCTGCGCTTGTTATGTCTTCTATCCAATGTTAAGCACCCCTTCTTTTTTACGTATAAATATTTTTCCCTCAAAAAGGACTGTTTACATAAACATATATTGCTTTTTCTGGGTAAATAATAACTTTAAGAAAATAAATAGGGGGATTAAAAAGATGGGGAGAGAAGAGCGTTTAGAGCTAATAAAAAAAATTCAGGAAATAAGACAATCGAAAGTAATATGTTATATCACAGGAGATCGGGAAAATGTCAGCACCCGTATAGCCCCCGATGTGGTAAGAATTTTTTATAGACATTTAGAAAATCTGCAGCCCTGTGAACGGCTGGATCTGTTTTTATACACCAGGGGCGGGGACGTGCTAACTCCCTGGAGGCTAGTAAACCTCTTTAGGGAATATGCCAGCTATTTTTCCGTTCTCGTTCCCTTTAGGGCATATAGTGCCGGAACCTTAATTGCCCTGGGAGCCAATGAAATTGTAATGGGAAAAATGGGAGAACTGGGCCCCATAGACCCCAGTGTGGCAAACGCCTTTAACCCGCAGGATCCCAATAACCCTGCAGCCAAAATTCCCGTAAGCGTTGAAGATGTTTCTTCATTTATTACTTTAGCTGTGGAAACATGCCAGCTTAAGGGACAGGAGCAACTGGAATCCGTATTTTCCCATTTGGCCGAAAAAGTTCACCCCCTGGCTTTGGGGAACGTCCAGAGAAATTATTCTTTAATCAGATCCATTGCCAGAAAGCTTCTCAGGCTTCATATGAGTGCTGATGATGAGGATCTAATAAAGGATATTATAAATAACCTTACAGAGAAACTTTATGCCCACAACCATATGATCTCCCGAAGGGAAGCGAAACAGGACATAAAACTTCCGGTGGTTAATTCATCAACGGAGCTGGAAAAGGCCATGTGGGAGCTTTACGAAGATTTTGAAAATGAACTAAATCTCCTTGAACCATTTAATCCGGCAGCCCTAGTCAATGAACACCAGAAAAAAGTAGATTTTGAAGTCTACGGCGGAATAATAGAAAGCTTTGCCGGGATGGACTGCTTTACCTTTTCAGGTACAGCCGTTGCCGTGGAAATACTTCCCGACGGCACACCAAACGTCAATATCAATATGAAAAAGCAGTCCTGGAAGAGAATTATCTGAGCATTATAATATATTCAAAAGAAAGGAGTATTGGTTTTGTGAAAGAAAAGCACAAAAAACTTAAAGGTTTCAAGGTTGCGAGAAGAAATTTAAGCAGAAAAAATAAGATAAGGGGAGCTTCCAAATATTATATATTAAGTGAACATTCAGGATTTCCCACCGCTGACTATTTTTTAAATCATCCGGACACAATGATTATAATGCAGCAGGAAGATAATACGAGCAGCTGGCCTGATCATTAATGTTAGAGCATATAAATATCAAAGAAGGATAACACTTCCCCTCCTCAGACTGTCCACAAACTTGATTGATACATTTTTTTTAGGGCTCTGCTGCAGTTTGCGAAATGACTTAACGAACGCCAGCTAACAGCTCTTAGCAAAGCGTAGGGCAAAACCAGAAGGCGCAAGCATGAACGCTCGCGCCAGCCATTCTCTCACATGGACGCCGAATTTGGGGCGATCCGGTTTTAAGCGGTGTGAGTTCCGGAGTAAGAAAACTACAGCAGAGACACTTTATCAACAAATCGAAAGGGGGATAACACTATCCCCTTTTATACAAAAAATGAGGGCGAACAAATAAACCCTCATTTTATTTTATATTTATATTACTACTGTAGAACATTTACGTTAATTTTCCTGCCCCTTCTGTTGTTTTCCAATTTCCTGAATCTTAATTCCAAAAGACCGTTTCTTATATTGGCTGTGACACTTTCGGGATCCACATCGGGTACAATCTCCATAATGCGGAATACCTGCCCCTTTTGGCGTTCCTGATAACGGTAAGAAGATTCCTGGGGATTAATATTTAAAATGGGCGCTGATACCCGAATATTTCTACCTTCGATTTCTACCTCAAGACGATCGCTGTCAATTCCCGGCATTTCCAATATGTAGACCACTTGGTCCAAAGTTTCATAAATATCTAATTTGGGAATTACAGCACCGGCAGTACTTCCGGGTATAATAAAGGGCTGAACAGCCGAAGACTGATAAGGCCATGCCACCTGGGTTTGATACATTTAATTACCCCCTTTAAACTTTGTTGGGGGTGAAGGTCCGGTGGTTTAAGTTTTTTGGCTACTCTAAATTGTGGGATTAACCTTTATTTTCCTCCTGACGCTAACGTCGGATTTTGGCAGCCTTGCTTCCAGAATTCCATTGGAGAATGTAGCATTTACCTGCTCTGATTTAATGGTTGTGGGAAGACAAACTGTCCTGTGGATTGGAACTGCTGTATTTCCTGCGAAAGCAAGGGCTGAAATACTTACGGAATCATCTGTAACTGTAAGGTTTAAATCATTGGGATTAACATTAGGCAGTTCTGCGGTTATTACTATATCGTTATTGGTCTCCGCCAACTCCACACGGGGCTGGGCCATACCGGATGAAGCCTCAAATCTCAACCCTGACATAATGTTTCCGCTAAAGCTGTAAGGTCCGGCAAAAACACCTGCTTGATTCCATGACCAGCTGGGATTGACGCTTCCCATGTGGACAGGAAGAACACCGGACTGCCATGCAGGACTAAAAGTATAGGATACCACATTATAGGGAATTGAGCTGAAAATACCGCTTTGCCAGGGTTGAACTATTTGTCCGGACTGAAAGGGCTGAGCAGCAAAGCTCTGCTGAATGGGGAAAACAAAATTACTCTGGTAAGGAATTCCTACCCCGCTCATCTGCATGCTCTGTAAATAGCTCGGGTTTACCAACGCACTTTGAACAGGACTGTAGCTGCTTACATACATGTAAACTTTAACCTCCTTATATATACTGGTATCATTTTTATTGACCTTCACCCCGAGCTTTAGTATTAAACAAAACAAGTTCTATTATGCATACCGAAGGCCCAAACAATATACAAAAGAAGGATTCATTGACAAACAAAAATTGTCATAATATAATAGCGTTGCCGGGAATTAAATAAAACAACAAAAAAGTCGGGATGTGGCTCAGTTTGGTAGAGCGCCGCGTTCGGGACGCGGAGGTCGCTGGTTCAAGTCCAGTCATCCCGACCATTTTTTTGTTTTTTTATTTATTCTAATTAAACCAGCTGAACACCTGCGTTAAAATTGTTCTGCCTTAAGGCTTCATATAAAACAATGGCCACGGCATTGGAAAGATTAAGGCAACGGGCTTCCTTGACCATTGGTATTCTTATGACATAATCTTTTTTTTCCCTAAGCAGGGATTCCGGCAGTCCCTCCGTTTCTTTTCCGAAAACAAGAAAGTCATTGGGATTATATTTCACCTCTGTATAAAACTTTGAACCTTTTTTGGAGGTATAGTAAAAAACGCTGTCAGGGTACTGTCCCCAAAGTTCCTCCAAAGATCGATGACGGTGCACCTTTGCCAGCTCCCAATAATCAAGCCCCGCCCTGATGAGGTACTTGTCCCTCATGGAAAATCCCAGCGGACCCACCAAATGAAGCTCCGTACCCGTAGAGGCACAAGTTCTCACTATATTGCCTGTATTATAAGGAATTTCCGGTTCCACAAGAACAACATGCACATTAACCACCCCTAAATAATTTCCAAATTTACTTTTGTAATCCGTACTTCCCCAAAATTTTCAATAAACTTCTCAATCTCATTAAAGGTCCTGTAAAGAACATTCTTATCAGTGCTGATGCATGCAATGCCCAAAACAGCCATTTGCCAGAGGTCCTGTTTTTCCAGCTCACAGACTGAAACATTAAATTTATTTCTCATCCTCTGGATTATACTTTTCAATATTCCCCTTTTATTTTTAAGGGAGTTGGAGCAGGGAATATGAACTTCAACGGTGCAGACACCCAAAACCACCATTTTCACCCCATATGCACACATAAATATATAATTTATAAGCTTACTTAATTATACTACAGCTCCCCGGTCTTTTTTTTATTTTCCAAGCACAACAGCAAAAAAATTGAATTTTTTCAACGGTTTTGATATATTATCACTAGCTTTTTTCGGGGGGAGATAGTTATGGGTAAAAACCTAGCACAAAAAATTATTGAACAACACCTGGTAAAGGGTGAAATGAAACCGGGCAGTGAAATTGCAATAAAAATTGATCAAACCCTGACCCAGGACGCAACGGGAACCATGGCATATCTCCAGTTCGAAGCCATGGGTATCCCAAAGGTTAAAACAGAACTTTCAGTTAGCTATGTTGACCACAATACGCTGCAGACAGGTTTTGAAAACGCTGATGATCACCGCTTTCTGCGCACCGTTGCCTCAAAATACGGCATTTATTTTTCCAGGCCCGGTAACGGCATATGCCATCAGGTGCACCTGGAACGCTTCGCAGTACCGGGCAAAACCCTTCTTGGCTCCGACAGCCACACACCAACAGCCGGGGGAATGGGCATGCTGGCCATTGGAGCAGGAGGCTTGGATGTTGCAGCTGCTATGGCCGGAAATCCCTTCTATCTTACCATGCCCAAAATACTGTGCATAAAGCTTACGGGCAAAAGATCGCCCTGGGTTAGTGCCAAAGATGTTATTCTGGAAATTCTCAGACGCTTAACCGTTAAGGGTGGGGTAGGAAAAATCATTGAATACGCCGGCGAAGGAGTAAAGGACCTCAGCGTTCCGGAAAGGGCAACCATAACCAATATGGGGGCTGAACTGGGTGCAACAACATCCATATTCCCCAGCGACGAAATAACCCTTCAGTTTCTAAAAGCACAAAAAAGGGAATCCAGCTGGACGCCCCTTAGTGCGGATCCCGATGCCGAGTACGATGAAGTTATAGAAATAAATCTTTCGGAGTTGGAACCCCTTGCTGCCAAACCCCACAGCCCTGATGCCGTGGATACAATAGGAAACATTGGGCCCATTAAAGTTGATCAGGTGGCCATCGGAAGCTGTACCAATGCATCCTATACTGATCTTATGCGGGTAGCAGCAATTCTTAAGGGTAAAAAGGTTCATAGGGAAACGGAACTGGTCATTTCTCCGGGTTCCCGCCAGGTAATGGAAATGCTTGCAAGAAACGGCGCCCTTGCTGATATGATAGCAGCAGGAGCAAGAATTCTTGAAACTACCTGCGGGCCATGTATCGGCATGGGACAGGCTCCGCCTTCCGACAGCGTGTCCGTAAGAACCTTTAACAGAAACTTTAAAGGCCGCTGTGGTACAGCAAGCGCCGGTGTATACCTGACTAGTCCCGAAACAGCAGCTGCCACAGCACTTAACGGCGTGCTTACGGATCCCCGGGAACTGGGAGAATTTATTGAAATAGAAATGCCCGATACTTTTTTAATCGATGACAGCATGATTATCCCACCTTCCGAGGAATCGGAAAAGGTAGAGATTATACGGGGGCCAAATATCAAGCCCATTCCCATAAGGGAAGAACTGCCTCATACCCTTTCAGGAACGACTCTGCTGAAAGTAGGAGACAACATAACCACCGACGATATAATGCCTGCAGGAGCTAAAATTCTTCCTCTACGCTCAAACATACCCGCTATAGCGGAATACGTTTTCAGCAATATTGATCCGGACTTTGCAAAAAGGGCAAAGGAAAATAAAGGTGGATTTATAATAGGCGGGATTAACTACGGACAGGGCTCAAGTAGGGAACACGCCGCCATGGCTCCAATGTATCTGGGAATAAAAGCAGTTATCGCAAAATCCTTTGCCAGGATACACAAGGCTAATCTGGTAAACTTCGGCATAATACCTCTTACATTTATTGCAGAAGAAGATTATCAAAGGCTGGAACAAGGGGATGAGCTTATCATAGAAAATATTAAAGAGCAGCTCTATGGTGAAAAAATTACGATTAAAAACCTCACCAAGGGCTTTAGTTTTGAGGTGACCCATGACCTTACTCCACGCCTTATAGAAATCATTCTAAAAGGCGGACTTTTGAATTACATTAAGTCAAAGAATAAATAGATCGACGTTAAAGCTGCCCATGGAGGCAGCTTTCAGCTTGTTTACAAAGGATATGCGCAGCGGTTTTCTCACTCCGGAACTCACGCCGGACATCTCTAAGCAAAGCTTAAAGGCCAAACCGGACCTCCCCAAATTCGGCGTCCATGCCTCAGTTGGGGCTGGCGTTGACGTCCTGTCAACGCCTTCCGGTTTTAATCGGCGTTCGTTAAGCCGTTTCGCAAACCGCTGCGCATATTCCATTAGATTTACTAAGATAATAAGTCGTGGTCCAAAACTGCCCACAGCAGCTTTTTTTATGTGCTGTTATTCTTTATACATAAACGGAAAGCACCAGCAGCAGTACCAGCATTAAAGTATTCCAAAGGGAATGAGCTATTATAGGAGTAATTATGGAACCTGTATTTTCATAAAGCCAGGTAAGACCTATACCCCCAAGGGCTATGGGAATAAACCTTACTGCATCAAAGTGCAGTGCGGCAAAAAACAAGGCTGTGATAACAATACCTGCTACTACACCGAATCTTTTCCTAAGCGCAGGATAGGCAAAACCCCTAAAGAAAACTTCCTCTCCTAGGGGAGCTAAAAAGCTCCCGATGAAAAAGGGAACAAAAATTTCAAAGGGAGTATCCGCCTTTAACAGCAGCTCTGCAAAGGGCTGGGGCTTGGGCTCAACGGGAACCAGTAAACTGACTAAAAGGCCGGAAAACAGTACCACCACAAAAAGCAAAAGCCCACCTCCTACCCCCTTCCTTATACTTTCCATGAAACTAATTCCTATCACGCCAATCCTTAAATTCCCTTTTCCTCTTAAATGGATAACCCCATAGGGAACAGTTAAAAATAATAAGGTTTGAACAATGCCAGCCAATAAATAACGCACAGAGAGGGACAAATTAACATCAATAAAGTACCTAAATGCGGCTCCAATGACATAACTACCCACATAAACTAAAACCAGGGATAATATTAAATCCAAAATATTCCAGGAAGGTGAATCCAAATTATATTTCATTCTCATTTCCCCTTTATTTTTTAAAGCAATTTTATTTATAACTCAATGGATAAAATTTATACCGCTTACGAGTTTTAAAAACATATAAAGTAAAATCTTACGGGACATAATAATTTATGTACATGATTAAGCGCTCTCTTATTTTACCATTTTACATAAACTCCTTTTAAAGGAAAAACATTAGAAAAGGAGCATTGGCTATGGCAATCTTTGTAATAATTGTGGGAAGCATCCTTATTACATTATTAACAATCATAACCGCCCTTTATCTTACAAACAAAAGGCGGCTACCCCAAAGAAAACCCACAATTTCTGAAAAACTTCCCGAAGAAAAGAATTATTTCCCAGAACAATACGGAAAGGATCAAATCGTGGTTATGGTTCGGGACCCCGAATGGCTGCATGCCTACTGGGAAATAACAGCAACCAAGCAATTTGAATTTGCTCAGCAGTTTGGAGATCTTTGGGAAGAGTCCACTCCTGTTTTAAGGGTATATGATATCACCCACAGCCAAGGGGAAAATAATTATTTTGACATACCTATTAATAATCATGCAAACAACTGGTATATACATGTGGGTAAGCCCAATCACACCTTTTTTATTGATCTCGGGCGGATTTTACCCGATGGGCGTTTCTACAAAATCGCAAGATCCAATTATGTCACAACACCAAGCAACAGCATTTCCCAAGAAATTGATCCCAATTGGGTCCCCATAGAAGCCATATGGAAAACCTACTACAGCCATGGACTTGAAAATATTTACAGTTCCTTGGAGCTATTTGGCGAAAGGAGTGATAGATAATGCCCAAGGGGTATGTATGCCTTGTTCTTCACGCTCATCTTCCCTACGTTCGTCATCCGGAAGATGAACATTTTTTAGAAGAAAAGTGGCTGTACGAAGCCATAACGGAAACTTATATTCCCCTTATCAAAGTTTTTGAAAGGTTAGCCAATGACGGAATAAAGTTCCGTCTAACCCTTTCTTTAAGCCCCACTTTAATGACTATGCTGACAGATCCTTTACTACAGGACAGGTACATAAAACATCTTAACATATTGAGGGAACTTGCAGCTAGGGAAGTTGTAAGAACCAGAAAAGAACAGCCCGAGGTGCATCAGTGTGCCTTAATGTATCAAGAGCTTTTTGAAACAGCTTATAAAACCTTTCATTATGAATATAAAAATAACCTCCTTAATGCTTTTAAAAAATTCCAGGATGAAGGATATTTGGAAATAATAACATGCGGTGCTACCCACGGATATCTTCCACTCCTTGGGATACAAAAACAAACTTCTTACGCCCAAATAAAAACCGCCCTTGATTATTATAAGGAAATATTTGGTAGATATCCAGAGGGTTTTTGGCTGCCGGAATGCGGATACAATCCCGGTGACGATGAAATCCTTAAAAAATTTGGAGTTAAGTATTTTTTTGTTGACACCCATGGGATTCTATTTGCTACCCCCAGGCCTAAATATGGAACCTATGCACCCATTTCATGCCCTTCGGGTGTCTGTGCCTTTGGCAGAGACGTGGAATCTTCAAAACAGGTCTGGAGCGCCAATGAAGGATATCCCGGTGATTTTGACTACCGGGAATTTTATAGAGATATAGCCTATGATCTTGATTTTGAATATATAAGGCCCTATATCCATCCCAAAGGGATAAGAACGGATACAGGAATAAAATGTTATAGAATTACGGGAAAAACTGAATATAAACAGCCTTATATTCCTGAAAATGCCATAAAAAAAGCTGACATACACGCCGGAAACTTTATGTTCAACAGGGAAAGACAGATAGAATATTTGGCAAGATATATGGACAGGCCACCCATAGTGGTATCTCCCTATGACGCAGAACTTTTTGGGCACTGGTGGTTTGAAGGACCAATTTGGCTCGAATATTTAATAAGAAAGGCAAAGTTCGACCAAAATATCTTTGATTTCATAACGCCCGGTGATTACTTGGAAATGGTTCCCAACAATCAGCCGTGCCGGCCGCCCATGTGTAGCTGGGGCTACAAAGGCTATAACGAAGTTTGGCTTGAAGGAAGCAATGATTGGATATACAGGCATCTCCATAATGCAGTGGAAAGGATGACAGAGCTTGTCATAAGGTATCCCGGAGCTAAAGGCATCTTACGAAGGGCTCTAAATCAGGCAGCCCGGGAGCTGTTTTTGGCCCAGGCCAGTGATTGGGCTTTTATAATGAAAACGGGAACCATGGTGGAGTATGCAAAAAGACGGACGGTAGATCATATAAGCAGATTTACAAAGTTATATCACGACATAAAAGAAAACACAATAGATAAAGACTGGTTAGAAAAAATGGAATACTTTGACAACATCTTTCCCAATATTGATTATGAAGTATTTAATTTTAAGTAAAACACCGCTTTTTCTTGAGGCACCTTTGGTGCATTGAGACTGTATACAAACCTTTTTAGTAAATTCCATGCGGGTCTCTGCTGCAGTTTGCAAAACGACTTAACGAACGCCGGTCAACAGCTCTTGGCAAAACGTAGGGCAAAACCGGGAGGCGCGAGCATGGACGCTCGCGCCAGCCAGTCTCTCGCATGGACGCCGAATTTGGGGCAACCCGGTTTTGCCCTTAAGCTTTGTTTAGAGCTGTCCGGCATAAGTTTCAAGAGAGTTAGAAAACTGCAACAGAGACCCTCTGTCAACAAGCTGAGGGCACCCGCGGTGCCTTTAATTTTTACTTTTCTCTTCCCGTACGATTTCCCCTATCTTATCCAGATAGAAATCTGTAAGGGATTCCGCCGTTTCCTGGGAAAAAGCCTCGCTGTAAACATTATATGACGGTTTTTCAGTATCAGGGAGGATAAGGGACCAGCCATCTTCTGTATAAATTTTAATACCATCCAGTAACTCAATATTACTTTTTCTCTTCCGCTCCACATCAACCAGCTTTCTCATAACCCTTCCCTTTGCTTCCCAGGGACAGTATGTGGACTTAAAATCCATATAGTAATCTGGTATTTCATTGAGCAGATCCCTTAGGGTTAAAGAATATTTTCCCATAAACTCCAACAGCTTTATAAGGGCATAAGCAGGGTCATATTGAAGGAAAAATTGGTCATATCCTTCCTCGGAAGAAAACCCATGGTTTTCCAGCATCCTGCTCATAATCGCACTGGGCAGGGTTTTGGTTCTAACAACCTCCCCATTGTACTTTTCTGCTATGGTTTCAATTACAGCGGGGGCGGTTACAGGAATCACTACCCTTCCCCTTTCATTGGTTTTTAATACCATCAAACATATAAGAACCGTGTACAAATCATCGGCAATAACCCTTCCGTGGTTATCCATTAAAATCAACCGTTCACCATCTCCGCTTATAACTGCACCAAAATCAGCCCTTTCAGCGGAGATAATTTCTGAAAGCCGGTGAAAAAACTTTTCCTGCTCTGTGGGTTTTCCGGCAAAAACAAAATCCTTTAAATCCTCAGCATACACAACATTGCAGTTCCATTTTTCTAAAAGAGATGATAAATTTTCCCTTATTAGGGAGTTTTCTGTATATAAAATTATTTTAGGTCCTCTTTTCATTATAAAGCCTGGATTTATTCTTTCACTGAGGCTGTCAACATACAAATTTACCACATGAAAGGCATTTATTATCCTGCCAATACCGCTGTCCTTGGCTCTTCTAAAATCCTCAAGGAAAAAATTATTTTCTATCTTTCTTTCAGCATCCCTTTTGATATTAACACCTCTTTCATCCAAAAACCGAAAGTTGATTTTCTGATCTTCTTCCTTTAGATGCACCCCTCCTTTTAAATTCATTACCCTTACTCCATAACTGTTAATGGGAGCTGTAAGCACTCCTCCGTCGTAAACATTTATCCCCGTTGAAAGGAGCCCTGAAATAAAGGCTGATTTTACCATATCAGTAGCCAATTTACCATCGGAGCTTACAATAATCCTATCACCTTTATTCAAGAAACTGCCGTAGGCACAACCCAGCCTTGCCGCAAATTCCGGAGTTATATCAAGATTTACTATTCCGGGTATTCCCATTCTACCAAACAGTGAGCTTATGCCTTTGCTGCCCCATACGAGGCTTGAACATACCACTGCTCCTCTCTCAACAACTTTATCCGGCCATATTTTGACGTCCGGCTTGATAGTGACATATTCCTCTACCTTAGACCAATCCCCTACTACCGCACCTTCATAGATTGACACCCCATCATTAATTCGTGCTCCTTTACATACCACGGCACCCCTTAAGGCTGCTCCTTTGCCGATATATGTATTCTCCCAAATTACTGTCTTTTTTACTGAAGCCCCTTTCTCTATAATCACATTGTCCCCAACAACGGCATAGGGTCCCAGGCGAACCCCCGGTCCTATCCAGCAGTTATCACCCAATAATACCGGTCCATTAATTTCAGCCGACGGATCAATTTCCGTCCCCTTGCCCTTCCTCAAATCCTTACCATTAGCTCCTTCCCAAAGTCCATGCTTTACTTTTCCTTCCAGCATATCAAAATGAGCCTGCCGGTACTGCTGTATGTTTCCAATGTCACACCAATATCCTTCAAGAACACAACCATAAAGGGGCTTTCCCAGCTCAAGAATTTTGGGAAAAAGGTTTTTACTGAAATCAAACATAGTATTAGGGGGTATTAATTTAAGGATTTCAGGCTCTAAAACATAAATCCCGGTATTAACCCGGTCGCTGAAAACCTCTCCCCAGCCGGGTTTTTCCAGAAACTTTACAATTCTTCCCTCTTCATCAGTAATAACCACACCGAATTCAAGGGGATTTTCCACAGTGGTAAGTACAATGGTTGCCGCAGCCCTGTTATCGAAATGAAATTTAACGGCCTTGGATAAATCAAAATCCGTCAGGGCGTCGCCGCTTACTACAACAAAGGGTTCATCTAAAAATTTTTCCGCATTTTTAACGCTTCCGGCGGTACCCAAGGGGGTTTTTTCAACAAAATATGAAAGCCTTACTCCAAAGTCACTTCCGTCCCCAAAATAGCGTATTATTTCCTGGGGAAGATACTGCAGCGTCACACAAATATCTTTAATACCGTGCCTTGCCAAAAGCTCAATGGCATACTCCATAACCGGTTTATTCATTATGGACGTCATGGGTTTTGGCCTGCCGCAGGTTAATGGCCTTAATCTAGAACCGGCTCCCCCAGCCATTATTACCCCTTTCATGGTTAATGACCTCCTTCCCGGTGATTGTTTGTAGCAATGCGGTGATTTACTAAATCATAATCCCTACCTGAATAACTGCCGTAATAGTCTTCATTTTCTTCCATCTCACCCCTGGAGCCCCACTCCCGATCCCTTTGCGAAATAAAAGACATGGCATAGTTCCAGAAGCGGTCCAGGGGTCTCTGCGCTCCCCAGGGGGTCCTGCGGTGTTCCTTTAAAACGGCTTTATAAAGATCTATGGTTTTATCAGCTATAGCATTCCAATCATAAACTTCCTTTACAATTCGTAGCGCTCTCTTTTTTATTTGTTCAGCATAAATGTCATCAGTTAACAGGGAAATTACATTGGAGGCCAAGGAATTGGGGTTTCCGGGGTACGCTTTTAAACCGTTCTGTCCGTGGATAATAATTTCCGAAAGCCCTCCGGTATCGGACACCACAACAGGTGTGCCCGCTGCCATTGCCTCCAGAGCAACAATTCCAAAGGGCTCATAAAAGCTTGGGAAAACCGCTACTGAAGCAGCTTTATACAATTTATTCCTGGTTTCATCGTCAATATATCCAGTAAAGAGTATTTTATGTTCCAACCCTTTAGATTTTGCCAGGCCGCAGAGCTCGTTCTTCATGGGGCCGTCTCCGGCGATAACAAATTTAGCATTGGGATAGGCAAAAAGTATCTGAGGAGCGCTCTCAATGAGCACTTGAACTCCCTTTTCGGGAACCAGGCGCCCCACATAAAAAATTATTTTTTCCTCTTCCCGGGCAAATCTGTTTTTAAATCCATTTTCCACATATACCGAACTGAATTTCTCTGCCCTTACTCCGTTGGGAATTATCTCTATTTTGTCTAAGGGAAGGCTAAATATACCATGCACTTCATTTTTCATATGCATGCTACACACTATGACCTTCCATGCTTCGTACCCTAACCACCACTCCACACTGCTTATATATCGCTGCTGGTCATTGTGAAGCCCTTGATTTCTTCCCGCCTCCGTCGCATGCAGTGTAGCCACCAGAGGCACCTGATAAGCATGTTTTACGGCAGCCCCGGCAAAAGCAGCTAGCCAGTCATGGGCATGCACAATATCAAAGGGGCCATCCCTATTGGTTAGCCGCATAACGTTCTCAAGCATTTTTACATTCATCTGCAGAACCCAGGTATGAAAATCCGGAGTGTTTACGGGATAGGGCATAAAGCGGTGAACATGAACACCTTCCACATTTTCATATTCAGGAGTTTCTTCTGTGCCGCAGGTAACTACATGAATCTCATTTTTTGTATCAGCAATGGCCGAAGTCAAATCCTCCACATGCCTTGCCAGCCCTCCTACACTCCGCGGTGGATACTCCCAGGAAAGCATTAAAATTCGCATTTTTAAAAGCCACACTCCCTTTTTCCTTGTACAAGCTTGGTAAAAGACATGGTAAATTGTTCAATGTTCTTATGTTATTTTTTCTAAATACGCCCATTTTATGCTGATATTGAGTTGACTAAAAAAGAATAATTAGTCATAAAAAGGATTATTATAAAAAAAACACTTCAAAAAAATATTACAAAAGTGGGGGCTTTTGTATGCCAGAGATAAGACGAAATCCTTTAAGCGATACTTGGGTAATAATAGCGACGGAAAGAAGCAAAAGACCTTCGGATTTTGCCGATACAGGGGAAAAACACAAAAAAGAAAGTAAAACCTGTCCTTTCTGCCTGGGAAACGAACATTTGACACCCCCTGAGATAACCGCTTTAAGAAAAAATAGGGCCAAACCCAATTCCCAGGGTTGGACTGTTCGGGTTGTGCCAAATAAATTTGCCGCACTGCAGCAAAACGGCAGCCCTGACGCAAGAAAAAAGGAAATGTATGACATTATGAAGGGTGTGGGGGCCCATGAAGTTGTAATAGAATCACCGGATCACAATAAGGAACTTTATGAACATGACGAGGAGCACATATTTAACGTATTAAAAATATGGCGTTCCCGCTATCAAGAACTGGGCAAAAACAGCATAATTAAATATACCCAGCTATTTAGAAATTATGGCTCCGCAGCGGGAGCATCCCTTACCCATCCCCATAGCCAGATTATTTCAACACCGCTGATACCTAAGAACATTATGGAAGAATTGGAGGGTTTTGAAAGATTCCATAAAGAAAAGGGAAAATGCATTTTATGTGACATGGTACCCTTTGAAGCAGAAGAAAAAGTACGCGTGGTTACAGAAAACGAAGAATTTTTATCATTCTGCCCCTTTGCAGCCCGTTTCCCCTTTGAAACATGGATAGTTCCTAAAAAGCATGAAAAACAGTTTTCAGAAATCACGGATCAAGGGCTAAGCCATTTAGCAGATATTTTGAAAAGGACCCTGAAAATGCTTGCGGAAAAAGTCAATGATCCTCCTTATAACTTAATTCTTAGATCGGCACCTTATTCCGTAAATGAAAATGAAATTTACCATTGGCATATACAAATACTTCCACGCCTTACGAAGGTAGCAGGTTTTGAATGGGGTACCGGATATTACATCAATCCCACTCCCCCTGAAGATGCCGCGTCTTATCTGCGTGAATAAACCTGTAAAACTTTACAACAACAAACAAGGAAATTAACGAGGGAGGTAGTTAGATGAGCAATCTAAAAATTCTTATAGTTTCCCCGGAAGTAGATCCCTTTGCCAAAACCGGCGGGCTGGCAGATGTGGCAGGATCCCTTCCCAAAGCGCTGGCAAGGCACGGTATGGATGTGCGTATAATTATGCCTAAATATAAAAATATTCAAAATGTTGATTACTTAATGGATCTGCCGGTAGAAATGGACGGTCATCTGGAAACGGCAATTATCAAGTACTCCACATTGCCCGTAAAAGAGGAAGAAGCCCATTTAAATATACCTGTTTACTTTATTGATAATTACAAGTACTTTTACCGGGGAGGTCTATACGGACACCCCGACGATGGGGCACGCTTCAACTTTTTTGTTAAAGCTATTTTGTCAGCCCTTCCCAGAATGGATTTTAAACCTGATATAATTCACTGCAACGACTGGCAAAGCTCTCTGCTACCATTATTTCTAAAGGTTAAATATGAAGATGAACCCTTTTACCGGGATACAGCAACTATTTTTACCATTCATAACCTCCATTACCAGGGAAGATTTCCAAAGGACATTTTGACTACCCTTAACCTCAACGAAAAAAGATTTTTTAATCCTGAAGAATTAGAGTTTTGGGGACAGGTTAATTTTATGAAAGGTGGTATTATATATGCCGATCTGATTAACACCGTAAGCAATAAATATTCCCTGGAAATACAAACCCCGGAATTCGGCGAAGGTTTAGACGGCCTTCTCCGTAAAAGATCACAGGATCTTTATGGGATAGTTAACGGGATTGATTACCATAAGTTTAATCCTGAAACTGACGAAAACATATACAAAAATTATAGTTTGGACACCATTGAAAATAAAATTGAAAATAAATACCGCCTTCAGGAAGAATTGGGCCTTCCGCGAAAAGATGTTCCCGTAATAAGCTTGATATCCCGTTTAGTGGCCCAAAAAGGCCTTGACCTTGTGGGGCAAATTATGAATGATCTTTTAAAAGAAGATGTTCAATTTATTCTTTTGGGAACGGGAGAAGATTATTATCAGCAGATGTTCAGCCAAATAAAAGTTCGTTATAAGGATAAGGCTGCGATTATTATCGGCTTTGATCCCGTTCTGGCTCAAAAAATATATGCCGGTTCCGATATATTCTTAATGCCTTCTAAATTTGAGCCCTGCGGTCTATCCCAGCTGATAAGTCTGCGCTACGGTACCATACCGGTGGTCCATGCCACAGGGGGATTAGAAGATACAATAATAGATTTTCCCACAGATCCTGAAAAGGGTAACGGTTTCTCCTTTAAGAATTTTTCAGTTTCTGACTTTTGGATTACTCTTCAAAGGGCTCTGGATCTGTTCAACAACCATCCGGACCAATGGCGCAAAATTATTTCCAATGCTATGACCGCTGATTTTTCATGGGATAAATCCGCTAAAAAATATATCTCCCTTTATGAAAAGGCCCTTGAAAAAAGAAAAAAAGATCTCCTTGCTAAAACAGGCTAGAAAAAAATAAACACCCGTTAAAAACGGGTGTTTATTTTTTTAGCTTCATTTTTCAGCTTGATTTATCAAAATCTTTGTATTTTTCCGTTATGGATCTCAAAACTCCAATTTATGCCGTTGTTGTTATCCCAATTGGAAGCACTGTCTTTAAAGCAAAGATTTAAACGTGTTGGATTTGCAACTTTAATTTTTGTAACCCATCCCCTATCGGTTTTCTCCATTTTGTAATCTTTAACGTCTGTCCATGCATCGGCTCTTCCATATCCACAGTGAAGATACACCTGGTCAGCTCCCGATTTAGCTAAAAGACCATTATATAAAATTGTTACTTCTTCTCCGGCAGTGATGGGAACCGGGTCCACCGTAACTCCACCGGGATAATCGGCTTCCTGCATTCTCTCAAGCCGCCCACTGGATTCTCCAAATCTGGAGTGTTTTGTATGCCTCATTTTTTACCCTCCATTACAGAATAAAATATTTGTACTTGTTGTATCACATAATAGTATTGTCAGGCGGCCCATAAGTTTATGTTAGAATGTATTTCCTAGGCACTTTTTTCCTTTTTGTATTTTTCGTAAATAAATACCAATTCCTTGTCAAAGAGGCTACGCTTCAATTCAACGGCAGCTGCCCTTACCCTAGGCAAAAGATCCTTTGCTTCTTCGTCGCTTATAACAATTCCATATTCAGCAAACTTAGATTTTATGGCACTGGTACCTGAATGCTTGCCTATAATAATTTGCCTTGTAAGACCTACTTCTTCCGGAGTGAATGCTTCATAGGCTACGGGATTTTTCAATACGCCATCGGCATGGATTCCTGATTCATGGGCGAACATGTTGGTTCCAACAATTGCTTTCCATGAGGGAAGCTGTCTTCCTGCAGCTTGGGCAACATACTCGGAAACTTCCCTGAAAATATCGGTTTTAAAATTCAGATCTATTCCCTCCAGATATTTCAAGGCCATTACAACTTCTTCCAGGGCGGCATTGCCGGCTCTTTCTCCCAAACCTAAAACGGTTACTCCTGCATGGGTTGCTCCGGCTTTGATTCCCGCAAGGGTATTGGCAGTGGCCAAGCCAAAATCATTATGCATGTGCATTTCTATATCAATTCCTACCTCTTCCACTATTCTCTTTATCTTTTCATAGGTAGTAAAGGGTGTCAGCATACCCACAGTATCACAGAATCTTAACCTATCTGCCCCTGCCTTTTTGGCAGCCTTCGCAAATTGAATCAGAAAATCCATGTCGGAACGCGATGCATCCTCCGCGTTAACGGAAACATAAACGTTATGGCTCTTTGCAAATTCTGCAGCCCTGACCATTTTATCCAAAACTTCTTCTCTGGTGCTTTTGAGCTTATACTTGATGTGAATATCAGAAGTAGAAATGGAAATGGCAACTGCATCCACACCGCATTCCAGTGATTGTTTGACGTCTGCGATGACAGCCCGGTTCCAGCCCATTATGCTTGCCTTTAAACCGCTTTGAACTATTTCCTGGATTACTTCTTTTTCATCTCCACCCATTACGGGAATGCCGGCTTCAATCTGATGCACTCCCAGTTCATCCAAATATTTGGCAATTCTTATTTTTTCCTTATTGGCAAAAACCACTCCGGCAGTTTGCTCCCCATCGCGCAAGGTTGTATCCACTATGGTAACCTTTGGCTTCATATTTCACTCTCCTTTCAATCTTTATATTGTTATATAAAAACTTTAAACATTGTTCTCCCAAACCTTTTCTGCATTGCCATTCAACATCATCCACAGACATAAAAAACACCTCCCTTTAATCCATAAAACCACAGGGAGGCGCACTTAAGTTTCAATTAATTTGATATAATTCACCTAACGGATACCTACAACTTTATTTTGCCCTCCCTGGGAAAAAACTAAAAAATTTAGTTTTAGAGTAATAATAATAATTCCACATAAAAACTCAAAATTCCTGCCGAAACAAAAACTAACATTTCCAAAAAAAATACCCGGTCTTTTTGACCGGGCCGTCTTCAGTTTTAAATTTACTAAAGTTTTTTCTTAAAAATTTCATTGACCAGCTGCGGGTTGGCCTTACCTTTGGTTTCCTTCATTACTTGCCCCACCAAAAATTTCAAAGCCCTTTCTTTCCCACTTCTATAATCTTCAACGGACTTGGGATTGGCCTCCATAACCTTATCAATAATTTTTTCCAGTTCGCCCACATCGCTTATCTGAACTAGATTCTTTTCCTTAACAATGGTTTCTGCATCTTTTCCCGTTTCAAACATTTCATCAAAAACCTGTTTAGCTATTTTTCCGCTGATGGTTCCTTTTTTCTGAAGTTCCAGAAGCCCCACTAAGTCTTTGGGTTTAATGGGGGAATCTTCCACTTCCATATTGTTGGCATTGAGCAATCTCAGTAGTTCTCCCATTACCCAGTTGCTTATTTCTTTCGGATTATCATATATATCCACACATTCATCGTAAAAATCAGCCAGGGCCTTGGAACTGGTTATAACCTCCGCATCATACTCGGGCAATCCATAATCCCGTATCAGTCTGTTTTTCCGCTCCACGGGAAGCTCCGGCAGCGACTTTCTTATTTCTTCAACCCATTCCCTGTCAATAGCCAGGGACACCATATCCGGTTCAGGGAAGTATCTGTAATCATGGGCCTCCTCTTTGCTTCTCATTGCTTCCGTAATACCTTTCTGTTCGTTCCACGTACGGGTTTCCTGAACAATGGGTATTCCCTTTTCCAATTGTTCGATCTGTCTGTTTATCTCGTACTCCAATGCCTTTTGTAAAGCTTTGAAAGAATTCATATTTTTAAGCTCTGTTTTGGTACCAAACTTACTACTGCCTTTGGGCCTTACGGATACGTTGGCATCGCAGCGCAAAGACCCTTCCTGCATTTTGCAGTCAGAAACTTCTGTGTACTGCAGTATTGCTTTCAGCTGTTCAAGATAAACCCGGGCTTCCTCCGGCGTTCTGATATCGGGCTCAGAAACTATTTCAATCAAAGGCACCCCTGCCCTGTTAAAATCCACCAGGGAATAATCAGCTCTTGCTATGTCGTCACCGGAATGTATTAGTTTACCTGCATCTTCTTCCATATGCAGTCTTGTTATTCCTATTCGCTTTTCCTTTCCATTAATTTTAATTGTGAGGTAGCCATTCTCCGCAATGGGAAAATCGTACTGGGAAGTCTGATAGCCCTTTGGAAGGTCGGGATAAAAATAATTTTTACGGTCAAACTTGGTATATTCCGCAATATCGCAGTTCAAAGCCAGTGCGGCTTTAATGGCAAAATCAACTACTCTTTTATTTAAAACGGGCAGCGTTCCCGGATGCCCTAAACAAATGGGACATACCTGGGTGTTGGGATCTGCACCAAATTCCGTGCTGCAGGAACAGAAAATTTTTGACTTTGTTTTAAGTTCAGCATGGACTTCAAGACCGATAACGGCTTCATATTCCATCAATTAATTCACCTCCAACTCTGGCGCTGTTATTTCAAAGCCCCGGTGGCATTCATACGCATAGGCTGTTTTGAGCAAAACATCCTCCGCAAAGGGCTTGGCCATAATTTGCATGCCCACAGGAAGTCCATCGATTAAACCGCATGGAACTGTAATTGCCGGTATCCCGGCCATATTTGCCGGTACCGTTAAAAGATCCGATACATACATAGAAACAGGATCCTTTGTTTTTTCTCCCATTTTAAAAGCGGTGGTAGGAGTTGTGGGAGTGACCAGCACATCGAATTCTTCCCATGCCCTGTCAAAATCCTGTTTAATAAGTGTCCTTACTTTTAGGGCCTTTAGATAATAGGTATCATAATTACCGGAGCTGAGAGCATATGTACCCAGAATTATTCTCCTCTTCACTTCCGGTCCGAAACCTTCACTGCGGGTAGTTGAGTACATTGAAATGAGATCCTCTGCATCCATATTTCTGTATCCATACCGCACTCCATCAAAACGGGCAAGGTTTGAACCGGCCTCTGCCGTAGAAATTATATAATAGGCAGGAAGTGCATATTCCGTATGGGGAAGGGAAGTCTCCTCACAGATAGCTCCAAGCCTTTCCAGCACGTCTATGGCTTCCCTTATCCTATCTTTAACCTCTGAACTAATACCCTCCCTAAAATATTCCTTTGGAATACCTATCCGAAGTCCCTTTATATTATCATCAAGGATCTTTTCATAATCAGGAACAGGAGTGTTTACGGAAGTGGTGTCCTTGGGATCAAAACCTGTAATTGCCTGAAAAACAAGGGCACAATCTTTAACATCCTTTGTTATAGGACCAATCTGGTCAAGGGAAGAAGCAAAGGCAACCAGTCCGTTGCGGGATACCCTACCGTAGGTGGGTTTTAGTCCAACCACGCCGCAGAAAGCAGCCGGCTGTCTAATTGATCCCCCTGTATCGCTTCCAAGGGAATAAACCGCTTCACCTGCTGCCACAGCAGCTGCGGAACCGCCGCTTGAACCACCCGGAACCCTTTCTAAATCCCATGGATTTCGGGTAGTAAAAAACCAGGAATTTTCTGTGGAAGATCCCATGGCAAATTCATCCAAATTAAGTTTGCCAAGCATTACTGCCCCCTTTTCCTCTAACTTTTCAACAACGGTGGCATTGTAAGGAGGCTTATAATTATGCAGCATTTTTGAAGAGCAGGTGGTATTTATATCTTTTGTACATATATTGTCCTTTAATGCCATGGGAATGCCTGCAAGAACATCAGTATTTTCTTCTTTTCTTATACCGGCATCCACCCGGTCTGCCTGCTCTAAGGCTTTTTCCCGGTTAACGGTAATATATGCTTTAATTTTATCATCAATTTTTTCAATCCTATCCAAAAAAACCTCGGTTAACTCCCTAACACCAATATCGCCCTTTTTTAACATTTCATGTATTTCATGGGCTTTCATTTTTGTTACTTCCACTGCTATTCCCCCTCTATACAATTTTAGGTACTATAAATTGACCGTCTTCCTTACGGGGAGCATTATCTAAAGCTGCATCCCTTGATAAACCTTCCCCAACCTTATCTTCCCGGAAAACATTATTTATGGTTAAAACGTGGACCATGGGTTCAACATTTTTTAAATCCAGCTCATGGAGTTTGTCCACATATTGAAGAATGCTGTTAAGCTCCTGGGTATAGTTTTCAGCTTCCTCTTCACTTAATTCCAACCGTGCCACCATTGCAACCTGTTCAACTTCCTCCCTGGTTAAAGGCAACAGAACCATCTCCTTTCCTTTTTCTTTTGTTTTTTAAATGGCAGCTTTAAGGAAAATAAATACAACGGACCCGGTTTTTATTTTTTATTTTTTTCAAAGAGTTTAAGAAATTGTTCTTCCTCCAAAATGGTAATCCCTAAAGAAACTGCTTTATCATATTTAGAACCAGGGTCCTTTCCTAAAACCAGATAATCTACTTTCCTGCTAACTGAACTGAGAACTTCGCCTCCGAGGGATTCTATTTTTTCCTTTGCTTCGGTTCGCGTCATGGTACTAAGTTTTCCAGTTAAAACAAATTTTTTGCCCACAAGGGGAAGGGAAAGATCCTCTTGGGCTGTATCCTCAGACATATTAACTCCGGCTCTTTTCAGCTTATCAATAACCTTTAAATTATGCTCTTCTTTAAAAAATTCCACCACACTCTGGGCAATTTTTTCTCCTATTTCATTAATTTCCATAAGCTCATCCATATCCGCTTCAATTAACCTGTCCATGGTCTTAAATCTTTCAGCAAGAATTTTCGCCGCTCTGCTTCCCACATAGCGAATTCCAAGGCCAAAAAGAAGCTTTGAAAAGGGATTATTTTTGCTTTTCTGTATTGCATTTATTAAATTGTCCGCTGATTTTTCACCCATTCTTTCAAGATTAATTAAATCTTCTCTTCTCAGATAGTAAAGATCCGCTGCATCTTCAATCAGTCCCTTTACTAAGATCTGTTCAATTATTTTAGGTCCAAGACCTTCAATGTTCATGGCATCCCTGGAAGCAAAGTGGATGAGGCTTTCCCTCCGCTGAGCCGGGCAAACCAGACCACCGGTACACCTAACCGCAGCCTCACCGGGCAATCGAACAACCCTGCTGCCGCATTCGGGGCACTGGCTGGGAAAGAAAAAAGTCTTTTCAGTTCCCTTTCTTTCTTCCTTAATTACAGAAACCACTTCCGGTATAATTTCCCCTGCTTTCTGTACAATAACCTTGTCTCCAATTTTTACATCCTTTTCCCTTATAATATCCTCATTATGTAGAGTGGCTTTGCTCACTGTGGTTCCTGCTAGCCTTACCGGTTCCAGTATCGCTGTGGGGGTAAGCACTCCAGTCCTGCCCACTCTGATAATGATATCTTTTACTCTGGTCACAGCCTGCTCTGATTGAAATTTATAAGCAATGGCCCATCTGGGACTTTTTGAAGTATGACCAAGAATCCTCTGGGTATTTATGTTGTTTACCTTAACCACAAGGCCGTCAATGTCATAATCCAGTTCCCATCTTCTTTCCTCCCATGCCGTGCATTCCGAATATACCTCTTCAACACTGCGGCAAAGCTTTTTATACGGATTCACCGGAAAACCCTGTTCCTGCAAAAAACTCAGTGCCTGCCAATGGCTTTCAAACTCTGTCCCTTCAACGGTAAGAACTTCATAAACAAACAAACCCAAAGGACGGGAAGCTGTAATTTTAGGATCCAGCTGACGTAAGGACCCCGCCGCAGCGTTCCGGGGGTTGGCAAACAGAGATAACCCTTTCTTTTGCCTTTCCTCATTTAATCGATTAAAGGCGGCTTTGGGCATATAAGCTTCTCCCCGCACCACAAGCTTGGGCAATGAATCCTTTAGTCGCAAGGGAAGGGTTTTGATGGTTCTCAAGTTTGCCGTTATGTCTTCCCCTGTATATCCGTCTCCCCTGGTGGCACCCGTAACAAATATACCGTTTTCATAGGTAAGGGCTACGGAAAGACCGTCAATTTTCAACTCAACTACATAATCCATTGGAGTGTCTACATGCCGTTTTATTCTCTCATGCCACTCCTTCAAATCCCCAAAATCAAAGGCATTGCTTAAACTGAGAAGAGGTACGGGATGAGAAATCTGGGCAAACTCCTTTGAAGGCTGCTCGCCCACCCGTTGAGTTGGGGAATACGGAGTGATAAGCTGGGGAAACTTCTCCTCCAGCTCCGTCAATTCCCTCATCAGAGCATCAAATTCCTGGTCAGAAATTTCCGGAGCGTTCAAAACAAAATATAGATAATTGTGCTTTTCAATTTCCTTTCTTAATTCTTCAACCCTTTTTTTAGCCTCTTCGAGGGTAATATCTTTGGGCATATTTTACCCCACTCCTAAAAAGTGCTTATAGTTTTTTTAGAGGTGCATAGGCGGGAATCAATTTTTTAATGCCTTTTCCTTCAAAGGCTACGGATATAATATCCTGTTCCGTAGGTCCTTCTACTTTGACGACGGTGCCTATACCCCACTTTTCATGATACAGTTTATCGCCAACGGAAAACAGCCCGATTTTTTTATTACTTTTGTTAAATCCGCTATAATTACTATTATAATAATTCCCTGCACTGTCCTCTTTTAGGCGGCCGGGTTCTTCAATTTCTTCAATCAAATGGGGAGAAATTTCCCGTAGAAATCTAGAAGGCTCGGAAATAAATGTTCCACCATAAATGGTTCTTGATCTGGCATAGGTTAAATAAAGCTTTTTCATTGCTCTGGTCATCCCCACGTAGCATAGCCGGCGTTCTTCTTCAATTTCCGGCTCACTGTCCAAAGAGCGGGCGTGGGGGAAAATTCCCTCCTCCAAACCCGTTACAAAAACAACCGGGAATTCCAAACCCTTAGCCGAGTGCAGTGTCATTAAGGTAACATAATCAGAGGTGCCGGAATATAAGTCCACATCGGAAATTAATGAAATCTTTTCCAAAAAATCTTCAAGGCTTCCGTCAATGTTGTTCCGGTCATATTCCTGGGTAACGGATAAAAATTCACGGATATTTTCTATTCTTGTATATGCTTCATCAGTTCCTTCTTCTTCAAGGGCCTCAACATAACCCGTACGGGATAAAATATCATTGGTGATCTTTGTAACGGTGACAGTATCTTTTTCCTCCCTTAATTCATTGAGAAGTTTTCCCAGTTTGACTACCTGCTCCCTGGCCCTTCCCAGATTGGGAATTTTTTCCGCCTCAGCAACAGCCTGTAATATAGAAATTCCCTTTTCCCTGGCAAACCCGGTTATTTTTGCCCAGGTAATCTGTCCAACACCCCTTCTGGGTACATTTATTATTCTTTCCATGCTGAGACTGTCATTGGGGTTTACAAGAACCCTCAAATACGCAATTATATCCCTTATCTCTTTTCTTTCATAAAATTTTAGTCCGCCTACAATAATATAGGGAACTCCCTCTTCTATGAAGCATTCTTCTATAATCCGGGACTGGGCATTGGTTCTATAAAGAACAGCCACATCTCCCAATTTTATCCCCTGCTCCCTAAGATGCTTAATTTCCAATGCCAAAAACCTCGCCTCGGATTTTTCGTCCAAAGCTTCAAAAACTTTGACTTTGCACCCTTCCGGATTATCCGTCCAAAGGGTTTTCCCTTTCCGTCCCCTGTTGTGCTTCACCACTTCATTAGCAGCCCTCAAAATATTTTTGGTAGACCTGTAGTTCTGTTCCAGCTTTATTATTTTTGCCTCAGGAAAATCTTCTTCAAAATTAAGAATATTGCTTATATCCGCTCCCCGCCAGCCGTAAATGGATTGATCATCATCACCCACAACGCAAACCCTGCGATGCTTTTCAGCCAGGAGCTTAATTAAAACATACTGAGCGTAATTGGTATCCTGATACTCATCCACCAATATGTACTGAAATTTCTCCTGATAATATTCTAATACTTCCGTAACACTGCTTAAAAGAAAAACCGTCTGCATAAGCAGATCATCAAAATCCAGTCCGTTATTTTCATTCAATTTTTTCTGGTAATTGTGATAAATTTCAGCAATCTTAGTATCATAATAACTGCTGCCCTCTTGTGCAAAGGCTTCCGGGGTACGAAGCTGATTTTTAGCCCTGGAAATAATCTCCTGCACCCTGCGCACGGAAAACTTCTTTTCGTCCAGATTTAGTTCGTAAATTATGTTCTTTAATAGATTCCTTTGATCAGAGGCATCGTAAATTACAAAATTATTCTTCAATCCTATATGGTTTATATTCTTCCTCAATATTCTGGCACAGGCGGAATGAAATGTGCTGACCCACATTTCGTCACTTTTAAAATCTAGCAGCTTTTCTAACCTTTCTTTCATTTCATCGGCTGCTTTATTGGTAAAAGTTATGGCAAGTATATTTTCCGGCTTATACTTCTTTTCGCTTATCAAATAGGCAATTTTATAGGTAAGCACCCTAGTTTTCCCGCTTCCGGCACCCGCAAGAATTAAAAGGGGGCCGTCAGTGTATTCCACTGCTTCAATCTGTCGGGAATTTAGATTTTTAAATAAAAACTCTTTATCAACCACAAAGATCACTCCATAGGAATCTCTCTAAAATTGTTTAACAAGGAAAAAAATAATACACAAAATAATGTTTTCGTTATGGTTATCCCATATCCTTTTTATTAACGTTTAAAGCTTAACTTAAACTAAAAATACAAAATACCCTGGGGTTCAGGGTATTACAGACCGTAGACTAACTATCTTAGTAAATCCCATTAGAAAACTGCTGTAGTTTGCGAAACGATTTAACGAACGCTGGCTAACAGCTATTGGCGAAGCGTAAGGCAAAACCGGGAGGCGCCGAAAGGGCGTCAGCGCCAGCCATTCTCTCGCACGGGCGCCGAATTTGGGGCGGCCCGGTTTTACCCATAACACTGCGCATAGAGCTGTCCGGCGTGAGTTCGCAAGAATAGAAAACTGCAGCAGATACCTTTTGTAAACAAACTGAAAAAACATGAGGTTTAGGGTATTATGTTACTACATTATACAAAATCCTTTAACCCTTTAAGATTTTTCTTATTTGTTCCCTTTTAAGCGGCGTTTTGCTAGTTCATTTAAAATTTCATAGGGTTTTATATCATGGTACACAAGAAGCACCAAAGAGTGATATAGGAGATCCCCCATCTCGTATATAACTTCTTCCCTGCTGTGATTTTTAGAACCAATAATTATTTCCGCTGCCTCTTCCCCTATTTTTTTAAGAATTTTGTCCTGCCCTTCATTAAAAAGATAGGTTGTGTAGCTTCCTTCGGGTCTCTCTTTAAATCTCCCCTGTATGACCTTATATAATTCCTCTACAATATTTTCCTTTGTGCCAATTTCTTTGCTGTCGCCCCGCTCCAAAGCAATGTTGTGGAAACAAGAATATTTCCCCGTATGGCATGCCGGGCCATGCTGTTTTACTTTGATTAATAAAGCATCGGCATCACAATCGTATGAAATCTGCACCACTTCTTGATAATTGCCCGAAGTTTCCCCCTTATTCCAGAGTTTCTGTCTGCTCCTGCTGTAGAACCATGTTCTTTTTGTTTTAAGGGTTCTTTGTAAAGCCTCCTGATTCATATATGCAAGCATTAAAACCTTTCCCGTTGAAACATCCTGAATCACTGCCGGTATTAATCCCTTATGGTCAAACTTTAAATTGCTTAAAAAATCCTCCCCTACATTATCATTTATCATTGCCTAACCACCACCCCATGTTTCCTCAAATAGTCTTTGGCCTCTTTAATGGTGTCTTGGCCGTAATGAAATATAGAAGCAGCCAGTGCTGCGTCAGCTTTTCCCTTTGTTAACGCCTCAAGAATGTGTTTGAGACTTCCCGCACCCCCTGAAGCTATGACCGGGATATTAACAGCTTCGCTCACAGCTGCAGTTAGTTCAATATCATAGCCGTCCTTAGTACCGTCCTTGTCTATACTGGTAAGGAGGATTTCTCCCGCCCCTAGTTCCTCCACCTTTTTTGCCCACTCCAAAGCATCTAAACCTGCCGCTTTACGCCCCCCATGGGTATAAACTTCCCACGAATCAGGGCCGGTTTTTTTGGCATCTATTGCCACCACTATACGCTGAGTACCATACATTTTCGCTGCCTTTCCTATAAGCTCAGGGTTTTCCACCGCTGCTGTACTTATGGAAACCTTATCAGCACCGGCTTCAAACATTTCCGCAATATCTTCAAGGCTTTTGATACCTCCTCCTATGATAAAGGGAATAGATATATTTTCTGCGGTACGTCGCACCAGATCAACCATGGTCTTTCTCTTTTCATAGGAAGCAGTAATGTCCAAGAAAACAAGCTCGTCGGCTCCTTCTCCGTCGTAGTACGCCGCCAGCTCCACAGGATCCCCTGCATCCCGAAGATTAATGAATTTAGTTCCCTTTACAACTCTACCCGATGCAACATCGAGGCATGGTATTATTCTTTTTGCTTGCATCTTTTAGCACCTACCAATCTCAACGCTTCTTTAAGATCAACAGAGCCGTCATACAGGGCCTTGCCGATAATTACGCCCTCTAGATTTGAACACCCCAAATTTAATAAATTCTTAATATCTTCAATTCTTGAAATACCCCCGGAAACAATCACCTTTAAAGAAATTTTATCTAAAAAATCCATTATAGATTCAAAATTAGGTCCTCTTAAGGTCCCATCGCGGCCGGTATCAGTAAATATAACCCCTTTAACACCCTTCTCTTCCAGCTCCCTGGCAAATTCAACAATACCTTTCTGTGCCACCTGTTCCCATCCCTGAATAGCCACTTTACCTTCCTTGCTGTCAATGCCCACCAATATTCTCTCTCCATACAATGAACAGGCTTCCTCCACCAATTCCCCATTGAATACTGCGGCTGTACCCAGAATAACCCTATTTATGCCCATGGAAAGTACCCTATTAATAGTTTCCAAATTCCTCATTCCGCCCCCCAGCTGAAGGGGAATATCAACGCTTTTCCTGATTCTTTTTATAATCTCAAGATTTTTTGGCACACCAGCAAAAGCTCCGTCGAGATCAACCAAATGAAGCAGGGGTGCCCCTGCTTCTGCCCATTTACATGCAGCTTGAACGGGATCATTAAAATAAACGGTTTCCTGATCCACTTTCCCTTTAACCAAACGGACACACTTCCCCTTGCGTATGTCCACTGCAGGTATTATTAGCACCTTTCCACCATCTCCCCAAACTTTTCAATAATCTACATTCTAAATCCCAAAGGCTCATTTTTTCGGACAAAACTAAATTCAAATCTATTCCAACAGCCCCTTGGAAGAAGGAATATAATTTCCCACTACAGCAGCAGCTTCCCGTACAGCTCTGGCAAAGGATTTGAAGGTTGCCTCTATGATATGATGAGTGTTTTTCCCCGCAAGCATTTTAACGTGCATGGTTGTCCCTGAATTATTGCAAAAGGCACGAAGAAATTCTTCCACAAGTTCCACGTCGAAATTGCCAACTTTGCTAGCAGCAAAGGAAACTTCATAGCTAAGGTAGGGCCTTCCGCTGAAATCCAAGGCAACCATGATAAGGGCTTCATCCATGGGCACAACTGAATACCCATAGCGGTTTATTCCTAACTTATCACCCAGTGCACTTTTAAAACACTGTCCAAGACAGATGCCCACATCTTCAGCCGTGTGGTGCCCATCCACTGCCAAATCTCCCTTAACTTTCATTTTAATATCACACCTGCTGTGATGAGCCCATAACTCTAACATGTGATCAAGAAAGGGTATTCCCGTTTTACCCTCTAAATTTCCTGAACCGTCAATAATGAGCTCCATTTCTATATCTGTTTCTCCGGTAGACCTTTTAATTTTTCCAACCCTTTTCATTTGCCTCTCCATCCCTCAGTCTTATTAAAACTGCCCTGGCATGTGCATCCAGCCCTTCCGCTTCAGCAAGGGAAGCTATCTTTTCCCCGTCATTAAAGAGTTTTTCTTTACTATATCCAAGGACTCCAATGAATTTTATAAAATCTTCAACCCCCAGGGGAGATGCAAAGCGGGCTGTCCCACCCGTGGGCAGGATGTGATTTGTCCCTCCCCAATAATCTCCCACAGGTTCAGGGGTATAAAGCCCCAAGAATACAGTTCCTGCCGTTTCTATTTTTTCAAGGATATGAAGGGGTTCCTCCACCATTATTTCAAGGTGCTCCGGTGCATAATCATTTGCTGCCTGAACCGCTTCAAAGATATCTTCTGTAATAACTATCAAACCGTTATTTTCTATGCTTTTTCTGGCTATACTTTCCCGGGGAAGCCCTTTTAGTTGACGGTCTATTTCCCTTTTTACTTCGTTTGCAAGATTTTCATCGGGGGTGGCTAGTATGGCAGAGGAGTGAACATCGTGTTCCGCTTGGGATAGCATATCAGCAGCAGCAAATTTGGAATCGGCACTGGAATCAGCAATTATAAAAATCTCACTGGGTCCCGCCAGCATATCAATATCAACATCTCCAAAAACCAATTTCTTTGCAGCGGTCACGTAAATATTGCCCGGACCGGTAATTTTTAAAACAGGCCTTATGGTTTCCGTTCCATAGGCCAGTGCAGCAATACCATGGACACCGCCCACTTTATATATTTCTTTAATTCCCAGCTCCCAAGCTGCAATAAGGGTATAGGGAGAAAGTTCACCATGGCTGTTGGGAGGAGAAATCATTACTATTTCTTCTACACCGGCAACGGAGGCCGGTATTCCATTCATTAAAACAGAAGAAGGATAGGAAGCCGTTCCCCCGGGAACATAAATGCCCACCCTTTTAAGGGGACGAACCATACGGCCCCATAAGGAACCTTTGGGACAGTCTAGCCACGAAAGGTTTATCTGCCTTTGATGATATTCCCTTATGTTATGGGAAGCTTCCCTTAATGCCTCAATGATTTTGGGGTCAGCTTTTTTATAAGCAGCTTGTATCTCTTCTTCAGTAACCCTTAGGCCGGTCTTTTTAATATCAACATTATCAAACTTAAGGCTGTACTCAATAAGGGCCTGGTCTCCCCTATTTCTCACATCATCAACAATTTTCTGTACATAACCGATTACTTCGTTGAGTGCATCATTAATATCTCTGCGGATAGAATGAAAATCAACTTCAACATAGCGCTGAATTTTAATCATTTTTAACCTCCAAATAGTGTTTATAGATGTTTTCTAAAAGATTCTGTATGCGTTTATGTTTGAGCCTGTAGCTTACTCTATTGGCCACAAGGCGGGTTGTGGCTTCGAAAATATCATCCACAGCCACCAGATTGTTTTCCTTTAAGGTTCTACCTGTGGAAACTATATCTATAATTGCTTCCGCAAGGCCAACCTGAGGAGCCAACTCTATATTGCCGTGCAGATGTATTATCTCTGCCTGAAAACCTATCCTATCAAAGTACTCCCGAGCTACATTGGGAAATTTTGTAGCAACCCGAAGGTGTGTAGATCCGGCAAAAATTTTTTGAAAATCTTTTTCATATTCCGATGACTTTATAATTTTTTCAGGAAGAGCCAGAACAAATTTACATTTTCCAAATCCCAAATCCGCCAGCTCAAAAATGTTTTTTCTCGCTTCTTCAATGGTATCCTTTCCCACAATTCCTATGTCTGAGGCACCGTATTCCACATATGTGGGAATATCCGTGGGTCTGCAGATTATGTATCGCAGTGAATCCTCCGGATATTCAAGAAGAAGCTTTCTTGTACTTTGTTTTAAATCTTCAGTGGGAAAGCCTATTTTCTCAAAAAGATCAACAACATCCTCCAGCAATTTCCCCTTAGGCACCGCAACAGTCAACAAGTTATTATTCAAAAACTCCACCCCTAATTTACCACTTCTATATAATTAATACCTTTGCTTTTTGCATATTCCTTAAGTTCCTTTTCGTCCTTTTCTTCTAGCTCCACTTCCACAAAAAAACCACGGCTGCGAAGCTCCTCAGCCCTTTGAAAAATTTTTTTAAAATCCCCGCCCACCACTAAACATTTTTTATACTCCAATTTAGGAAGCTTGCCTGATTTCTCCAGTACCAGGAGCACCCTTTCTATCCCCATAGCAAATCCGGTGGCAGGACATTTAAAGCCAAAATTATTTAATAGATTGTCATACCGACCGCCACCGCATATGGGGAATCCGATATATGGGCTGTAAATTTCAAAAACAATACCTGTATAATACTGAAAATCCCTGGTTATGCCAAGATCAATAATAATCCTATCCTTTAAATCTGCTGTCTCTAGAAGGGTAATAATATTTTTCAATACCGTTAACCGGTTCTTTATTACCAAACAGGTTTCAAACCTGGAAAATTCTTTTATAAAATCATCAGGACCATAAATATTACTCAGCTTTTCCAGCAGTTGGATATAACTGCTTTGACTTTCATTTTTTAATTTATTGATCAAAGCTTTAACGCTCACATAGTCCTTTTCCGCTATTGCTTTTCTAAGTTGTTCCTTACCATAATATTCCAGCTCACACAGTTCCAAAACCAAGTTAAGAAGCTGTATATCCCCTATACCGATCCTGAAATCCTTAACTCCCACTTTCTCCAGTGCTCTGCTGGCTAGAATAATAATTTCAGCATCCGCAAGGCTGCTTTCAGCCCCAATTAATTCCACACCTGCCTGAAAAAATTCTCTGTATCTACCTGCCTGAATTTTTTCGTAACGGAAAACATTGCCGGTATAAAAAAACCTTAAGGGAAAAGTTTTATTTTTTAGATGGGTAGCAGTAAACCTGGCAATGGGAGTGGTCATATCCGGTCTCAGGGTCAAAATTTCTCCTTCTCTTCCAAAAAATCTATAAAGCTGACTTTTTTCATTTTCGGATAAACCTTTTGAAATAACATTATCAAACTCAAGGGTTCCGGTTATTACTTCCTCATACCCCCATGATTGAAACAGCTTAACAAGGATGTTTTCTATGTACCTCTTTCTCCATGCATTCTCAGGAGGCCAATCCCTTATTCCCGAAGGGGTTATCAATTTTATATCCTCAGCCATTTTAACACCCCAACCATGGCACGTGTTTTAGCATATTAATATGTTAAAGCAATAGTAAAACACTAAACAGGAATTGTCAATATACTTTTTATGTCCTTATACTAAGAAACACTGCTTTTCCTAAAGAAGTATTCTGTTTCCTTATCCCTGATCCCGTTTTTTACCAAATCAATTTCATAAATGGAGCATTCTTTGAAGAACAAATTATTTATATATGATGCACTAACAGAAGCAACCATTAAAGGCAGAGCAATTTCATAGTTATTTGCTAACTCTATAACCATGATAACGGCAGTTATAGGAGCACTAAATACGCTAGATAATACAGCTGTTATCCCCGCCGCTATATAAGTCTCATGGGAACCCATAATATTTGAGAAGAAATTTGCTGCAAAATTGGAAATTCCACTTCCCAAAAGGGCTCCGAGGACCAAAGAAGGTGCAAATACTCCTCCTGAACCTCCGGTTCCCAGGGTAATTGAAGTTGCAAATATTTTTAAAATTATAATTAAAAGTATAATTTCCATTGGAATATTGTTTTTTAACGTTGTAGCAATTGTTTCATAACCTTCACCTAAAACATGGGGCAAGTACAATGCAAAAAGTCCAAGGATTGCACCACCTGCCATGGGACTCAAAACAGAATGAAAAGCTAGCCCCTTGAGTTTGCTTTCAGCCGTATTAACAGAAAAAATAAAAACAGTCACTATAATACCACCAAATATCCCTAGCATTAAAAAAATAAAAAGTTCCTGCCAGCTACCCCAAAAAGCTTCTGTAATATTCAACAGATGTTTATTTCCATAAAATAATCTATAAATCTGTGTAGCCGTTATGGATGATAGGGCGAAATAGAAAAATATTTTACAATGCAACTTTTTTACAAGTGCTTCCATTGCGAAAAAAATACCTGCTAAGGGAGCGTTAAAAATTGCTGACAATCCTCCGGAAGCACCGGCTGCAGCTAATAATTTTAATTCATCAGAAGATATTTTAAAAATTTGACCAATGGAAGAACCCACACCAGCACCAATTTGAACCATAGGCCCTTCTGGACCCACGGAACCGCCACTTCCAATGCAAAGGGATGATGCTATAGCTTCTACCGGTGCAATATAATAAGGTATCTTCCCATCCCTTTTATTCAATACCCTTATAACTTCAGTAACACCATGCTTTTGATTATTTCTTTCCAGTGTATATCTTATAAAAGTGCTGACAATCAACAAACCTATAATTGGTATTATTAAATTACTTATTCTACCTGTAAAACTAAACCACTGTTTAACTTCTTTCCACATTAAATTATGGAATGATTGCACCATCCAACGAAATATTACTGCAGACAGTCCAGAAAAAACCCCAATTATAATACATAGCAATGTAAGCTTTAACTCTTTAATTCTTAAATTTTTAAATTCCATTTTGCATCACCTGCTGCTCTTATTCACATAATTTTATTTTATTTTTTTTTAATAAGTTATTCAATAAAAAAGAAATCCCTGGACTTAATGCCCAAGGATTTCTTTTATTTCTTAATCTTAGTTGGTTGGTGGTAATGTTGCTTCGATTCCTATTGCTTTTACTTTTGCGTTTACAAATTCTTGCATCTTCTTGATGTGTTCTGGCTGCAGGTGTGCGAAACGTCCTTGCAGTTTCATGTAGTCTTCTACTGGCTTTAACTTCTTGGGTGCGTGTGTCAGAATTCTTTGTCCGTCAATGATTTCGTATAGTTGATACATACCTGTTTGAACTGCTAGTTTTCCAACTTCGATAATCTTGTTGCAGGGGAATACCCAACCTTTTGGACAAATTGCGTGGATGTGTACGTATGCTGGTCCGTCTTGGTTAAGGCCTTTACGTATTTTGTTCATGAGGTCAACTGGATATGCAATGGAAGCTGTTGCTACATATCTTAGTTCTGGGTGTCCGTATGCGAACAGTGCGGGACCATCTTTCGGGAACAGTTTCTTACCTTCTGGTACAACTGGTCCTGCAGGTGTAAAGGAAGTCCATGCTCCGTATGGTGTTGAGGGTGATGTTTGGATACCGGTGTTAGCATAGGATTCGTTGTCGTAACATACGACCAAGATGTCATGTCCACGATAGAATGCTGCGGAAATTGCTTGCAGACCGATATCAACGGCGCCACCGTCACCAGCCATTACGATGATGTTGGGGAATGCATCAATGTCGCATGTGCCTTTACGCATTCTTGCTTTATATGCTGCTTCAATACCTGATGCTACTGCGCCACCGTTGGTAATTTGTGCGTGGATCCATGGTACTGCCCAGGGACCACAAGCATAGGATGTGTTAGCAACGTACATACAACCTGTTGGTCCTAAGAAAATTGTGTTCTTTCCAGCTGCTTTTGCAACCAAACGATAGGTCAAAGCTGGTCCACAACCTGCACAGGTTCTGTGACCGGGAAGATAGTACTCTTCAATGGGAGCCTCAGCTAAGTTTTTTATCATTGGAAGCTCTTGCTTTTTGTAATCGAAGCTCACAGGAGTCCCTCCTTTCAATTTTCCCTTAAATTAATCCATTTCTTCTAAGTCAAATGGGCTTACCCAGGACTGATCAGGCTCTGGATACTTACCTGCTTCTGCGTAGTCTTTTACGAGCTTGTAGATGTAGAAGAATTCTTCACGTGTGAATTCTTCTCCACCGAGTCCGCCCAGGAAGCTCAATACTGGAACGTTAACTGCTCCATAGAGTGCAGCTTTAACTTCAGCTTGTACGGGGCCAGTTCTTCCTGTAATTCCGAAGGAGTTGGAGTTATCAAATACACCGATACCTTTTGCGTTTGCCAATACTTCTCTCAGTTGCTTAGTTGGGAATGGACGGAAGGTACGGATTCTTGCTACACCAACTTTTTCTCCCAGGTTGCGAAGTTTTCTAGCTACAACTTTTGCTGTTTCTGCGTGTGCACCAATACCTACCAGGATGTAGTCTGCATCT
Source organism: Clostridia bacterium (assembly GCA_012523575.1). GTDB lineage: Bacteria > Bacillota > DTU086 > DTU086 > DTU086 > 41-269. The sequence continues at coordinate 43,964 of JAAYIF010000012.1, forward strand.
TCTGTCATGTATTGCTCAATCCATGGATCGTATTTACGGCCAAAGATTTCACCGAATTCTTTCCATACTTCTTCTACAACTGGTGGAACAGAGTCCCATAGCTTCTTACGCTGATACTGCAATGGAGGTCCTTGCATTGGTGCAATTTGTGGTCCAATAATCATGGGATCCCTTGGGTCTAAGATGTGATGGTTCTTGTATGGTGGCAAGAATTCTTTTACTTGCTCTTCATCTGGAATGTCAACTTCGTTGAGAATGTGGGATACGAAGTAACCATCCATACATGCAAACTGGGGCAACAATACTCTTGGATCTTCTCCAATTCTGAAGTAAGCTATTGTGTTGTCCAATGCTTCTTGTGGTGTTGAAGCCCAACCCATGATCCATCCTTGGTCACGGCAGGACATTGCGTCCATGTGCTCAGAACCGAAGTCTCCTGGTGGGTCCAATGTTCTGTCAGCAATTGCCATTTGGAGAGGTAATCTTTCACCGGAAATTGGAGAATATACTTCGAATGCATAGGTTACACCTACACCAGAGCTACCTGTGTAGGCCCTTGCTCCTGCTGCGGAAGCACCATAAACAACACTCAGCTGTGCGTGTTCACCTTCACCGTGTACAAACTCAGCGTCTAAGTCTCCGTCAGCTACCATACGTGCTAGCTCAGACATAATACCTGTATATGGACGAATTGGATAAGAACAAATTACGTCTACGTCTGCTAAGCGAGCTCCGTGAGCTGCAGCTACACAACCAGAGATATATTCTTTTCTACCCATTAAAAATTCACCTCCTCAAAATGATTAATCTTCAAATTCTAGTTCTGGTACCATGGTGATTGCGCCTGTTGGACATTCATTGGCACATACTGCACAGCCCTTGCAGAACCTGTAAAAGAACTCTGGTCCGTTTTCTCCTCTTGTGATAATTGCATCGGGGCAGAAGATCCAGCACTGCCAACACTGTGTGCACTTTTCTGTTTCAACTACAGGACGTTGTACCTTCCAGTTACCGGTTACTTGGCTTTCGTTGCATTTTTGTGGGCTGGGATAGGTACCAGCAAAAGGCAGCTCTTCAAAGACCTTCAACAACTCAGATCTTAAACCCATTAGCTACACCTCCTTGATTTACCTTATAATTTATGCTACACTTGAAACTTCTTCAATTACGCATTGGTCATATCCGTTCTTGAATGCTTCTTTGTTAGCTACTTCGTTAATGGCTGCATCATAGCTTACGATACCTGTTGCCTTAACAACTGCACCTACGAGAGCAGCAGAAATACCTACACCGATACCGGACTTATCATAAACACCTTCTGCACCGTCCAGAGTAATAACTGCTTCTGCCATTCCGAATGCGTCCACTGTTACTATCTTCTTGATTTTTTCTAATTGATCTTTGGGGATAAACTTAGCAATTTCTTTGGGGCTTCTCTTGGTGTTTACAACCAATGTTTTGGGTGTATCTCCTTCTACCAGGCTGGAGTAACCGGTCATACCTGCATAGCCTAATGTTGTACTCTTAACCAATGTTTCTTCAGTGAGAACAATAATTTCAGGGTCAGCGTTTTCATATTGATATCTACTTTCAATAGGCTCATCTGCAATTCTTCCGTAAGCACGAACGGGTACGTAAATTCTGTCAGGCAGGTCTACGTAGTTTTCAAAAGCCTGTACATACTTACCTTCACTCTTCCATGCAGCGTTTGTCAGAATTACCACTACGTCACGAGCTTCTTTGTTTTGAAGAACTCCTCTTGCCCACACAGTAATCTGCCTCAAAGTTGGCTCTTCAAACAGTTTTTTTACATCAATGTTCTCCACTTAAAAATCCCCCTTTCTTGGTTTTTTGAGGTTTCCCTCACTCCCTACCTTAAATCATTCACCTCCTCTTAGGGTAGGGACTGTTTATTTTCCATGTCAGCCATGAATTAGCATGGCAAACCTATAATCATTTTTTAAATTACTGCTATTCCCTTTACCTCTTTTTCCTCGTTACCTTTTATGTCTTCTACTGCTTTTCTGAAATGATTCATATTTATTTTCAGCAAATCTTTTTCCTTCGTAAGATCCTTTTCACTCTCTGCTTTTTCTATGAAGTCTTGCAATGCTAGCAATGAAGCCCTCTGGCAAATTCCTTCTATATGAGACCCTGCCATTCCTTCTGTCTTTTCTACCAGTTCTTCCAAATCCACATCGTCAGCTAAGGGTCTATCCTTAACGTGTATTTTAAATATCTCTTTTCTCATATTAGCATCGGGCATTGGGAATTCAAGAATGTAGTCAAAACGTCCCGGTCTCAACAGCGCCTGATCTAATGATTCTATCCTGTTTGTTGCAGCCAAGACTATTACTCCCTTTAACTCTTCAAGACCGTCCAATTCACTTAACAGTATACTTACCATATGCTCAGTTGTTCTTGTATGTCCTGCCGCACCTCTTTGGGGAGCTAATGCGTCTATTTCATCGAAGAACAGAATACATGGTGCTGCTTGCCTTGCTTTCCTGAATATTTCCTGCAAAGTCTTTTCAGATTTCCCTGCCCATTGCGAAAAGAGCATTGGACTTGGAACATTGATAAAGTTTACTTCACTTTCCGTTGCTATGGCTTTTGCCACAAGCGTTTTACCGGTTCCCGAAGGTCCTGACAGCAGTATTCCTTTCGGAGTTTCCATCTTTACATGATCATAGAGCTCAGAGTATTTCAATGGCCAATCCACAAGTGCCGTCAATGTTTTCTTTATCTCATCCAGCCCTCCAACATCCTCCCAACCCACATTGGGTACTTCTGAGAAGAACTCTCTAGTTGCTGAGGGCTGCACCTGCTTAAGGGCGTTCAAAAAGTCTTGCCTAGTTACAACCATATCCACGTGTTGCCTGTCTACTTCCTCTCCTAAATCGAGCTCTGGAAGAATTCTACGCATTGCATTCATTCCAGCTTCTTTACACAAGAAAGCCAAGTCTGCTCCTACAAAGCCGTGGGTAATAGAAGCAAGTTCCTGTATGGAAACATCGTCTGCTAAATTCATTCCCCTTGTGTGTATCTGTAGTATATCTTCTCTTCCATATCTATCCGGCGCATTGATGGGTACCTCGCGGTCGAAACGCCCAGGTCTTCTAAGTGCAGGGTCAAGCAAGTCTGGCATGTTTGTTGCTCCTATTATTATGATCTCGCCTCGGGTTTCAAGACCATCCATTAATGCAAGGAGCTGTGCCACAACCCTTTTTTCTACATCCCCGTGCACTTCACCACGTTTTGGAGCCAAAGCATCTATCTCATCAAGGAAAAGTATGCTTGGTGCATTCCTTCTTGCCTCGGCGAAAAGCTCCCTCAGTTTTGCTTCACTTTCACCATAATACTTACTCATAACCTCAGGACCATTGACATGGATAAAGTGAGCTTGGCTTTCGGAAGCTACGGCCCTGGCTATTAATGTCTTACCAGTTCCCGGCGGTCCGTATAGAAGCACTCCCTTTGGCGCTTCAATTCCCAAAGTTCTAAATACATCTGGGAATTTCATAGGGAGTTCTATAATTTCCCTGACTCTTTGTACTTCTTCATCTAAACCGCCAATATCTTCATAGGTAACCCTTCTTGTGGCTGTGAATTCCTCGGGCTCTTTAATTTTTATCTGGGTTTCTTTGGTGATGAGAACCGGTCCCTTAGGGTTGGTTCCAGCCACACTGAAGGACTCATCTGTTCCTACCAGCATAACCGTCAGTCTGTCTCCGGTTACCACTGGTATTCCAATCATCATCCGTTGCAGGTTGAAAAGAATATTTTCATCGTCGTACTTTTTCGAGGGATCTTCAGGAGTGAGTACTATTGTTTTTGCAGGCTGCACTTCGGTTTTTCTTATCTGTACTTTTTCATCTAAACCTACTCCGGCATTGTACCGTGTTGTACCTGTCATCATAACGGCATCGTTTCTGCAGTATGCGCCGAAAGATGGCACTACCTTTGCGACGGTTTTCCTTTTTCCTAGAATCTCTACGAATTCATTGAGCTTGACACCGATTTTTCTCATGTCTTCGGTATCCATGCGGATAATGCCTCTGTTCGTGTCCTCTAGCATTCCTTCAATTACTCTTAACCTGATACTTTCCCTTTTTGCCATCTGATAACCTCCCTATATGCCCTGCCGCCGCTCAGCAAGATATTTTCCCTATATCAGTAAACTTGTTTTCCCTGCTCGTCCTTCCATAATCATAAGTATTCACTAACTACTTAATTATTCGTACTTGAGCAACTAATTTTGGACAAAATTTTACCTCTACAATTTGCCTGCACCGCAGTGTATCAGTGGGAAATAAAACGTCTTTACACAAAAAAGCAGCTCGTTACCATTTGCTTGCTGCACATTTAATGCTTTCACATATCACAGGAGTGAACGTTTTTGAGGTGAGTGGTTAATTTTAAACCTTGAGGAGTAGAATTTTCACTTTTCGATTACTACTATTCTATATAAAATCAAGAAATCCTTCTTTGGGATCAAAAATTTTTAGGTTTTTCTTTGGCACTTTTTTAGTAGCAAAAACAAATAATAATAAAAACAGCAAAACTGTAGAAAATTAATTAATGGGATAAGTAAGCAATGGATGAGGAGGATTAATATGGCTGCTATAAAATTTGGAGATCAAGTACAGCGAAATCGAAGGAAATTTTTCATGAAATATGGGTTTGACTTAATCCAATATGTTAATCTTGAAATGATCGGAAAAACAGAGGATGAAATCATTGATATCCTAGGAATTTTCCCCTTCCAACTTGAAAAGTTTAAAAGGGACAGAACGCTAAGGAAATTAAAACCCCCAAAAAAAAGAAACCAGGCTTTTTAAATATATGCCTGGTTATATTAATTATATGACTGGCCCTGCATTAAAGGACTAACATGCCGTTGCCGCGGTATTTAAAAAACTAGAAATAACCTTCATGGCACAATATTTACCGCACATGGAGCATTCTTCAACATCATCTTCATTTCGATTTTCTCTATATTTCTTAGCTTTAACTGGATCTAACGCCAATTCAATTTGTTTTTTCCAATCAAGATTTTTCCTTGCGGCTGCCATAGCCAGGTTGCGCTCCCACGCTCCCTTTACACCCTTAACTATATCTGCTGCGTGTCCTGCTATCCTTGCTGCCATAACCCCTTCTCTCACATCTTCTTTAGTAGGCAGTCCCAAATGTTCGGCAGGAGTCACATAGCACAAAAAATCAGCTCCCGCCGCTGCAGCCAATGCCCCTCCTATAGCAGACACTATATGATCATTGCCAGGAGCAATTTCTGTTACCAGAGGTCCCAGAACATAAAAAGGTGCTTTTCTGCACAGCTGCTTTTGAAGTTTTATATTAGCTTCAACCTGATCAAGGGGAACATGACCAGGCCCTTCAACCATAGCCTGTACTCCTGCTTCTCTTGCGCGGTCAACCAATTCCCCAAGCACTATAAGTTCCTGTATTTGGGCCCTATCGGTGGCATCAGCCAAACATCCAGGCCTTAACCCGTCTCCCAAACTTAGGGTAACATCATATTTCAAACAAATATCCAGCAGGCGGTCGTATTGGGAATAAAGGGGATTTTCTTTTTCATGGTAAAGCATCCAACCTGTAATAAAAGAACCTCCCCTGCTTACAATGTCCGTAATCCTACCCTGATTTTTAAGCCGTGAAATAACTTCCTGGGTTATTCCGCAGTGTACAGTTATAAAATCTACTCCATCCTCAGCCTGCCTTTCTATTACATCAAACAGGTTTTCTTCAGTCATATGCACAATGCTTCCATGCTTTTCTATTGCTTCAACAGCAGCCTGATAAATGGGGACAGTTCCCACCGCAGCCTTTGAATTTTCTATAATTCTTTTCCTGCATTCATCAATATTTGGACCTGTACTAAGATCCATTACTGCGTCTGCTCCCGCTTCTATGGCAGTCTGCATTTTCTCAAGTTCATACTCAACATCAGGAAAAGCAGTGGAGTTTCCTATATTTGCATTAACTTTTGTTCTCAACCCTTCACCGATACCCTCGGGGTCTAAATTTTTGTGATTTTTATTTGCTGGTATGACAATTGTTCCCTTAGCAATCCCGTCTCTTATGTACTCGGGATCTAATTTTTCCTTTTCTGCTACTATTTCCATTTCCTTTGTAATATTTCCCCTTAAGGCGTTAAGCAGCTGGGTTGACACTATCTATTACCCCCTTAGACTTTTTTATAAAATTGTTTTTATCCGCCGCCTACGAAACGAACAATTTCCACTACATCTCCATTTCCTAATCCTGTTTTTTCATAGCTATCCCTGTCTACAATTACTCCGTTTAATTCAACGGCTACGGAGCCTGGATTTAATCCAAGATTCTCTAGCAGCTGCAGCAGCGAAATATTAGATGGGAAGCTCATAATTTCACCATTAACGGTTACCTGCATAGCTTTTACAACACCCCCTCTGATTTATACAATTGCCTGCCAATCCTTATATACAGGCTGATATCCCCTTCTTAGGAGATACTCATGAACATCCCTTACTGACCTTTCATCTGCAATTTCGAACTGACCCGGGCTTTTCTCTTCCACAGCCCTGCCTCCCACAGCAGTAACAGAACCTGCCGACATTCTTGTTACCCCAAGGGGCAGCAGATTATTCCTCAGCCATTCGCTCTCACGGGTGGTTATAGAAATTCCTGCCCTTGGGAGGAACAGTCTGGTAGCAACCAAAATTTGAACTAAATTTTCATCATTTACCAGAGACTTGGGTTTAAATGAAGCACCTACATGGGGCCTCAGCCGTGGAAGCCCAATTCCTATTTCACTGTCGGGATATTTATTTTGTAAATAGTAAGCATGAAGCCCTGTGAAAAATGCTTCAAATCGCCAGTTGTCTCCTAAACCGAGAAGAGCCCCAATATTAACAAAACGCATTCCAGCATCACATGCTCTTTCAGGGGCTTCTAATCTATATCTGAAGTTCTTTTTAGGTCCTGCAATATGAACCCTATCATAAACTTCTTCATCGTAGACTTCTTGATATATTGTCAGTCCATCCACACCTTCTTTTATAAGCTCAGCATATTCCTCTGTTTCCATGGGATAAACTTCTATGGAAATGGAGGTGAAATACTTACGTAGCACACGAACACAGTCGCGGATATAGGAAACGGGAGTGTGAGCTCTAGATTCACCGGTTAATATCAGAATATGCCGCATTTCAGTGCTGGAAATTAACTTTGCCTCCCTTTCAACCTCCTCCAGGGTTAACTTGCTCCTGCCGATTTTGTTTTTAACGTTAAAACCGCAGTAAGAGCATTGGTTAACGCAGTAATTTGCCAAATAAAGGGGAGTATACATAAGAATTACTTTTCCAAAGTTCTGAATAGTAAGCCTGCGGGCTTTTTGAGCCATATCTTCCAAATAAGGCTCTGCTTTTTCCGAAAGAAGAACATAATAATCCCATGGTGTTAGGTAAGACTTTTGAAGAATTGCTTTTATGTGTCCGGGAGTAATTCTATCCTTCTCCTTTTCCATTTCCTCAAAAAATGAACGGTACCTTACAAGCTCGTCATAAAAAGTCATTTTGATCTTCACCGCCTCCATAATTAACAGTTAGCTTCTCAAAAATCCCGTTAATGGAGATGAAGCTCTTGCAAATTCGCTTTCTGCCCCCATTCCGGAAAGGTAAGCCGTTCTTCCTGCCCTAACTCCCCATTTAAATGCCTCCGCCATCTTTACTGGGTCGTCAGCCGTTGCTATGGCAGTATTTACGAGAACCGCATCGGCACCCATTTCCATTGCTTCAGCCGCATGGGACGGTCTGCCCAACCCCGCATCAACTATAACAGGGACTTCAATTTCCGCAATCATTATCTTAATAATTTCCTTTGTCTTTAGCCCCCGGTTTGAGCCAATGGGAGCACCCAGAGGCATAACAGCAGCCGCCCCTGCCTTGACCATTTTCTTTGCAGCCACCAGATCGGGATGCATGTAGGGAAGCACCACAAACCCTTCATCTGCCAAAACCTGGGTAGCTTTTATGGTTTCTTCGTTGTCGGGAAGAAGGTACTTATTGTCGGGTATAACTTCAATTTTAATCCAGTTTCCACAGCCCATTGCTTTGGCAAGCCTTGCAATTCTTATGGCTTCTTCTGCATTTCTTGCTCCGGAAGTGTTGGGAAGTAATATCACATTTTTAATATAATTGAGCAAATTTTCTTCTTTAGATGTTAAGTCAACTCTTCTCACAGCCATTGTGACAACTTGGGTCTCGGATGCCTCAATTACTTTGGGAATAAGTCAGTTATCCGGAAATTTCCCTGTTCCAAGAAACAACCTGCTCTTAAGCTCTTGACCTCCGATTTTCAACACATCTTTCATTTCTTTCCCCCCATGAAAAATTTTTACTATTGAGGCTGAACCTTATAGATCAACAACCCCAAATAAAAAATCACCCGGCAGAGCGCGGGTGATAATTTCTATAATTTTTTTTCCGTCATCACCGCCCCTCCCTACGCTGGAATTACCCAGTATGCTCAGCGGTTTCCCGCCGGCCAGGTTCAAGGGGTCAGTACGCTAAACGTACTTTCTCAGCCTCGGTAGGCTCCCCCGGGGTCTTGCAATGGTTTATTTAATTTTTTAAAGTGATTAACAAAATTTTATAAAAACAATTAATATTTTCATTTATATTTTAACCTTTAACCGCAAAAAATTCAATCCCTTTATTACAAAACTTGACATAAAATTGTCAACATCTTACAATGCAATTGAAAGCCGTGCAGGGTTTACAAGAAAAAGGGGAGGGAAAAACATTGAAAATTCTTGTAACCGGAGGCTGCGGAAATATTGGCCCCCACGTAGTGAAATCATTAAAGGATAAAGGTCATGAAATCAGAGTTGTGGATATAAACGAAGAAGGGCTAAAAAAACTAGCTGCAATGGGAGTTGAAACCAGGGCGGGAGACATATCCGATAAAGATTTTATTTTTGAAGCCGTAAAGGGAATGGATGCTGTCATTCACCTAGCCTGGAGCTTTTCAAACAACATATTGGAACTCTTTGACGTTGATGTGAAGGGATATGCCTACATTCTGGATGCAGCAGAACAATATAATGTGGAACACGTAATCAATGCCACAACAGCAGTGGCTTACGGTAAACCTCAGTACAGCCCTGTGGATGAAAATCATCCTCGAATTGTGGAAAAAGCCAGAAAGCCCATGTATGCTCTGGCAAAATTAGTTACCGAGTATTTAGGCAACA
>JAAYIF010000062.1 GCA_012523575.1 Clostridia bacterium
CTTTCATGCGGCTCGCCTTTTCTTCCAACGCGTCCAAATCATCTTTAATTTCATCGAACCCCTCCCGGTAAGGAAAATACAAAACACCGATTCCACGATTAAGTAAATAATTTGATGCCGCGATTAAGAGATGCGTTTTCCCAGATCCAGGCTGGCCAAGCAAACAAATCGAATTGTGGCGAGTATTTCTGATTTCAGGAAACATTTTGCAGTAATTAGCCGCACACAAATAGGCATCAACAATAACCTGCGGCTTTCCTTTGGTAATAAAGTTTTTGAACGAAAGTTTTTTAAATTCATCCGTGATTTGTGACGCTTTAAACAGCCGGTTGATCCGCATTTGAATCACGCATTCACATTCACGTGCTGTATTTCGACCAGTGATAATAAAACCAAAATCTTTACACTTCGGACAGTCGTATTTTTCTTCATTCGATGTCGTCAAGGTCGACGTCGTCCCATTTTCCTGGTTCGTAGAACGAGACTGAATCTCTTCCATTTTTTTCTGTAGATGAGCCATAACCTCGGCTATGCTTGTAAACCTTTGACCCATTTTTCACACCTCCATGAACGACTTGTAGTCGATTCCGGTATTCCAATTCATAAGCCCTGGCATCATCAACAGTCTTGACGTTGTTTTCACGCCAGATTTTTAAGATGCCCTCGACATAACTCAAATGCTTTTTATTTTTTTTAAGTGCAAGTTTCATAGCTGCCAAAACTAATTCGTCTGAGTTTTCCTCGCACATCATCACAATTTGTTCCATTTGGAATGGAGAAAGCATACCAAAATTCGATTCGTAAAAAGTGACCGGATCCTCGCCAGTAGTAGTAGCTTTATTATTTAATTCATTGTTATTTAATACATTGTTATTTTTGTTCCGCCTCGCGTTCCGCATGGCGTTCCGCGAGGCGTTCCGCAATAAATTTTCATGACCCGAAAAACTTTGATATTTCGCGTAATTCACGACCTCAAACAGCGTTCCGCGAACCGTTCCGCTACCCGTTCCGCTACCCGTTCCGCCATTTTCGTAAATAATCGTCGTCTTGATCATGTCCAAATCTTCCAGTCGTTTCACCGCACGCTTTAACGTCGCCAGGCCTGGTTTTTTAATAGTCCGGCCTTCCCGATAAGCTAAATCTTCCTGCAATTTGCGATAGGAACGGAACCACTGACCGCGTTTAACCACAACACCGTCAATTTCAACACCCTCTTTGGAAAAAACCGCGTTTCCCAGGATGAGCATAAACAGACGGAAGCCTAACTGGTCCCTGAATATTTCATGGTGGAAAATCTTCCGGTAAACAAGAAAGAAATTCCCTTCCAACCTAATCCCCCCCTTGGGGAAATGCCAGAACAGTGCTATTGCAGGACCAGGAAGGAATTAACCCTCCTGGTCATCAGCCTTCTCATCTTCTTCAAATGGAACCTCAACGTCCAAAGGAAGTTCAAAGACAGGTTCGTCGTTTTCCGGCACCTCCGGTTTTTCCGCTTCAATTTCGACCACGTTATCCGCCGGTGGATTCAATCTTTCTTCATCGTCTTCAATAACTGCTTTTTGCATTTCGACGGATAAAATCCCCCATCTGGATAAAAGAGATTTGATCACCGTCTTTAAGGCCATCGCATCCCAGTCGTTCTCCCATCCAAAGGACGACTTAGAGAATTTCTGACGGTGTTTTTCAACATCTTCTTTCTTCCAATAAACTGTCTTTCTAAAGCCATTCAGCAATTCAAAGAAGGCAGCATAACCGATAACCTCATCCGATTCCCTCGCTTCAAAGTCGATTTCAATCTCTTCAGTTAACGGATTCCACTTTTTCAGTTCACCTTTGCGAACCGGAATAGCGTTAATATACCGGTATTGCCCGGAACGGAGAGCCAGCTGGATATACCCTTTATAACCTAGTTGGAATTGCGCTCGGTATGTTTTAGATTTCCGATCGTAGTAAGGAACAATCCAGGCATATCCCAGGTTCCGATCAACCGGCAGATCCAGGCTGGCCGCCACCATCGCCGAAGAAATAACTGTCATCGGATCGCACTTTTGCAATTGTGCCTCGCTATTGTAAAGATTAACAATCGACGTCATATACTGCGGCGCACGTTTGTCCAAGACCTCCTCAAAACGTCTCTTCACCGCCGGAGATGCCAGCAACGCTTTAAGCGTTACTGGTTCCCCGTTCCCATTGACTAATTTGTTTCCATTACGCTTTGCCAACTGCTTTTTTAAGGATTCGTTTGTAGCCATGATCCATAACCTCCGTTTCGATTTTTTCTAAATAAGCAGTGTTCACTTCGCCAGGATAATCCTCCAAATAAACAACAGTAACCCCGTTCATTACGAATTCATCAGAAGAAACTTTATAAATTTGCTTATCTGCACCGATCTTAAATCGGACTGAATCTCCCTTTTTTAGCATTGAAACCACTCCTATTTTTCGTAAATTTCCGGAAATTCCGCCTTTAACTTTCTTCAACCTCCAATAATTCTGGATTTTCAAAAATGTTTCCGATGACTTGCAAATCATCAACCATACTCGAAACGTGATGATTCAGTACAGCAACCCATCTTCCCTTTGAGTTAAAGGTTTTAAAACTCGCTTCATGGTACTTTATCACATACATTTCCGGTACATATTCCACCTCATAATCCAAATGTTTCAATAATCCAGTTTTCCAATGATTCAACATACTAGTTTCAAAACTTTGTCCTGTTACTATGTCACCCTCGTAAATTGGAGTGCCGTTTTTGTCTTTTAAGCCTGTATATTGCATTAACTCATATCCCTCATACGACTCAAGCATCCCACAATTAAAATTCACTATTCTACCATCAAAAAGAATTCCTTTTGGATAAACCATTACTTCGTTCTTTCTGTCCCATGCCCTAAATTCAATTTTTCTCATTTTTCACCCTCCAAACCTAAAAGAATGCTTATTTTTTCATGCACAACGTTTATGTGTCTAACTATTTCCATTGTGTCTCTAGTGTTAATTTCATCTGATTTTAAAAGTTCCACTAATGAACGGTGATAATTAATTAAGTGAGTCAACATTTCGTTTATGTCCATTTTTCACCCTCCAATTGTTTCACTCCGAAACGACGATAGCTCGACGTTTTCAAGACTTTTTCATAGATATTAGGAAATTCGGATTTTAATTTTTTCGTGTCTACTCGGTTTGAAGTAACCTGTTTCCATTCAACGCGATACCCAGGAACAAAACCATAAGTGGCTTCTTTCAGTTCGTTTTTAAGCTCGTTCTCGATTTCCTTTTTCTCGCGTTCAAATTCGCTGATGATCCTTTTCAATTCCACTAAACGGTCAAGTTTCTCCTTGTAGCTACGGTCCAGATCGACGGATTTCTCGGCGTCCGCTTTGGCATAACGCTCGGCCAGAAATTTCTCGGCCGCAGACGACCCATCAAGAGCTGGTGGAACATTTGCCAAGACATGGTTATTCCAAAAATCAATTTCCGCTTCAAAAATCATTTGAATAAGCTCGTCGTCGCGTTCGATTTCCTTCCAGATAAACCTCTGTCCGCCTATCAGAACGGCAAAATAGCCTTTTTTGTATTCCGGTCCCAAAACACCGAGGTAATGCTGCATTTGAATGATGTACTGGTC